>NZ_DAMAGC010000034.1:0-37680 GCF_031995405.1 Stenotrophomonas sp. | reverse complement strand
TGGAGGCAAAATAAAGGAGGGGGCCGCTCCGTGGTCGGGGGCGTCGCCGGAAAGGGTATGGGAGCCCGGCGCCCGACCCACCAATGGCCGCACCTGGAAGAGTCACAGCGAACTTCATGCGCACCACGCGGAAGTGAGCGGAAATTTTTTCGCGCACGATCGGCACACACTGAACGCTTCCCTTCGATGCACATCCGCGTGCACTCAAGTTGACCGCACCATCGCCGTTATCGGTGCCTCTGCCTGTATCGACGCGATGGGCAGTGCACGTACTGTCGCGCATTGAAAAAAGATTGTTCGCCGACCCGCGAATTTGTCAGCGAACGTTCATTTTTAGCGGTTTTTATGCTTTCAGATGAAAGTAAAAAATTTGAAAAGTCATTAGACTCCCGCCCCCCGCGTCGTGATGTTGTCCCCACGCCGCCCGCAAGGGCGCTTGTTTTTTACGAGAAAGAGAAATCGCACGGATGTATTTGAAGACCCACCCGCTGCGCAACGCGATTGCCATCGCGCTTGTCGCCAGCTGCAGTGCCCCTGCCTTCGCCCAGACCGCCAATGACGGCACCACCAATCTGGATCGCATTGAAATCACCGGCTCGCGCATCCGCCAGGCCAGCGTCGAGAGCGCCCAGCCGGTCGTCGCGCTGAACCGCGCCGAGATCGAAAAGAAGGGCTACGTCAACGTCGCCGACATCCTGCAGGACGTCACCGCGGCCGGTGCGCCGAGCATGAGCCGCGCCAACTCGCTGGAGTCCGGCCGCGACTTCGGCGGCATGTACGTCAGCCTGCGCAACCTGGGCCCGGAACGCAGCCTGGTGCTGATCGACGGCCGCCGCATGGGCGTCAGTGCCGCCGGTTACTCCGACCTGGCCTCGATCCCCTCCTCGATCGTGGACCGCGTGGAAGTGCTGACCGACGGCGCCTCGGCCCTGTACGGCTCGGACGCCATCGCCGGCGTGGTCAACATCATCACCCGCAAGAATTTCGATGGCGCTGAAGTCAACGCCTACGTCGGCCAGTACAGCGAAGGCGACGGCCAGAAGACCAGCTACAGCGCCACCTTCGGCAAGACCTTCGACCGTGGCTGGGTCACCGTCGGCGGCGAATACTCCGACGAAGATCCGATCCTGGGCGGCGCGCGTGACTTCACCGCCTACCCGAACGGCCCGCGCCACCCGACCGACGGCCTGAGCGGCGTCACCCCGTGGGGCTATGCCACCGTCGACGGCAAGAACCTCAGCGTGGGCCCGGGCGGCGACCCGACCGTGCTGGGCAACTTCGTGCCGGCCGACAAGGCCAACGATTCCAACACCAAGACCAACATGAGCCTGCTCACCGGTCTGCAGCGCAAGTCGGTGTTCGCCAACGGTGGCTTCTCGATCAACGACAACCTGCGCCTGGTGGCCGACGCGCTGTACACCGAGCGCGAATCCACCAAGCAGCTGGCCGGCTACCCGTACCAGAGCACCGGCGGGCGTGCGCTGCTGTCCAAGGACAGCGCGTTCAACCCGTTCGGCCGTGACGTTGCCTTCGCGCACCGCACCGAAGAACTGCCGCGCGGCACCGAGAACAACCTGACCACCAAGCGTGCCAGCGTGGGCGTGGAAGGCAGCTTCGAAACCGGTTCGCGGTACTGGGACTGGAACGTCAGCTACATGTACAACCGCAACGAAGGCGAGCGCATCGGTACGGGCAGCATGTACCAGCCGAACGTCAACCAGTCGGTCGGTCCGTCGTTCATCGATGGCCAGGGCGTTGCGCATTGCGGCAGCGTCGGCAACGTGATCGCCGGCTGCACGCCGTGGAATCCGCTGGCCCCGATGGGCTACACCGGCCCGGGCGCGCTGGGCAACCAGGACGTGCAGGACTACCTGTTCACCCGTTTCACCGACAAGATGCAGAGCACCACCAAGGTGGCCAGCGCGAACATCTCCGGCTCGCTGTTCAGCCTGTCGGCCGGTGACATCATGGGCGCGATGGGCTTCGAGCACCGCAGCGAAGAAGCCAGCTACGACCCGGACCTGATGGTGCGCAACGGCCAGATCGCCGGCACCAGCGGCCAGCCGACCCGTGGCGACTACGCGCTCAACGAAGCCTACCTGGAACTGCAGGTGCCGCTGCTGGCCGACATGGCCTTCGCCCGCGAGCTGTCGCTGGACGTGGCCGGCCGTTACTCGGACTACAACAACTTCGGTTCGACCACCAACACCAAGTTCGGCCTGAAGTGGAAGCCGATCGACAGCCTGCTGGTGCGCGCCACCTACGGCACCGGCTTCCGCGCGCCGACGGTGGAAAACCTGTACGGCGGCACGGTCACCACGCGTGATTCGTACACCGATCCGTGCGACACCACCTTTGGTGCCGCGGCCAACAACGCGCAGGTGCAGGCACGTTGCCGCGCCGGCGGCGTGCCGGCCAACTTCCGCCAGCTGGCGGCCGATGGCAATCCGGCGACCGTGCCGGGCCAGCAGGGTGGCACCGACTTCACCTCCGGCTCCAACGAGGCACTGAAGCCGGAAACCGCCAAGACCTGGACCGTGGGCCTGGTGTACAGCCCGGAGTTCGTGTCGGGCCTGGACCTGAGCCTGGACTGGTGGAAGATCCGCATCAACGACGTGATCGTCGGTGAGTCGGCCACGGACATGCTCAACCAGTGCTACGTGCAGGGCGTGGACGCGGCGTGCAACCGCTTCACCCGTTCCAAGTCGGGCAAGACGATCGGCCAGGTCAGCGCGCTGGACCGCACGCTGCTCAACGCCGGCTACCAGGAAACCGCGGGCTACGACATCGCCGTGCGTTACCGTCTGCCGGAGCTAGCGATCGGCAAGTTCTCCGTGTCCTGGAACACCACGTACGTGGATTACCTGGAACGCAAGAACGACAACGCCGACACCACGCCGGTGCGCCAGTACGCTGGCTGGGAAGGCAACTTCCGCGTGCGTTCCAACCTGAACCTGGATTGGCAGTACGGCAACTTCGGCCTGGGCTGGACGGCACGCTACTACTCGAGCATGCAGGAAAACTGCGCCTACGCGACCGAGTGCAGCAACCCGGGCTTCAGCTCGCCGTACACGGGCAACCAGGGCATCAACAAGGTGGGTTCGAACACCTTCCACGATATCCAGATGCGCTACATCCTGCCGTGGAACGGCACGGTGTCGATGGGTATCAACAACGTGTTCGACCACCAGGGCCCGATCATGTACAGCCAGCCAAACAGCAGCTTCACCTACTACGGTGGCTTCGACATCGGCCGTTACATGTACATGAAGTACCAGCAGCGTTTCTGATCAGGCCCGCCTGATCCCCCCTTTCTGATCGACGGCTTACTCTCTCCAAGCCGTTGAATGGAAGTAAGACGGCGCCCTCGGGCGCCGTCTTTTTTTATGCATCAGGCAGATCGACATCCGCGAGTGCGTGCCTGCACGTGCCGGGCGGGTACGGGCGGGGGCGCGGGACACGCCGTGAACCCATCCATGGGGGCTCGACGTGCGCCATCCATGGCGCACGACGGTCCCGCACCCCCACCCGCACCCGCCCCTGGACAGTTCATCGGCGCGCAACGAACGACAATCCGCAACACCTTCATGCAACGAACCATTCACCAGACATCGCTTCGCGTTGCGTTGAGTTGCCAAGACCACCAGCCAACTATCCAGGGTGGGGGTGTGTGGGTTCGCGGGACCGTCGTACGCCATGGATGGCGTACGCGAGCCTACAGGGACGTACTTGCGGCGTGTCCCGCGAACCCACACACCCCCGCCCACCAAGATGCGCGCGCCAACCAAGGCTTCGCGCTCTCAAGCTCTCAAGCTCTCAAGCTTCTAAAAAAAAACCCACCCCTCACCCCCGCCGCGACCGCCAGACACTGTCCCCGACAAACAGCAACAACCCCACCCAGATAGCCGCAAACCCAATCGCCTTGCCCGCATCAAACGGCTCGCGGAAGAAGAACACCCCCAACAGCAACCCCAGACTCGGCGCGATGTACTGAAGAATCCCCACCAGCGACAACGGAATCCGCTTCACCCCGTAGGCAAACCCGATCAACGGCAGCGCCGTCACCGCCCCGCCCAGAATCAGCAGCGCATCGTTCTTCCAGCCCCACCCCCCGAAAAACCCGCCGCCGTGACCGCCCTCGCTCCACAGCGCAAACCCGATCGCCGGCAGGAACAGATACAGACTCTCCACCCCCAACCCCGCCACCGGGTCCACCGAAATCAGCTTGCGCAGCAGCCCGTACAACCCGATCGAACAGGCCAGCCCCAACGCGATCCACGGCGGCGTCCCCGCATCGATCGTCAGCCAGGCCACCCCCACCGCCGCGCATCCCACCGCCAGCCATTGCAACCCGCGCAGGCGCTCTTTCAGCACCACCACGCCCAGCAGCACGCTCACCAGCGGATTGATGAAATAGCCAAGGCTCGTTTCGATCACATGCCCGGCGTTGATCGCCCAGATGTACAGCCCCCAGTTGAACGCGATCGCCAGACTGCTCAGCGCCAGCGTCGGCAGCGCGCGCTTCTGCGCCGCGATCTGCTTCCACCAACCGGTGCCCGCACTGAGCAGCAGCCAGGCCACCACCAGCACCGTGCTCCAGATGATCCGGTGCGCGATGATCTGCTGCGACGGCACCGCCTTGAGCAGGTGCCAGTACACCGGCACCAGCCCCCACAGGGTGAAGGTGAAGGCGGTGATCGCAAACCCGCGGCGCTGTTCCTGCAGGCTGTGCTGCGGCACCGCGCTCATTTCGCGCGCGTCCGCGCCAGGGTCAGCACCACCACGCCGGCCAGGATCACCGCCATCGCCAGCAGGTCATGCCCGCCGAAGTGCTCATGGCCGATGATCGCGCCCAGAATCACCGCGATCACCGGGTTCACGTAGGCGTAGCTGGCCGCCAGCGCCGGGCGCACGTTGTGCAGCAGCCACACATAGGCGGTGAACGCGACGATCGAGCCGAACACGCACAGGTAGGCCACCGCCAGCAGCCCGTCCATGCTCGGCCATGTGGTCGGCCGCTCGCCGGTGACCAGGCCCAGCACCACCAGCATCACCCCGCCACACAGCATCTGCCCGGCCGCGGTCATGAAGGGAGTGGGCAGGTCCAGACCGCGCGCCCAGACCGAACCGAACGCCCAGCCGATCGGCGCCACCAGCAGCAGGATCAATCCCTGCGGCGAGGCGGTGAGGCTGCTGCCGGCGTTGAGCCAGACCACCCCCAGGAAACCGATCGCGATGCCCAGCCATTCACCACGGCTGGCATGCTGGCCGCGCAGCGCGCCGAACAGCGCCATCCACAGCGGCACCGAGGCCACCGCCGTGGCAGCCAGGCCCGAGGACACCGTTCGCTCGGCCAGCACCACCATGCCGTTGCCCAGCACCAGCATGGTCAGGCCCATGATCGCCAGGTTGCGCCACTGGCGCCGGGTCGGCGCGGCCATCCCGCGCCAGCGCAGCACCGCATACATCAGCGAGCCGGCAAGGATGAAGCGCGCGCCGGACACCATCGTCAACGGCAGCGCGCCACCTTCCAGCGCCAGCCGGATACCCAGGTAGGTGGACCCCCAGACCACGTACACCAGCAACAGGGCCAGTACGACAAGGCCGCTCCGGGGAGCAGCCGCTGAGGGTTCGGGTGAAGACATGGCACACCACCATCCGGGGGAACCGAGATTCTAGGCCACCGCGCCGTCAGGGAGCACCCCAACGCGATGGCACGCTGTTTCCGCTCACGTTTTCTCTGCCGGGAAATGGTTACCCTCATGCCCATGCGCCGTGGTGCCAGGAGGGTACCCGGCGCCAGGGCGCCTTTTCCGGGCACCTTCCCCACCCGCAACGATTTCCGTGAGGACACCCTCCCAGCATGAGCACTTCCACCTCCGCCGCCGCCCACCCCGAGCGTGCCGCGCTGCGGCGCTCGATCTCCAACACCCTCAAAGGCTCGGCCGGCAACCTGGTCGAGTGGTATGACGTCTACGTCTACTCGGTGTTCGCGGTCTATTTCGAATCGCAGTTCTTCTCGGCCGCCGACAAGAACTCCACCATGTACGTCTGGGCGATCTTCGCCGCCACCTTCCTGATGCGCCCGATCGGGGCGTGGTACTTCGGCCGCTTCGCCGACCGCTACGGCCGCCGCCTGGCCCTCACCGTGTCGGTGACGGTGATGGCCGGCTGTTCGTTCCTCATCGCCATCACCCCCACCGCCTCGCAGATCGGCATCTGGGCGGCGGTGATCCTGCTGTTCGCACGGCTGCTGCAGGGCTTTGCCACCGGCGGCGAGTACGGCACCAGCGCCACCTACATGTCCGAAGCGGCCATTCCGGGCCGGCGCGGTTTCCTGTCTTCCTTCCACTACGTCACCCTGGTCGGTGGCCACGTGCTGGCGCAGCTGACCCTGCTGGGCATGCTCAGCTTCTGGGACAAGCCGCAGATCTCCGAATGGGGCTGGCGCATCGCCTTCGGCATCGGCGGCATCGCGGCCATTGTGGTGTTCTGGCTGCGCCGCACGATGGACGAGTCGCTGGGCGAAGACTCCATCGAAGCAGCCAAGGAAGGACGCGCCAAGGCCTCCGGCTCGATGTATGAGCTGTTCGTGCACCAGTGGCGGCCGCTGCTGTTGTGCTTCCTGATCACCGCCGGTGGCACCGTGGCGTTCTACACCTACTCGGTCAACGGGCCGAAGATGATCCAGAGCGCCTTCGCCGGCGATGACGTGATGACCGGCACCCTGCTCAACCTGGGCGTGCTGACCTTCCTGATGGTGCTGCAGCCGATCGGCGGCTGGCTGTCGGACATCGTCGGGCGCAAGAGCCTGCTGGTGTTCTTCGGCGTCGGTGGCGTGCTCTACAGCTACTACCTGGTCACCGCCCTGCCCAACCAGCACGATCCGCTGATGGCCTTCGTGGTGCTGGCCATCGGCTTTGTGATCCTCACCGGTTACACCTCGATCAATGCCGTGGTGAAGGCCGAGCTGTTCCCCACCCATGTGCGTGCGCTCGGCGTGGGCTTTGGCTATGCGGTGGCCAACTCGCTGTTCGGTGGCACCGCGCCGCTGCTGTACCAGGCGGCGCTGAAGACCGGGCACGTCAATTCGTTCGCCATCTACGTCACCGCGGTGATCGCGGTGTCGCTGGTGGTCTACGTGTTCTTCCTGAAGAACAAGGGCCCCAACTGGCTGGACGGTACGCGTACGTAATACGCGGCGCACGGCCACCGCTCGGGCGGTGGCCGTGCGGTGACCGTACCCGTCAGCGGCGCGCGGATTCGGTCTTTTCGCGTTCGGCGCGGAACTCCGAACCGTCTTCCCAGGTGGGCCAGCGGCGGCTGTTGGCCAGTTCCGCGCCCAGGTCGTAGACCAGCAGGGTGTCGGCGGCGTGGCCGCTGGCGTCCCAGCTCGGCGTCCAGGCATCGCAGGCCTGGTGGTAGCACGCGGCGAAGTAGGCATCGCGCAGTTCACGGCCCTTCTCCACCCCGCCCTCGAGCATGTCCAGGCCCGGGCCGATGGTGATGGCCGGTACGCCCAGACGGGCGAAGGCGAAATGGTCGGCGCGGTAGAAGAAGCCGGCCTCCAGGTTCGGGTCGGGCGAATAGCTGCGGCCGCGGGCCTTGGCCACGCGCTCGAGGTCACCTTCCAGCGACACCCGGCCCTTGCCCCAGGAGGCGATGTCGCGGGTGGGGCCATCCGGGCTGAACATCTCGATGTTGATCACCGCAGCGGTCTTGTCCAGCGGCGCCAGCGGGTGCGCGGCGTAGTAGCTGGCACCCAGCAGGCCTTTTTCTTCGGCGGTAAGCGCCACGAAGTACAGCGTGCGCTGCGGCTGCGGACCGGCGGCGAATACCCGGCCCAGTTCCAGCACGGTGGCGACGCCGGTGGCGTTGTCGATCGCGCCGCGGCGGATGCGGTCGCCCCGGGCGTCAGGCTGGCCGATACCGAATGCATCCCAGTGCGCGGAGAAGATCACCGCTTCATCGGCGTGCGCACCACCGGGCAGCTTGGCCACCACGTTGCGGGTGACCACCTGCTCGCGCTTGAGCTTGAAGTTGACCGACAGCCGCGCATCGCCCAACGCCACCGGCTTGAACGCCGGGGTCATGGCCTTGCGCTTCTCGGCATCGAAATCCAGGCCCGCATCGCGGAACAACTGCTCGGCCAGGCTGCGCTGCATCCAGCCGCGCACCGGCACGTGCTGGGCCAGCGCCTGCTCGCGGGTGCGCTCGATGTCGAACAGCGGGGAGGTGCCCGAACTCTTCACCGTGGCCCAGCCATAGGCGGCGGGGGCGGTTTCATGCACGATCAGCACGCCCTGCGCGCCACGCCGCGCGGCTTCCTCGAACTTGTAGGTCCAGCGGCCGTAATAGGTCACCGCCTTGCCATCGAAAGCACCGGGCTGGGTGGCCTCGAAGTCAGCATCGTTGATCAGCACCACCGCGATCTTGCCGTGCAGGTCCACGCCCTTGTAGTCGTCCCAGTGGCGCTCGGGCGCATCGATGCCGTAACCGACGAACACCAGCGGCGCGTCTTTGATGTCCACCGCCTCCTGCGGGCGCAGGCTCTGCAGCGTCACGTCCTCGCCGTTGGTCAGCGCGCGAGCCTTGCCCTTCTGGCGCAGCTGCGCGCGCACCGCGCCGTCCACCTGCGCGCGCACCATCGGCACCGGCTGCACCCAGCTGCCGTCCATGCCACCGGGCTGCAGGCCGGACTTCCTGAACTCTTCGATCAGGTACTGGACCGTGCGCTCTTCGCCCGGGCTGGCCGGCGCGCGGCCTTCGAACGCGTCCGAGGCCAGGATGCGCACGTGCCGCGACAGCGCGTCCGGATCGATGCCGCCGCCGGGCAGGTCATTGGCCGCGTGGGCCAGGCCGCCCACGAACAGGCAGGACGACAGCAGCAGCATGCGCATCGGATTCACGGCAGACACCAGGACGGAAATCAGGGGCCTGCGAGTGTAACGTGACACCTGCATGACCGCGCGCCTCTACCGGCGGTCGCGGTCCAGCCAGCAGGCCAGGCCCTGCGCGTTGAGCTCGATGTCCATCGCCAGCACCTGGGTCACCGCCGCGTCATCGAGCGGGCAGCCATGCGCCTGCGCGCGCTCCAGGTACAGCGCGGAAAGTGCGGCGACCAGGCAGCGGTGACGGTCCGGCCGCGCGTCGCACTGGTGGCCGATCTGCACCATCGCATCGATCTGCTCCACCAGGTCGGCGGCCAGCCTGGTAACGTCACCCACGCGACCGTAATGGGTCAGGAACATGGCCTGCGGTTCGAAGGTGAGCATGCGCGCGATCGACTGCTTCAGCGGTTCCGGATCGAACTGCACCGGCGAAGAGGTCGGAATGATGAACGCGCCGCGCGCACTGTCCAGCTCGCGGTAGGACAGCCCGAACGTATCACCGGTGAACCAGGCGCGGCTGCGCGCATCCCACACGCACAGATGGTGCCGCGCATGCCCGGGCGTATGCAGGCACAGCAGGTTGCGCCCGGCCAGGTCCACGCGGTGGCCGTCCTCGGCAATCACCACGCGCTCGGCGGCCACCGGCAGCACCGGCCCGTAGCTGCGTGCGATCTCGGCTTCGCCGTACACCTCGGTGGCCCCGGCAATCAGCCGGGCGGGGTCGACCATGTGCGGCGCGCCGCGTGGATGCACCAGCAGGCGCGCGTTCGGCAGCTGCTGCATCAACAGTCCGGCGCCGCCGGCGTGGTCCAGGTGCACGTGGGTGAGGATCAACCAGTCGACCGCATCGGGCGCCAGGCCCGCACGGCTCAGTGCCGCAAGCATCGCCGGCACGGCCAGGCCGGTGCCGCAATCGATGAACGCCGCGCGGCCGTTCTCCACGACCAGGTAGGCCGCGTCGAAATCGTCGCGCTGGAACGCGGTGTCGATGGTGTGGATGCTGGGGTCGAAAGACATCGGTTCATCCCTGGCGGATTGCGCCACCATTCTAGGACGATCCGTGCACCGGCTTCGATGCGGCTTTGGTCGCACGCTGCGCCAGCCACGCGGTGCGCAGCAGTATCGCCGCCACCATCACCGCCAGGAACGCACCGTAGGCATACAGCACCGCCAGCACCTGCCGCCAGATCGGCCCGGCATCGGATTGCACCACGCCGATGTGGTGACCCCACAGCATCGCCACGATGCTCAGCACCAAGGCCAGCAGCAGCGCGAGGCCATCGAACCAGCGCCGCGCCGCATCGCGCGGCTGCCGTGGGAACAGCCAGTACAGTGCACCCAGCAGCGCGAACCAGGGCAGGAACAACAACAACGACAACCAGGCCATCGCAGTCTCCCCTTCAGGATGACCGCATCATGCCACGCGACCTCACCGATCGTGGCTGGGACCCGTGGCGGCGGCTGTAGCCGGCGGCGCATGGAACCTGGCCTTGCCGGGAGCCCGGCCAGCGGCCGGCGCTACGTTGAAATTGGGATTGGGAGGAGCCGGCCAGCGGCCGGCACTACCGGGGGGGGGCGGATGACCTGGCGGGCGATGTTACCCGCGCAATTCCTGCAGCGCGGCCAGCACCGTCTCCACCTCGGCCTCGATCTTGAACAGCTCGCTCTGCAGCCCGTCGCCGTGCGCGGTCTGCTTGAGCACGCCGATCACCTGGCCGGCATCGCGCGGCGAATCGAAGCCTTCGCTCTGGATCAGCAGGCTGCCATCGCCGGCCAGCAGCTTGAAATAGAAACGGCCGTCCTTCTCGCGGTACTGCTTGAACAGCGGCGGCGCGGCGCGTGTCTCGGTGGCGGCATCACCGGCGATGTTGCCGGCGCTGGAGAGGTCACGCAGGCCAACCGCATGCCGCAGCTCCTTGAGCAGCGGCATCGCATACTGCTCGCGCAGCTGCTGGCCGCGACGACGCAGCAGCGCCTCGATCTTTTCCGGCTCGGCCATCAGCGCCTCGTAACGCTCGCGCAGCGGGGTCAATTCGGCGTCGATGCGCTCGAACAACTGCTGCTTGGCATCGCCCCAGCTGATGCCGTCGGCGAAGGCCTGCGCGAACGCGGCGGTCTGCTCGGCACTGGCGAAGGCCTGGTACATCTGGAACAGCGCCGACCCTTCGGTGGTCTTGGGCTCGCCCGGTGCACGCGAGTCGGTGAGGATGGCGAACACCAGCTTCTTCAGCTCCGCGCGCGGAGCGAACAGCAGAATGGTGTTGTGGTAACTCTTGCTCATCTTGCGACCGTCCAGGCCGGCCAGCGTGGCCACCTGCTCGTCGATCACCACCTCCGGCAGCGGGAAGTACTCCTTGCCGTACACATGGTTGAAGCGCTGGGCGAAATCGCGCGCCATCTCGATGTGCTGGATCTGGTCGCGGCCCACCGGTACGCGGTTGGCCTTGAAAATCAGGATGTCGGCGGCCATCAGCACCGGGTACATGAACAGGCCCGCGCTGATCCCGGCGTCTTCGTCCTGCTGCTCCTCGCGGTTCTTGTCCACCGCCGCCTTGTAGGCGTGGGCGCGATTGAGGATGCCCTTGCTGGCGATCGCGGTGAGGAACCACATCAGCTCGGTGGTTTCGGGAATGTCGCTCTGCCGGTAGAACCACACCTTCTCCGCGTCCAGCCCGCACGCCAGCCAGCTGGCGGCGATTTCCAGGGTCGAGCGCTGGGTCCGCTCCGGCTCCTGCGCCTTGATCAGGCTGTGCAGGTCGGCCAGGAAGAAGAAGCTCTCGATGCCCGACGCCTGGCTGGCCGCGATGGCCGGACGGATGGCGCCGACGTAGTTGCCCAGGTGGGGTGTGCCGGAGGGGGTGATGCCGGTAAGAACGCGGGTAGTCATGTGGGGGATCATTACGGACAGGTGAACCGCGCCAGTTTACCTGCCCCGGCGCAACCCCGTTGCAACGCCTGGCGCGTTCAATCCGTCACCCCCATCGCGGAGCCCTGCCATGAAACGCCTGATCCTGCCCCTGTTCGCCGTGCTGGCCCTGTGCGGCTTCCGCCCCGTCCCCGAGTACGACCGCGGCCCGGTCCACCTGACCGTGCTCGACCGGGACGCCGGCAGCACCCTGCCGCAGTACCGCGATGGCGCCCAGCGCTGGATCGCCGGGGAAAAGGGCCACCGCTACAGCGTGCGGCTGCGCAATGGCAGCGCCGAGCGGGTGCTGGTGGTGGTCTCGGTGGATGGCCTCAATGCGATCACCGGCGAGGTGGCCGCACCCGGCCAGACGGGCTACGTGCTCAACCCCTGGCAGACCGCGGACATCAGCGGCTGGCGCAAATCGTCGGACGAAGTGGCGCAGTTCGTGTTCACCTCGCCCCAGGGCAGCTACGCCAGCCGTACCGGCCGCCCGGACAACATCGGGGTGATCGGGATCGCGGTGTTCCGCGAAGCCAACGCCGTCGCGCGGGACCTGTCGCCGGCGGTGGAGCGGCGCAGCCTGCCCGCGCTGCGTGGGCAAGCCGATGCGGCCGAAGCCGCCGCCCCGGCCGTCGTCGACAGCGTCACCACCACCGGTTCCGCAATCCGGTCACCGGCGGCGGAACCCGCCCAACGCCTGGGTACCGGCCACGGCGCGCGGGAAACGTCGCGCGTGCGCGATACCGCCTTCGAACGTGCCAGCGCGGTGCCGGCCCAGCAGGTGGAGGTGCGCTACGACAGCGCGCGCAATCTCGCCGCGCGCGGCATCCTGCCCGTGCCGGTACAGCAACCCCGCGATGGAACGCCCCGCGCCTTCCCATCGCAGTACGTGCCCGACCCACCGCAGCGCTGAAGGCCGGGTTGGAAAGCCGCACATACGACACGGGCCGCATAGGCGGCCCGTGTCGTGTTTCATACGCCCGATGAAGGAGCCGCGCTTACGCGGCGTCAAGCGGCGTCAGTGGAAATCCGGATAATCCTTGTGCATGGCTTTTTCGAAGTCCTTGACCTCGGATTCAGCGCGATCACGCGCCCAGCCATAGCGTTCCTGCAGACGGCCTGCCAGGTACTCGGCATTGCCTTCGGCCACCTTGAAATCGTCGTCGGTCAGGTCGCCCCACTTGGCCTGCGCCTTGCCCTTGAGCTGGGTCCACTTGCCGGAAATGATGTCTTTGTTCATGGGTTGGCATCCTTGATTGCAACGGCACCGTCGCCGTGGATACAGAATGCAACGGTCGACGTTTGGACACGGTCAAGCGCGCATGAAACGGATGCTCACCTGCTTGAATGGGTCATGGCTGCGCAGGCAAAAGCGACGCAAAGAAAAAGGCCGGGAAAACCCGGCCTTTTCGTTGACGCCTGATCGAATCGATCAGTTGGTCTTGGCAGCGTCTTCGACCTTCTCGCCAGCCTTCTGCACATCCTTGCCGGCACCAGCAACGGTGTTGCAGCCGGACAGCATGGCCACCGAGAACATCGACAACAGCATCAGTGCAATAACACGCTTCATGGGGTTCTCCTAATTGATCTACGTCGACACCGGAATCCGGTCCCACCTGTCAGATGGGCGCGCGCGCGCCCTCGGCGCAGTGCGGCCCTTCTTCCTGATCGCGGTGACGTAGTGGCCGTTTCCGGCACTGCCGCCGCGTGGATGCAATCTGGCGGGAGCGGCGTGCAGCGAATGTGAACGCGGCCTGCGATCATTCAGCCACGCGCCGGAAAGCGCCGCGTGGCGGGCGATCAGTCGCGCATCAAGGTGGACTTCCCGAACAGGCTTTCGACCAGGTCCACCGCCAGCACCGCCGTGCTGTTGCGGTTGTCCAGCAGCGGATTGAGCTCGACGATGTCCAGCGAGCCCATGCGCCCGGTGTCGGCGATCATCTCCATCACCAGCTGGGCCTCGCGGTAATTGACCCCACCCGGCACGGTGGTGCCCACGCCCGGGGCGATGCTCGGGTCCAGGAAGTCCACATCGAAGCTGACGTGCAGGTGGGTGTTGTCATCGATGCCCTGCAGCGCAGCTTCCATGGTCCGCTTCATGCCGGCCTCGTCGATGTAGCGCATGTCGTACACATCTACCTGGTGCTGCTTGATCAGCCGCTTCTCTTCCTGGTCCACCGAACGGATGCCGATCTGGTGCACCTGCTGCGGTTGGATCGCCGGGGCGTCACCGCCCAGCCGGGTGAGCGCGTCCGGGCCCAGCCCGCACAGGCAGGCCACCGGCATGCCATGCACATTGCCCGACGGTGTCACCTCGCTGGTGTTGAAGTCCGAATGCGCATCCAGCCACAGCACGCGCAGGGTCTTGCCCTGCTCGCGGCACCAGCGCGCCACCGCCGTGATCGAGCCGATGCCCAGGCAGTGATCGCCGCCGAGCATGATCGGCATGCGCCCGGCCTGCAGCTCGGCATAGGTGGCGTCCATCAGCGCGCGGTTCCAGGCCACCACTTCGTCCAGGTGGCGATAGCCCTGCACCGGCGGCGTCCACGGATTGCGCGGACCGTCCAGGTTGCCCAGGTCGCGCACGTCCACGCCCCGGGCGGTCAGCGCCTCGGCCAGCCCGGCGATACGCAGGGCGTCCGGCCCCAAGCCTGCGCCGCGATGGCCCGCCCCGATATCGGTGGGAACGCCGATCAGGGAAACCAGTGAATACGTGGCCATGGGGTGCCTCCTGCAAATGCGGAAAAAGAGCCACAGTCTAGCCAGCCCGGGACGGGACGACTCGCGGCGATGCAGCAGGCCACGCAGGCCAGACAGGTTGCCCATGATCATCGGCGACACCGCGCGTCACTGAGCGTCGTATCGCGACGCTGCGGGAACGCCTTGCGCGTCAATGCTTTGACACCGGCTTCGACGCGCACGCGGTTCATCTTGCGTTACCCGTGAAGGCAAAAATACCGTGCTACATTTCACACTTCTTCGCAGTACTGATTGACTAATCCCTTACGGATTGGTTCGTGTTTCGTCGTGTGCCAGGGGGCAGTACGTGCAGCGCAGTACCATTCACCAGATTGTCCGCAGTGCCAGCGGCGAGAGCCAGCCGGCCCGACAGTTGTACGACATCGACCGCATCCAGGCCGCATTCGCGCAGGCGCGCGAACGCGAGCCAGGCATTTCCCTGTTGATGCTTTCCACCGCCGATGGCCGTGCAGTCGCCGAGGATTCGGCGCTGGACGTGGATGGGCGCCGCCTGGCCGCGATGGCCAATTCGTTCCTCACCCTGGGTGAGACCGTCTCGCGCGAACTGGCGTTGAGCGAAGCCGACTACGCCACCATCTGTACGCGCCAGGGCAACGTGGTGCTGATCCGGATCCACGGCGACAAGCCGCTGACCCTCACCGCCGTCGGCGCGCACGCGTTGAACATGGCCGTGCTGCTTTTCCACGCGCGCGAATGCGCTACCCGCCTTGAAGCCGTGCTGCGCGCCCGCGCAGCCTGATCGTCCCCTTTCTGCAGTGCCTTCGGGCGGGTCTTCGGCCCGTCTTCCTCTTTGCCTGACTCACAAGGATTTTCGTGTCCAATCTCAATCTGGAAAAGCTCAACGCGGTCGCCGGTTTCGTCGGCGCGGCCCTGGTCGACAGTGACAGCGGCATGGCCCTGGCCACCGTCGGCGGCGGCAACATCAACCTGGAACTGGCCGCGGCCGGCAACACCGACGTGGTGCGCACCAAGCGCCGCGTGGCCGAGCAGTTGGGCCTGGCCGACAGCATCGAAGACATCCTGATCAGCCTGGGCACCCAGTACCACCTGATCCGCCCGCTGGAGAGCAACCCGGTGCTGTTCCTGTACGTGATCATGGACCGCGCCAAGGCCAACCTGGCGATGTCGCGGCACGAACTGAAGGCCTTCGAAAAGACCCTGGACTTCAGCTGATCGATGCATGTCCCGTGCGGCGCAGGCCGCGCGGGATCTCCGCGCCGCAGCGTGCCCAAGGCATGCGATGACCGGCCGCTCTGGCACCCCCATGAAAACCCCCATCCGTACCTTCCAGATCGCCGCGATCGGGCTCGATCTGCTGCACCAGACCCGGCTCAAGCTGGCCAGCTCATTGCTGCTTGCCGAGCGCATGGACGTGACCCTGCAAACATGGTCCGGGCAGGCCGTGGACCTGCTGGTGATCGGCGTGGACCATGTCGCCGGCGCCAACGCGCTGGCCCAGGCGCGCGCGCAGGGCGTGCCGACGCTGCTCGTCGCCCGTCGCTTCGATGCCAGCGCACGCGGTGAACTGCCGCACGGCGCTACCGTCCGCGATCTCAACGAACAGCTTTCCACGCTGCTGCTGGCCACACCGGAGGCGACAGCGTCGACGCAGGGCACGCCGTTGCTGCTGCAGTTGGCGCAGCACGATGCGCCGCCGACCGGCATGCACCTGCTGCAACGCGGTGCGATGACGCTGCTGGTCGACCCGGGCACGCGCAGCATCGCCCTGCCCGCGTCCACCACGCTGGCCGAGGTGGCCGCGCAACTGGACGATGCGACCTGGTCGCTGACCGCGATCGATGCGCAGACCTTCGAGCATCAGTATGCGTATCGGCTGCCGCAGCGGCATTCGTTCGAAGCGCTGTTTTTCTGCATTGCCCGCCATCGGCCTGAACTGCTGCCCGCACCGGCCGGACAGGCCTCGCTGCGGCTGCGCCAGTGGCCGGACCTCAACGCCGAGGATGTGCCCAGCCACTGGTTGCCGGCGATCGCCCGCCTGCACGCCCGCCCGTGGCGCGCTACCGCGCTGGCCGGTGCCTGTGGCATACCGCACGACACCGCCCAGCTGCTCTTTTCGGCCGCCCTTGCCAGCGGCCTCGCCTTGACCGAGGAGGCCCCCGTGCCCCGTTCCGACCGCCGCGGCGACACCACCGATTCTCGCTTCTTCTCCTGGGTGGCGCGACGCTTCGGCCTCACCTTGTTCCAGGGAGCGGCATCATGAGCCAGCCTGCCAACAAGCTGGTGTTCGTCGGAGGCATGGGCGCGGGCAAGACCACCGCGGTCCGCGCGATCTCCGATGTCGAGCCGGTCAGCACCGAGATGCCGCTGAGCGAAGACGCTTACGGTGACAAGGTCGAGACCACGGTGGCGCTGGACTACAGCTCCATCGAGCTGGACGATGGCGAGCTGCTGCACGTCTACGGCGTGCCCGGCCAGCGCTATCTGGATTTCATGTGGCCGATGGTCTGCGAAGGCGCATTGGGGGTGATCGTGCTGGTCAGCGCGCGCCACCCCGAGCCGATCGCCTCGACGGTGGAACTGCTGCAGGAGTTCTCGCGGATCGCGCCGCAGGCCAGCCTGGCGGTGGGCATCACGCGCACCGACGAGCACCCCGAGCTGCTGGTGCCGGACGTGCGCCAGGCGCTGCTGGAGGCCGGTTTCCGCCTGCCGGTGATGCGCGTGGACGCGCGCTCGGCCGCCCAGGTGACGTTCCTGGTGAAGTCGCTGTTGTCGTATCGGTACGCGCAGACGCAGTAACGCTCGCCAGCGGACGCTGTCGGGACGTAAGGGCGATGCGGGAGATGGTGCCGGCACCCGGATTCGAACTGGGGACCTACCGCTTACAAGGCGGTTGCTCTACCAACTGAGCTATGCCGGCAAAGGCACGGCGAGCGGCAGGGGCCGTCGCGGAGCACGAATTCTAGCGCACCCGCGCGCAGTCCAGCGAGCGCTGCTGCGCCGCGCCGCTGCGTTGGCGTACCACGCTGGCATCGGCCTGCTCGGCCAGGGTCGCATCCAGCCACCACTGCGCGCTGCCATCCCCACCGCTGGCGACCATGCGGGCGTTGAAGCCGGCGGCGCTGAGGGCGGCCATACGACGTTCGGCGCCCTCGCGGTTGCGGTACTGGCCCAGGGCGATGGCGTTGGTCTCTTCGCCCTGGGCAATGATGTAGTAGTCGCTCACGCCGGCGGCCATGATCCGCTTGACCGTGGCCTGGGCGTCTTCGCGGCTGGCGGCGGCCGGCAGCAGCACGCGGTAGCGCGTTGCACCGGCATCGGCGACCTCACGCAGGCGGGCACCGCGCAACACTGCGCCGGCCTTGGCCTGTGCAGCCTGGGCGGCGGCACGGTCGGCGAAGGGGCCCAGGCTGACGCACTGGGCGGGCGCAGCGGCAGCCGGCGCCGGAACCGCGGCAGGCACGGCAGCCGACGCAGGGGGGGGTTGTACCGCCGCAGGCGTAGGCGTCGGTGTCGGCGCTGCGGTCACGCTGGCGACAGCCGGCTCGGTCGCCGCTGCAGACGACGTTGCGACCGGGGTCGGCTTCGGCGCGGGCGTCACATCATCCAGCGCCTGGGTCGGCGGCGCAGCCACCGTAGCCGGCGGCGGTGGAGCACCGGTGCTCGGCAGCAACTGCAGCTGCGCCACCCCGGTGGTCGCCGCGGGCGCTGCCGGCACCGGGTCGCCACGCAACATCCACCACAACGCCACCCCCAGGTTGAGGATGGCCAGCACGACGATCAGGGCACGGGTCAGCATGCGGGGATCCTACCCTGCGTCCGCAGGCTGGTGCACGGCCCAGCGTGCCAGGCCGTCGAGTACCAGCGCCGGCTGGAAGTGCGCATCGCGCAGCAGCGGCATCAAGGCCGGCGCGCCGCCGCCGTGCACCAGCAGCGTCGGCATGCTGCCCAGCAGCTCGGCCGCCTGCACGCGGCTGCGTTCGATCAACGCCACCGCAGCCCCATCGCAACCGGAGGCCAGCGCATCGGCGGTGTCATTGGCGAACTCGCTGTAGTCCCCGCCGGTGGGCGGCAGCTGCACCGCACGCGCATGCAGCGCTTCGCGCATGGTGGTCGGCGAGGCCGCGATGCGGCCGCCGCGATGCAGCCCGTCGGCGTCGAGCAGATCGATGGTCAATGCCGTGCCAACGCCGGCCACCACCACCGCTTCGCCGCGTTCGGCAACGGCCAGCAGGCCCAGGAAGCGATCGACGCCAAACTTTTCCGGATCGGCGTACGCCACCTGCACCCCGGCGTAGCGTGCCTGCGTGCGTGCCACCCGCACCTGCCTGAAGCGGCCCTGCAGGATCGCCAGCATGCTGCGCGTCAGTGCGGGCGCCGCGACGCTGGCAACGTAGGCCACCCCGCCACTGGGCAGTGCTTGCAGCGCGTCGGCGGGCATTGCCTCGGCACCGTGCGGCCACGCCTGCACATCGCCGGCGCGCGCGCCCTGCAACGGTGCGAACTTGAACCGGGAATTGCCCAGGTCGAACAACCAATCGCTCATTGAGCCCTCACGCTGACTTCGCCGGCATGCACATGCTGCTCCACGCCTTCGATGCGCACGCGCAGCGCGCCATCTTCGGCCAGCCCCAGCGCGACGCCCTCGCGCCATTGTCCGCCCTGCTCCACGCGCACGGTCTTGCCCTGCAGCAGGTCCAGTTCGGCATAGCGCGGCAGGAACGGGGCCAGGCCCTGCGCATCGAAGGTTTCCAGCGCCGGCAACAGCCGCGCCAGCACCGCAGCCACCACCGTGTTGCGGTCCACCGACGCGCCGGCCAGGGTGTCCAGGTCGATCCACGGCTGGGCGATCTGCGCCGCCGATGCGGCCGGCATGTGCACGTTGATGCCGATCCCGATCACCGCGCGCGCCGGGCCGGCATACTCGCCACCGCCCTCGGCCAGCAGGCCGACCAGCTTGCGTCCGTCCACCATCAGATCGTTCGGCCATTTCAACCGTGCCTGGACGTAGCCCAGGTCGTGCAGCGCCTCGGCCACCGCGATGCCGGCGACCAGGCTCAATCCACTCAGGCGGACCAGGCCACCGGAGAACAGACGCAGCACCGACAGGTAGATGTTGGCGGCCAGCGGCGAGGCCCAGGTCCGGCCGCGACGGCCCCGTCCGCCGGTCTGACGCTCGGCTAGCAGGACGCGAACGCCCTGTTCAGGCGCGCTGCAGCGCAGCAATTCCGCGTTGGTGGAGTCTACCGTCCAGGCCACCTGCAGCGACTGCAACAGGGCCTGGCTGACCGGGGGCAAGCCGGCCCGGATCGTGTCCGGGTCCAACAGGTCCAGCGGCCGGGTCAGCCCGTAGCCCTCGCCGGCGCGCCCTTCCACGTCCACGCCGGCCGCCCTAAGCCCTTGAATCCGCTTCCAAATTGCAGCACGGGTCTGGCCCAGTTCGCGTGCCAGGGCGTCGCCGGACAGGCGTCCGGCGCCCAGTTTGGCCAGCAGTTGGCGGTCGTCCACGGCAGCTTCCATCAAGTGATCGGGAAAATTATGCGGGAAAGCCCGATCCGCTGCCTGTCGGAGGGCTTCCAATCGCAGCGATGAATCGGGCTAGAATCGAAGGCTGACCCGCCTTCCGGATGTCGACGATGCGCCCGTTCGCCCATTGCCTGATCCTGCTGATGGCCCCCTTGGCCGCGCACGCTTCCGATGCGCTGACCAGCACGGGGCGGGGTGGCTGTGTGTATTCGCCGACCGAAAGCGAGCGCGCCGCGCCTGCAGCCGCACCGGCGGCACGCGCGCCAGCCGTGAAGCCCAGCGCCGCCAATGGCACCAGCTCGGGCGGCGGCGGCAGCGATGATGATGTGTTGCCGCGCCTGCGCGCGCCGAAGTGGCACAGCTTCCTGCCGGGCATGTTCCGCTGATCGAACGTATGTGGGGTTGGTTGCGGCGCACGCCCCGCGCCATTGATGCAGACCTGTGGCAGCAAAGTTGCCAGCGTGCCGCGTGGTTGCGCGGCCTGGACGGGGAACGCCGCGAGCGTCTGCGCACCCTGAGTGCGCGCTTCCTGCACGAGAAGACCATCAGCCCGGTCGGCGACCTGCAGCTGGACGAAGGCGACGGCGTACTGCTGGCCGCGTTGTGCTGCCTGCCATTGCTGGAACTGGGCGAGGTCGGCCTGCGCGGCTGGTCGCAGCTGATCGTCTATCCCGATGCCTTCCGGGTGCAGCGCAGCCATGTCGATGCCGCCGGCGTGCTGCATGAGTGGGATGACGAACTGATCGGCGAATCGTGGGACAGCGGCCCGTTGATCCTGTCATGGGCCGATATCCAGGCCGACATCGCCGATCCGCATGCCGGGTACTGCGTGGCCGTGCATGAAATGGCGCACAAGATCGATGCGTTGGACGGCGCCATCGATGGCACCCCGCCGCTGCCGCGCGACTGGCAGCGGCAATGGGCCAGGGATTTCCAGACCGCCTACGATGCGTTCTGCGCGCAGGTCGATCGCGGCCGCGACACCTTGATCGATCCGTACGCGGCCGAAGCGCCGGAAGAGTTCTTCGCGGTGGTTACCGAGTACCACTTCTCCGCGCCGGATCTGCTTGAGCAGGAGCTGCCGACCGTGGCTGCCCATCTGCGCCGGTTCTACGGCGAGCCGCCGGACCTGTCGGGTACCGACCAGCCGCCGGCCCCAACCTCGCATGTCAGCCCGCCGCGCTAGGCATCGACCGGTGGCCGCTGCGAGGCCGGCATCTCCCGGCCTCACGGCCCGGGCGGCAGCTTCACTTCGAAACGCGCACCGCCCAGTTCCGGCGAACGCTTGACCTGCAGTTCGCCGCGGTAATCCTTGATCAGGTCCTGCACGATCGACAGACCGATGCCATGGCCCTGCACGCGCTCGTCGCCGCGCACGCCACGCTGCAGCACCTTGGCGACGTCGTCCGGGGCGATGCCCGGGCCATCATCGTCCACCGACAGCACCAGCCCGGCACGCCGCGCACCCGGCGCCGGCAATGGTTTGGCGGTGAGCAGCACGCGGCGGTTGGCCCATTTGAACGCGTTCTCCAGCAGGTTGCCGAGCAGCTCCTGCAGGTCGCCCGGTTCGCCGTGGAAACGCGCGGCCTCATCGATATCGAATTCGCACAGCACGCCTTTGCCGGCGTAGACCTTCTCCAGCCCGCGCACGATCTCTTCGGCGTTGGACTCGATCGGCAACGGCGCCGAGAACAGCTTGTGCCCCGACGAGGCCGCGCGCGCCAGCTGGTAGGACACCAGGTTGTTCATGCGCCGCAGCTGCACGTCGAACTCCTGCCGCAGGTCCTGGTCCTGCGCGCCGCTGTCCAGCTGGGTGCGCAGCACGGCCAGCGGGGTTTTCAGGCTGTGTGCGAGGTCGGCCAGGGTGTTGCGCTGGCGCTCGAGGTTCTCGCGCTCGCTTTCGATGAAGGCATTGATGCTGTCGGTCAGCGGTTCCAGCTCGCGCGGATGGCGCTCGCTCATGCGCGCGGTTTCGCCACGCTGCACCTTGGTCAGTTCGGTGATCACGCGCCGCATCGGGCGCAGGCTCCACTGCAGGATCACGGTCTGCAGCATCAGCAGGATCAGGCCGGCACCGCCCATCCAGAACCACACGCGGCCACGGAACACGCGCAGCTGCGCGCCGAGCGCGCGCGAGTCTTCCATCACGTAGATGGTGTATGGAAATTCGGTCGCCGGGTCGGCTTCGGCATCCCAGACCAGGCCCATGCCATAGCGGTACACCGAGCCTTGGCTGCCATCGATCTGGACCATCGGCAGCGGGCCTTCGAACACTTCCCGCAGCGGCGCCAGCAGGCCGGCGCTGGGCAGCATCGGGCCTTCGGCCGACAACGAGTTGCCCTTGCCCTCCGGCATCACGACCTGCAGGTAGAGGCCGCTACCGGGCATGTCGAAGCGCGGATCCGGTGGCTGCTCGCGGATATACAGCGAGCGGTCACGGGTGAAGTCGATCCCCGCCGCGTAGGCCCGTGCGTAGTTCTTCAGGCGCTCCTGGAGATTGGCGCGCGCCGTATCGGCGAAGGCCGCATCCAGCGCGTAGCCGGCGATGGCCAGGAACGCGACCAGGCCCACCGAGGCGGCCAGCAACTGGCGCGCCTGCAGGGAGCGCGGCCGCCAGCGTTTGAAGAACCACAGACGGCCTGACATCGTTCAATCGCCCTGCAGGGCTCAGCCCTCGTTGCGCGGAATCGCGAAACGGTAACCGCGGCCACGCACGGTTTCGATCGGCTTGAGTTCGCCGTCGGCGTCGAGCTTCTTGCGCAGGCGACCGATGAACACTTCCAGCACGTTGGAGTCGCGATCGAAATCCTGCTGATAGATGTGCTCGGTGAGGTCGGCCTTGGAGACCAGTTCACCGGCATGCATCATCAGGTATTCGAGCACCTTGTACTCGTAGCTGGTGAGGTCCACGTTGCTGCCGCTGACGCTGACCGTCTGCGCGGCAAGATCCAGCGCGACCGGGCCGCATTCCAGCGTCGGCTTGCTCCAGCCAGCGGCGCGGCGCAGCAGCGCATTGACGCGGGCCAGCAGTTCTTCGACATGGAACGGCTTGACCAGGTAGTCGTCGGCGCCCTGCTTCAGGCCCTCGACCTTGTCCTGCCAGCTCGAGCGTGCGGTGAGGATCAGCACCGGGAATTTCTTGCCCTCGTCGCGCAGCGCCTTGATCAGTTCCATGCCCGACATCTTGGGCAGGCCCAGATCGATGATGCCCACGTCGAACGGCACTTCGCGGCCCATGTACAGACCTTCCTCACCGTCCTGCGCGGCATCGACGGCAAAGCCTTCGCGCTTGAGCCGGGCTGCCAGTGTTTCCCGCAGCGGGGCTTCGTCTTCGACCAGAAGGATACGCATGAACTCTCCCTAGTGTCCTGGGTATGGCCTGAGGCCAGTGGAATACAGATGATTACGGACAACTATCCCTGTTCAGGGGTTATCGCCGCGTAGTGAAGACATATCCGATCGCGGTGCGCGGGGCTGTGAACGTGCCGGCGCGGGGTCGTCCATGTAGCGGACGCGACCGCGGTCGTCCATGTATTTGACCCGGTTGATGTCGCGACCGTCGTAGGGCACCCGCTCGGCGCCCAGGATGTGACCGCCGGTGGTGCGCTGGACGCGGCGGACCGCATCGGACAGCGAGCGTTCCGGCGGTGCCCCCCGTGCTGCCCGGATCATCTCGCCACGCGCCGGGTCCGGCTCCTGCGCCGATGCACCGCCAATGGAGGCAGCAGCACCCGACGCCAGCAGGGCGAGGACGGCAAGACGGCGGTGGCAGGTCACGGAGAACATCGGTCTGATCCTAGCGGAGCGCGGCTAAACGTTCAAAAATTGTGAATCGGCAACCGCCAGCCTGGGCCGGCGTTTTACAAATCCTTAGCGAATTCTTGGTTTTACGCAGTGAATCCGGTCTGAACTTTTTCGATCGCGCCCTCATGCCGTTCATCTAAGTGAACATTGGTGGCTAAAGTGGGTCCCTTGTCAAGCAGACAAGGTGACGCGGCTCACGCAGCGACGCGTTCGGCCTGGGCGCGGGTGATCGCCAGCGCCTGCTCGATCAGGTCCCAGTCGGCACCGGCGCGGTGCGCGCCTTCGCTGAGCACCTGCCGGAACGCGCGACCGCCCGGCTGGCCGTGGAACAGGCCAAGCAGGTGGCGGGTAATGTGCTTGAGGGCCAGGCCGCGACCGAGTTGATCTTCGATGTATGGGCGCATGGCGCGCAGCAGTGCCTCGCGCGGCTGCAGCGCCGCACCGGTTTGCGCCGCTTCGAGCTGATGCAGCACGTAGGGGTCGTGGTAGGCGGCACGGCCCAGCATGACCCCGTCCAGCGCGGGCAGCTGGGCCTGCGCGGCCTCGACCGTGGCCAGGCCACCGTTGAGCACGATCTGCAGCGTCGGGCGGTCGGCCTTGAGCCGGTGCGCCCAGTCGTAGCGCAGCGGCGGCACCTCGCGGTTTTCCTTCGGCGACAGACCCTTCAACCACGCGTTGCGGGCGTGCACGATGAACATCGCGCTGCCGGCGTTGGCAGATTGATCGACGAAGTTGACGAAGGTTTCGTAGTCGTTGTCCTCATCCACGCCCAAGCGACACTTGACCGTGACCGGGATGTCGACCGCAGCGACCATGGCCGCCACGCACTCGGCCACCAGCACCGGCTCGCGCATCAGGCAGGCACCGAAGCGCCCGGCCTGGACCCGATCGGAGGGGCAGCCGCAGTTGAGGTTGACCTCGTCGTAGCCCCAGTCCTGGGCGATGCGCGCCGCCTGCGCGAGCAGGGCCGGATCGCTGCCGCCCAGCTGCAGTGCCAGCGGATGCTCGCTGCCGTCGAACCCGAGCAGGCGCTCGCGATCGCCATGGATCACCGCGTTGGCGTGGACCATCTCGCTGTACAGCCGTGCACCCGGCGCCAGCAGCCGGTGGAAGTACCGGCAATGGCGGTCGGTCCAGTCCATCATCGGGGCGACGGACAGGCGCAGGGAGGCGGCGTAACGGGCGGTGGCGGACGTCATCGGGCGGCGTATCGGGGAAAGACCGGCATTGCCAGTGAGATCAATAGTTTACACCGCCGGCCTGAACAACAAGGCCGGCGGCGGGGTGGCCTGCCCGTAGCGTTACTGTCCGCGCGCCCTGGTCTGCGCCTGTTCCTGTTCCTGCGTCTGCTGGCCGAACTGCTTGTCCAGATCCTCCACCTGCCGCGTGCTGGCTTCCACCGGCTGCGACACGGCCTGGTTGCGATCCACGAAGGTCCGCACCGAGGCCGGATCGCCCACCGTTCCCTGCACCGCGAACAGACCGCTGCCGTCGGGACGGGCGACCACGTGGTCGATCTGACGCATGCCCACCACCTTGCTTTCGTAGGCGAGCTGACCGGCGGCGCGCTCGGCTTCCTGCATGGGCCCGCTCACATCAGCGAAACGCCGAACTGGCGTCCTGCCAGCGGCGACGCAGACGCGTCGTCGCGGCGATTGTAAATCACGCACGGCGAACGGGCTGATTGGGCGCGCGGCGCCGGCAGGCGCGCGAATCAGACGTGCCTGATGGATCGAGGGGGCGCAGGCGGCTCCTAATCATCGGCTCGACGGAGGAAAGGGAACCACGCATGCTCAGGATGCTGGTGATGGGAGGGGACGAGCGCAGACGCCAGGGGATCGCCCGATCCATCGGGCGGCGCGGTCCCATCCGCGTGGAGCTCGCCGGAAGCCTGGAATGCGGCATCGGCCTGCTGGAGTGGCGGCGCTACGATCTGGTCGGCGCGTTCGCCGAGCGCCAGTTGGGTGCGCGCTTTGCCGAGGCCTGTGTGCTGCAGCAGATAGCGCCGCAGCTGGTGATTTTCGGTCAGTATCTGCAAGGCGCCCGACTCGGTGTCGAGAGCGAGTTGCGGCGCGCCCGGCTGCCGCAGCCGATCTTCGTCCAGGGCACCGTCGATGAAGAGGATCCGTCGGCGTTCTGGAAGTCGCTGGTCGGCAGCATTCTGCGTGGCAATGCCGCCAGCGATTTCCACCCTGTGCCATGCCAGGCTGCACGTGTGCCAGGCAAGCGTGTCGAGGCAGGCGATTGATCGGGTTACCGCCGTCTTCACCACCGACCAGCGCAACAGCGGACAATGCGCCATCGCAGCCCCGCGCCCAGAACCACCATGACCGCCCTGCTTCGCCCCCACACCTTCGACCCCACCACCGAACAGGGCGTGCTGCGCCTGTCCATCGCCGCCTCGCTGGCGATGGCCGCCGCGGCGGTGGGGTTCGGCCTGCTGGCCAACTCCTCGCTGATCATCTTCGATGGCATCTACGGGCTGATCGATGTGGTGATGACCTGGTTGTCGCTGCTGGTGGTGCGCCTGATCAGCCTGTCCACGAACGTGGATGCCTTGCAGTCGCGCTTGAACCAACGCTTCACCATGGGCTTCTGGCACCTGGAGCCGATCGTGCTGGGGGTGAGCGGCACGCTGATGATCGGGGCGGCGCTGTATGCGGCGGTCAATGCGGTGGATGCGCTGATGTCCGGCGGGCGGATGATCGCGCTGGGGCCGGCGATTCTGTTCGCGGTGATCTCGATCATCGCTGAAACCGGATTGGCGCTGTTCGTGCGCCGCGCCAACCGGTCCATCGGCTCGGAGTTCATCGCACTCGATGCAAAGAACTGGGTGGTGGCCGCGAGCATGTCCGCCGCTTACCTGGTCGCCTTCGTCGGGGGCTGGCTGCTGGGCGGAACACGGTGGGCGTGGCTGGTGCCGTACATCGATCCGGCGATCCTGCTGGTGGTCTGCCTGTTCGTGGTGGTGGCCCCGCTGGGCACGGTGCGCCAGGCACTGAAGGACATCCTGCTGATCACGCCGCTGGACCTGCAGGCGCACGTGGATGCCGTGGCACGCGCCATCGTGGCCCGGCACGGATTCCTCGAGTACCGCAGCTACGTGGCCAAGGTCGGGCGTGGCGAGCAGATCGAGCTGTTCTTCGTGGTGCGCGCCGACGACCCGCCGCGTGCGCTGCTGGAATGGGACCGGTTGCGCGATGAAATCGGTGAAGCGCTGGGGGAGGAATCGACGGACCGGTGGTTGACGATCATGTTCACCACCGATCGGGAGTGGGCGATCTGAGTGACTGCCACTGCATCAGGGCGATGGCATGGCGATGCTCGCCTGCTTCCACTGCCGTGGTGAATGCCCGGTCTGCGCCTTGAACGCGCGCGACAACGCCGCTTCGCTGCCGTAGCCGACGTCGGCGGCGATGCGTTTGAGCGGCTGCCCCTTGCGCAGCGCCTGCTGCACCAGCCGCGTGCGCCAGCCCTGCAGGTACTGGCCCGGCGTGCTGCCGATGGTGTCGCGGAAGCTGTCGGCGAAGGCGCTGCGCGACATGCCGGCGCGGTGGGCCAGCGATTCCAGCGTCCAGTCCTCGGCCGGGGCGTCATGCATGGCCACCAATGCATGACGCAGACGCGGATGGGCCATGCCCGCGAGCAGGCCGACACGCAGTTGGCCGCTTTCCATCAGCGCGCGCAGGATCTGGATCAGCACCACCTCGAACAGACGGTCGAGCAGGGCCTGGCGGCCGCAGCGCTGGGCGAAGGCTTCTTCGAACAGCAGCGACAGTACCGGCTGCCCACCGTACAACGCGTCCAGTGGCAGGCAGATCACCGCGGGCAGCGCGGCGGCGACGGGATTGTTGCCGCCGCCTTCGAACTGCAGGTGCGCGCAGGCGAAATCGGCGCCGCGCCGGGCATCGGTCACGAAGCGGTGGGCGAGCGGGCGCGGGTACAGCAGTACGCTCGGCTGGTCGATCTGCAGCACGCTGCCGTCGGCATGCTCCACGCGCACATGTCCGTCGCGGATGAGGTGCAGCTGGCCGCGTTCGCCGTCGGCGGCCAAGTCATTGACGCCGCACAACGGGCCGGCGTGGAAGACCTCGGCGCTGACCGCAAAGCGGCTGAGCAGGGATTGCAGGCGATCGACCATGCTGGACTCTTGATCAAGTTTGATAGACGAAATGTAACCCAGCGTACCCAGGGATGGGGCAAAGTACACCTGCCAACTGGCCTACCCCCGCCCATTCCGCAGGAGATTCCCATGTCCATCGAAACGATTCTGTACACCGCCACTGCCACCGCCACCGGCGGCCGTGAGGGCCACGCCACCTCCTCCGACAACGTCCTGGACGTGCAGCTGTCCACCCCGCGCGAGCTGGGCGGCGCGGGCGGCCCGGGCACCAACCCGGAACAGCTGTTCGCCGCCGGCTATTCGGCCTGCTTCCTGGGCGCGCTGAAGTACGTGGCCGGCCAGGCCAAGGTCGCGCTGCCGGCCGAAACCACCATCACCGGCAAGGTCGGCATCGGTCAGATTCCGACCGGCTTCGGCATCCAGGCCGAGCTGCAGATCAACGTGCCGGGCCTGCCGCGCGAGCAGGTCGAAGAACTGGTGCAGAAGGCCCACATCGTGTGCCCTTACTCCAACGCGACCCGCGGCAACATCGATGTGACCCTGACCGTGCTCTGAGCGCTGCATCCGCGGCTCTGATCGGCCTGCGGCGGGCCGGGCGATGCCCGGTCCGCCGCAGTGGTTTTCAGCAGCCGTCCGGTGACAGCGGCAGCGCGGCGGTCTTCGTATACTCAGCCACCCAGATGAAAAGGTGGAGCACTGCATGCCGGCCCAGCACATCCGTATCGTCCTGCGCGTCCTGCTGCTGACGGGCCTGGCCGCCGGTGGCGCAGCAACGGCTGCAACGCCCGCTGCCGCCAAGGGCCCGAGCGCGACGTACGCCGCCTGCCAGCAGCAAGCACACGGTGCGATCGAACAGGCCGCGTGCATTTCGCAGGAAGCCACGCGCCAGGACCAGCGGCTGAACCGGCTCTACACGCAGTTGCAGACCCGCCTGGATGGACCGCGCAAGGCCACCCTGGTCGCTGCGCAGCGCGCCTGGCTGACCTCGCGCGATCTCGACGGTCGCCTGGAAGCGGTGCTGTATGACGACTCGCAGCCGGGCAACCTGCAGAGCAGCGAGACCGACATGCTGCGCGTGAGTGCACGCGCCGACCAGTTGCAGCACTACCTCGACCTTCTCGACTGATCGCTGGCCCACGCGGCTTGCTGGAAGGACAGTAGCGGGCGTACGCCGGTGATCGATGAGCAGCACGGTAGGCGCACCGCGATGGCCTGAGCCGTCTGCAAAAAAAAGGTCTTCTCCCATCCGAGGGGCGCGTCTTTTTGCAGGGGCTGTCGCGCTGTTACGAGTGGGACGGGCCAGTGTCTGCGGCGTATGGATCGGACTGCGTCTCCGCTCGGCCTGTTGCGCGCGTGAGGGCCCCATGCCCTTTCCGGCGAATGTCCCCCGGCCGCGGTGCGGCCTCCTCCTTTATTTCGCCTCCAAGGGCATGGGGGCCCTCACGCGCGCGACAGGCCGAGCGGGAAGAGATTCAGGGCGCTTCGTGCTTGCCCCGCATACGGGCGAAGAACCAAAAAAAATGGGCGGCTGCCTGGCGTTGAAGCCGGGCAACCGCCCATCCCACCGCGGTGGATCCCGGGCAAGGCCACGGGATGCGTCTGGTTGCGGGCGCCGGCGGATCGCCGATTGCCACGGGATGCATCGATTTTCGGTAGTGCCGGCCGTTGGCCGGCTCCACGCATATGTCCGGGTGTATGAGGTTGCCGGCCAACGGCCGGCATTACCCGTTATTTTTCGTTCGCGATCAGTTGCACGACGCTGGAGAAATCCAGCTTGCCGCGGCCGGCCTGGTGGTTCATCGAATACAGGTTGCGGGCCAGCTCGCCGAGCGGGATGGAGGCGCCGACGCTCATCGCCGCTTCCACCGCCAGGCCCATGTCCTTGAGCATCAGGTCGCTGCCGAAGCCGCCGCTGTAGCCGCGCGAGGCGGGCGCGTTTTCGAGTACACCCGGCCACGGGTTGCATACTTCGGTGGCCCAGCTGCGTCCGGTGCTGACCGCCATCATCTGCGAGAGCACCTTCGGGTCCAGCCCGTGGGCCACGCCGAGGGCGATCGATTCGCCAGTAACAGCCATGATGACGCCAAGGGCCATGTTGTTGCACAGCTTGGCAACCTGGCCGGCGCCGCTGGCACCGACGTGGAAGATGTTCTTGCCCATGGCCTGCAGCAGCGGGCGCGCGCGCTCGAGCGCATCGGCTTCGCCACCGACGATGAAGGTGAGGGTGCCGGCCTGGGCGCCGGCGGTGCCGCCGGAGACCGGCGCGTCCAACATCTGCAGGCCGCGTGCGGCGGCCGCCTCGGCGACCTTGCGCGCGGTGGCCGGGGCGATCGTGCTGCAGTCGATGACCAGCGCGCCGCCGGGGATGTCGCCGAGCAGGCCATCGTCGCCGAGATAGACGCCTTCGACGTGGCGGCTGGCCGGCAGCATCGAGATCACGATCTCGGCGTCGGTCAGGGTATCCAGCGCGGAATGCGCGGCAGTGGCACCGGCGTCGACCGCCGCCTGCACGGCGGCGGGGACCAGGTCGAACACGCGCACGGCATGGCCGGCCTTGGCCAGGTTGGCGGCCATCGGGCCACCCATGTTGCCCAACCCGATGAATGCAATACGGCTCATGCAAGGCTCCTTTCAGGGACGGTGGCACCGAGGTCGGCCAGCGGATGCGCGGCGTCGGACCAGGGCGATACGAGGAAGGTGTGGGCCCACGCCGCGGTGGCGTCGGCCAACGTGCGCGGCTGCCACTGCGGATTACGGTCCTTGTCGATCAACAGCGCGCGGATGCCTTCGGCGAAATCGCCGTGGGCAGCGGCGTGCAGGGCAGCGATGTATTCAAGGCGATAGACCTCGGCCAGCGACATGCCATCGGCCAGGCGCTGCAGCTCGAAGGCCAGCCGCGCCGAACCGGGCGCACCGGCCGCGAGCGTGGCCTGCGCGTTTTTCAGCCAGGCGTCCTCGGTTTCCATCGCGATGATTGCATCGACGATGGCAGCCACATCGTCGCCCTCGCACAGCGCTTCGATGGCGGCCGCATTGCGCAGCAGCGGGCCGGTCGCGGCGTCGCTGGCATGCTGCTGCAGCAGCGCGCCGAGCTGGTCGTGGTTGCGCTTGGCGTCGCTGCTCCAATGCACCTCGGTGAGGGCGTCGAGCACGCTGCCGCGTTGCGCCTCGGCGATATGGATGTCGGCCAGACCGGCATAGATCGCATCGCCGGCATTGAGCGGTGCGCCGGTCAGGGCCAGGAACAGGCCGCCCTTGCCCGGCACGCGCGGCAGCAGCCAACTGCCACCCACATCGGGGAACAGGCCGACGGTGATTTCCGGGAAGGCCAGCCTGGAGCGCTCGCTGACCACGCGGTGGCTGGCGCCGGACATCAGCCCGATGCCGCCGCCCATGACGATGCCGTGGCCCCAGCACAGGATCGGCTTGGGGTAGGTGTGGATGGCGTAGTCGACGCGGTACTCGACGTCGAAGAATTCGGCTGCGTAGGCGTTGTCGCGGATGTCGGTGCTGCCGCTCGCGCGGTGATCGACCATGCTGCGGTACAGGCTGTGCAGGTCGCCGCCGGCGCAGAAGGCTTTTTCGCCCGCGCCCTGCAGCACCACCAGCGCGATGCCGTCATCAACGGCCCAGGCCTCCAGCCGCTCGCGCAGCAGGTGGGCCATCGGCAGCGAGAAGCCATTGAGCGTGCGCGCTGCGTTGAGTGTGGCGATGCCGATGCGCGTGCCGTTGTCGGCGCGGCGCTCCTCGAACAGCACCGGCGCTTCGTCGCTGGCGACGACGCTGCTCATGCGTTCTTCCACTGCGCAGCACGCTTTTCCAGGAAGGCGCTGACGCCCTCGACCTGGTCGGCACTGTCGAACAGATCGACGAAGGCTTCGCGCTCGGCGACCAGCGCCGAAGCATGGGTGCCGGTGCGGGTGGCCTGCACCAGGGTCTTGCAGGCGGCGATGCTGGTCGGGCTCTGCTTGCCGGCCTTGTGCGCCCATTCCAGCGCCAGCGCCTTGGCGGCGCCCTTGCCGACCTTCTCTTCGACCAGGCCGATGCGCAGTGCGGTGTCCGCATCGATGCGCTCGCCGAGCAGGATCATGCGCTTGGCCCAGCCCTCACCGACCAGGCGCGGCAGGTTCTGGGTGCCGCCGGCGCACGGCAGCAGGCCGACGGTGGCCTCCGGCAATGCGACCTGGGCGTGTTCTTCGATGATGCGCAGGTCGCAGGCCAGCGCGCATTCCAGGCCGCCACCCATCGCATAGCCGTTGATCGCGGCAATGGACACGCCACGGAAGCCGGACAGCGCTTCGAAGGCTTCGCCGAAACGACGCGCGGCTTCGCGTGCGGCGCCCTTGTCGCCGGAGGCGAACTGCTTGAGGTCGGCGCCGGCGGAGAAGAACTTCTCGCCCTCGCCGGTGATCACCAGCGCGTAGATGGCCTTGTCGGCGTTGAGCGCACCGACCAGGTCGCGCAGCGCGGACAGGCTGTGCACGGTCCAGGTATGGGCCGGCGGGTTGCTGAGCGTGATCACCGCGACGTGGCCGTCGGCCTCGACCTTCAGGCCGACATGTTCATGCGTACGCCAATCCATCATCGCAGTTCCTCTTCGGTATTGAGCAGGTGGCGGGCCACGATCACCCGCATGATCTCGTTGGTGCCTTCCAGGATCTGGTGCACGCGCGAATCGCGCAGCAGCCGTTCGATCGGATACTCGCGGATGTAGCCGTAGCCGCCGTGGATCTGCAGCGCCTCGTTGCAGATGGTGAAACCGGCATCGGTGGCGAAGCGCTTGGCCATCGCGCACCACACGTTGGCATCGCTGGCACCGGCATCGAGCTTGCGCGCGGCGGTGTGCACCATCTGTCGTGCAGCCACCAGTTCGATGGCCATGTCGGCCAGCTTGAACTGCAGTGCCTGGAACTCAGCCAGCGCCTTGCCGAACTGGCGGCGCTCGCCCATGTAGCGGCGTGCGGCATCCAGTGCGCCCTGGGCCGCGCCCAGCGAGCAGGCGGCGATGTTGATGCGCCCGCCGTCCAGGCCCTTCATGGCCAGCTTGAAGCCGCCACCCTCCTCTCCCAACAGGTGGCTGACCGGGACACGCACGTTCTCGAAGGTGATGCCGCGGGTGGGCTGGCTGTTCCAGCCCATCTTCTCTTCCTTGCGGCCGTAGCTGATGCCCGGCAGGTCGGCCGGCACGGCGATCGCGCTGATCCCGCTGGCACCGGCGCCGCCGGTGCGCGCCATCACCACCAGCAGCTCGGTGGCACCGGCACCGGAGATGAAGGCCTTGGACCCGTTCAACACGTAGTGGTCGCCATCGCGCACCGCAGTGGTCTTCAGCGAGGCCGCATCCGAGCCGGCACCCGGCTCGGTGAGGCAGTACGAGGCCAGCTTGCTGCCCGAAGACAGGTCGCTGCCCCACGCGGCACGCAGGCTTTCCTGGCCCCACGTGGACACCATCCACGAGGCCATGTTGTGGATGCTGATGTAGGCCGCGGTGGACGGATCCACGTTGGCGAGCTCCTCGATGACGACGGCGGCGTCCAGACGGCTCAGGCCGCTGCCACCTACCTCGGGGTCCATGTACAAGCCACAGAACCCGAGTTCCCCTGCCTTGGCGATCGCCTCGCGCGGAAAGATGCCCTCCGCATCCCATCGCGCGGCGTGCGGCGCCAGTTCGGCCTGGGCGAAGTCGCGCGCGGCCTCTCTATAGGCCTGCTGCGCTTCGTCGAGTTCCGTCGTCATCGAGTGGCTCATGGTCGAACTCCGTTGTTGCTTACTTCAGGCTGATGGTGGTGTTGACGCCATGACCCAGCGTCTCGTCATCGAACCAGCGCGAGGTGATCGTCTTGGTCTGGGTGTAGAACATCACCACCTGCTTGCCGTACGGACCCAGGTCGCCGAGCTTGGACGCGCGCGAACCGGTGAACGAGAACAGCGGCACCGGCACCGGGATCGGCACGTTGATGCCGACCTGGCCGACGTCGATGTCTTCCTGGAACTTGCGGGCGGCCGCACCGGACTGGGTGAACAGCGCCGTGCCGTTGCCGTTCGGGTTGGCGTTGATCAGTTCGATGGCGTCTTCGAGCGTCTCCGCTTCCAGGATCACCAGCACCGGCCCGAAGATTTCCTCGTCGTACACGCGCATGCCCGGCTTGACGCCGGCGAAGATGGTCGGCCCGACGAAGTTGCCCTTCTCGAAGCCGTCCACCTGCGGGTTGCGGCCGTCGAGCACCAGCTTGGCGCCCTGCTCCACGCCCGAGGCGATCAGGCCTTCCACGCGCTCACGCGCGGCGCAGGAAATCACCGGGCCCACGTCGGTGCCGCTGACGCTGCCGGCGCTGACCTTGAGCGTCTTCGCCTTGGCGACCAGGTCCGGCACCCACTCCCGCGCTTCGCCGACCAGCACCAGGGTAGAGGCGGCCATGCAGCGCTGGCCGGCCGCACCGAAGGCTGCACCGACCATCGCGTTGAGGCTCTGTTCCTTGTTTGCGTCCGGCAGCACCACGGCGTGGTTCTTGGCGCCCATCATGCACTGCACGCGCTTGCCGGCCAGCGAGGCACGGTTGTAGACGTGGGTGCCGACGCGGGTGGACCCGACGAACGAGACAGCCTTGATGTCCGGGTGGTCGCAGATCGCGTTGACCACCTCTTCGCCGCCGTGGACGACGTTGAGTACGCCCTTGGGGATGCCGGCTTCCAGCGCCAACTCGACCAGGCGCATGGTGACCATCGGGTCCTGCTCGGACGGCTTGAGGATGAAGGTGTTGCCGGTGGCGATGGCCATCGGGAACATCCACAGCGGAATCATCGCCGGGAAGTTGAACGGGGTAATGCCCGCGCACACGCCCAGCGGCTGCAGCAGGGTGTAGGTGTCCACGCCGTTGGCCACGTTGTTGGCCAGTTCGCCCAGCTGCAGGTTGCCGATGGCGGCGGCATGCTCGACCACTTCCAGGCCGCGGAACACATCGCCTTCGGCGTCGGGCACGGTCTTGCCCTGCTCGGCGGACAGGATGTGGGCCAGCTCGCTCATGTTCTCGCGGATCAGCTGCTGGTACTTCAGGAAGATGCGCGCGCGGGTGCCGATCGGGGTCTTGCGCCAGGTCTTGAAGGCTTCCTTGGCCGAGGCCACGGCGGCATCGACCTCACTGGCGGTGGCGAACGGCACCTGGGCCAGGACGTCCTGGGTGGCCGGGTTGACCACGTTCTGCCAATGCGAGCTGGCCGATTCGATGAACTGGCCATCGATCAACATGCGGATACGGGGCGCTGCAACAGTCATGGACAATCCCGGCGGGTCGAAAGTTGTTGGCATTATTCACAGTGCCACGCTCGATTTCCGGCCTGCATGCGCTTAATCTGGCCAATGCCCGCTACGATTCTTGTGAATTCTGTGAATAGCCCGCCCGTCCAACGCCAGATCGGCCTGCGCCTGCTCAAGTTGCGCGAGCAGCGCGGCTACAGCCAGATCGCGCTGGCGCGTGCGCTGGGGTTGTCGGCCAGTTACCTGAACCAGATCGAGCGCAACAAGCGTCCGCTCACCCCTGCGGTGCAGGCCAGGCTGCGTGAGGTGTTGGGCGACGTTACCGACCTGTTCGACGTGGATGAGCCCGGCGCGCTGCAGGAGGCACTCGGCGAGACACTGCGCGACCTGGGCCTGGACGATGTGAGCAGCACCGAGCTGCGCGCGATGGCCGGCAACCTGCCGCAGGTCAGCCGCGCCCTGCTCGACCTGCACCGCCGGCACCTGATGCTGCGCGAGCATGCCGCCGCGCTGGAGTTCCAGCTGGGCGACGTGCATGCCGGGCAGGCGCTGCCGGCCGGCGACCAGGTACGCGACTTCTTCAACCGCATGCACAACCACATCCCCGAACTGGACGACCTGGCCGAGCAGTTGTTCGGCGAATGGGGGCTGGTGGCCGGGCATGTCGCCCCCCGCCTGCGCCAGCTGTTGGCCGACCGCCATGGCGTGCTGGTCGAAGTGGCGCCGCTGCAGGCCGGGCGCGAGAAGCGCGTCTATGACGGCGGCAGCCGCACGCTGTGGCTGCCGGACTACCTGGAACCGGGCCAGCAGGCGTTCCAGATGGCGGCCGAGCTGGCGTTGCTGGGCTATGCAGCGCAGATCGATGCGGTGATCGCACGTGCCGGGTTCCGCGACGCCGAACAGATCGCGCAGGCGCGGATCGGCATGTCCAACTATTTCGCTGGCGCGCTGGTGATGCCCTATGCGCAGTTCCTGCGTGCCGCCGAGCACAGCAGCTACGACATCGATGCGCTGGCACATCGCTTCGGGGTTGGCTTCGAGGCGGTCTGCCATCGGCTGAGCACGCTGGCGCGACGTAGCGCACCGGGACTGCCGTTCTTCTTCATCCGCGTGGACCGCGCCGGCAACGTGTCCAAGCGGCACTCGGCCACCGACTTCCATTTCTCGCAGGTGGGCGGCTCGTGCCCGCTGTGGATCGTCTACGAGGCATTCAACCAGCCCGGTCGGGTGCTGACCCAGACCGCACGCATGCCCGACGGGCGCCGCCACTTCTGGCTGGCGCGGCAGGTGAGCAGCGGCCCGATCGGGCACGGGCAGCCGCGCAAGACCTTCGCCGTGGCGCTGGGCTGCGATCTGCAGCATGCCGAGCGGCTGATCTACTCGCGCGGCCTGGACATCCAGAGCCCGGGCAACTCGGTATCGATCGGCCCCGGCTGCCGGGTGTGCCCGCGCGAAGATTGCATGCAGCGCGCCTTCGCGCAGCTGCCCGGCCGCAGGTAGAGTCGACCGTTGGTCGACTTGCATCCGAGGCCGGGAAGGGTCGACCCCGGTGCGAAGAGCAGCCGACCAACGGTCGGCTCTACAGGTGTTGCTGACCAACGGTCGGTTTTTACCGGATCGGGAGCGCGCTGTGCCGGCTCAATAAATCGGCGTGACCTTCATCTGCGGCAGCGGACGCGGGGCGCCTTCGGTGAGGTCCGGGCCGAGGTCTTCCCAGTGCTGGCCCTGTTCGACCATGTGCCGCCACAACCGCTGCGATTCACGCCGTTTGTCCTCCGAGGTCAGCCGGTACGAGGGCGGGGGCGGTTCGCCGAGGGCCACGGTCTGGTACGCGTCGTTCCAGGCCGCCACACGCTGGTCGGGATCGTCGGTACGTGCGATCTCCAGCGTGTAGCGCTGATACGCCGAGGCCAGGTTGCGCCAGCGGATCCAGTAGTGGTTCTGGAAAGAAAACCCGCAGAAGCGCTCACCGGCCACGCTGCCCTTGGCGGCGATCCGACCGAGCACGTCCTGGGGCATGTCCAGGTTCATGCCGCCCTCATCGCCCTGCAGCGACACGTGCACGATGCGGTCGCGATAACCGGGCGCGCGGGCCTGCAGCACATCGCGCCAGTTCTGCATGGTCGACACGATGGAGAACAGGAAGCCGGACATCTCCGCCGCAGCCAGCGGCTGGGCGATGGAATGGTAGCTGCGCTGCCAGCCCTGGCGGTTCTCGGTGGGCAGGAACACCGCCTGTTCGATCGGATCCCGGCCGCGGTCCACCACGCTGATCGCATCGGCATGGCGCGGATACACCAGGTTGATGCCGAAGGTGGGCCAACGGGGCAGCGCGGCGTCGAACAGGTGGATCGGGAAGTTGCTGCTGATGCCACCATCGGAGAACCAGCACACCCGGAACGCGGTGATCACCGGGCCGCAGTTCTGCCCGCCGCTGGTCAGCCCTTCCATGCTG
>NZ_DAMAGC010000033.1:20339-37734 GCF_031995405.1 Stenotrophomonas sp. | reverse complement strand
GATGGACTCGAGCGGGCAGGGCGGGTCATCGAAGTAGCGCTTCAACATCGACAGCTCGCGCATGTTGACCGCCTGCGTGCCGGGCGCCTTCTTCGGGATGACCTCGGCCTGGTAGCGCTCGGCTGCCTGCCGGAACGTCAGCGCCGCGCCTGCCGGGATCGAGCCGGCGTGTTCCAGCTCCGCCCACTTCTTGATGGCCAGGCCGTAGTCGCTGCCCAGCGGCGTCTCTTTGCGCGGCTTGCCGCCGTGGTCGTAGTAGTAGTGCACGACGCCGGACTTCTGCTTGCGCTTGCGGAACCGGGGGATCGCCCCCGGCTTGGTCGGTTTCCTTCCCATCATGCTGCCTTGTTGGAGTTCCATTCGGCCGCCGGCGCTGCCTTCGGCTCGGGTTTGCCTTCGAGAGCCGACCACAGCACCACCGGCCAGCCGTGGGCGTCGAGATAGTGCCTGATCCCGTTCGCACGCAGGAACGCCGCCTGCCGCTTCCGTTGCGGCGTGCGGCACAGGTCGCGAATATCGTCGCGGGATAGGTAGGGGCTGTCGGCCATGTTGATTTTCTCCGGTCAGTTCGTGGCCAGGGCAACGCGCAGCTGCTCGGCCGGATCGGGGTAGCAATCCATGTAGGCGCCGATCACTTCGGCCGCGACTTGCGGGACGATGGCATTGCCGCCGGCGCGCAGCTGAGCCACTCGTCCGGGAATCCCATCAGCCAGAAGGTGAATTGAGGGTTCAACGCGCCTCGCTTTTCCGTCGTGTCCGACGATGACGCCGGCGGAATCCCAAGCGCTTCGCCCACTCGCTGCGGTAGTGGCTTGCCAGTGTCTTGGGGCCGCGTGGTCAGCCCACGATTCCCGTCCACAGCAGTCGGCGTCGGCCAAAGCGCGTGCATCAGCGCGATCATCATTGGAAGCGTCTTTCCCTTCGGATTTGCCGCCCACTTCGCATGGAACTCGGGGGTCGCCGATTCGCTGCGCCAGTCCCTGGCCGCCGGCGTGGGCCACAAACCAGAGGCGGTCCCGTCGGTGGGGCGCGTCGACGGCACAAGCCGGGACAACGGACGCCCCGCAGGCGTAGCCGATTCCTTCCAGGTCAGAGAACACTCCGTCGATCCAGTCCTTGCCAACCGCCGCCGCAACCTGCTCTCCCATGAGGACAGCGGGCTGGCGGGCACGGGCGAGCCGGAAAAGGTGGGGCCAGAGGTGCCGATCGTCAGCCTGGGCTTTTCCTTTACCCGCGACGGAGAACGGCTGGCACGGCGCGGAGCCGGTCCAGAGTTCTCGATCGTCGGGCCACCCAGCAAGTCGGGCTGCGAGGGACCAGCCGCCGATGCCGGCGAAGAAGTGGCACTGCCGGTATCCGGCGAGGTCATCGGGTTGAACATCGGTAATGCTCCTGGTGTCGACGTGGCCGGCGGGGATGAGGCCCGCGGCGATCAGGTTGCGCAGCCACTGCGCGGTGTAGGGGTCGAACTCGTTGTAGTAGTTCACGCGCGGCTCCAACGATGAACCCGCCGCCAGCACCAGCGCACCGCGCGGAAGAGGGCGACGACCAGCCACACGGTCAGGAAGCCGATGACCAGCATCAGGCCCAGCACCAGGTACTTCGCCAGCCAGAGGGTCAGGGCGTCCATCAGCCCACCCCCGGCGCTGCATCGCGCTGGTCGATCAGGTACATCTCGCGTGCGACGCGGCTATCAGCGGCCTTTGTGCGCTCGTCGCGGTACTTGGCGCAATCCAGCCAGGTGTCCATATCGGCGCGACTGGGCTTGTATGCCTTGGTAAAGAAGGTGTATCCGCCGCAACACTGATAGCCGTGCCAGCCGCCCGCGTGAGGTCCAAGCCGGATGGCGAGTGCGGATGAGCCGTCACCGTATCGAACCAGGTCACCTTCACGCGGCCAGCCTTCGACGGTGGCTGCAGCATCCCCCGGCAAGGGAGTGTCGAAGTGCAAGGCGTTCTTTGCTTCCTGCTTCCGGCGAATTTTGTGCATCACTTCAGGCTGCGTAATCCGCTGCAGCTCAGCCTCGCCAGCGACATGCATGTCCAGCCCAGCCACCCAGCAGTAGCCGGCCAGCGTCACCATGACGCCGCCAACCTCCTGGGCAGGCTCGCCAGCCGGGCGGCCGAACACGTAGTCCACCAGGGTGGCGACGCGGCCCTGGTCGTAGCCGTGGGCCTGCAGCAGCTCCAGCACTTCTTCCAGCAGGCGGTCGCCGCGCTCGGTCATGTTGCTGTAAAGCGAAGGCAGGAAGCACTTGCCCATCCACTCGGAGACACCGGCTTGGAAGGTCTGCCCCACCGGCTGGCGGGCGGCGAGGGCGGCACGACCGCGCTCAATGCAACGCCACACACTGGCTCGGGCTTCGCCGCCGACAATGCTGTGCAGCGTTTCCAGGTAAGGCATGGAGGCTTCCAGTGCGGCCAGCGCAATCCCCTGCACCTCGCCAACCTGCTGCTCGTATCGCTCCATGTGGGCGTCCAGAGCGTTGCAGTCCGGGCATTGCATCCCGCCCTCGGCGGGGTCACTGAACGTAGGGCCGCCGACCCACCCACGGTCGTTGCAGGTCAGACAATCCTCACCAACCTGCTGCTTGCCAGTTGCGGCGAGAGCGGCGGACATGTCTTTGCGTGCCGCTTCGCCGATCATCCGGGCGGGCACGTCATCAATCATCCCGCGCACCGAAAGGTCACCCAGCGTTGCGGCCAGTGCGTCGTGCACCCCCTGCTGCTCGGCCAGCTCTGCGGGCTGCGGGTGGAGGTGGGGCAGGGCTGCGCTGAGAACTTGCTCCGCCAGCACGACGGCTTTCTCACGCATGCCATGGCCCCTTGCGTCGGCCAGAACTCGCGCCGCTGCGTCGATTGCCGCCTCACTGATCTTGGTGTTCATGCGGTAACTCCCATGGTGGCCAGGTCGATCTCGTCCACGTGATCGCGCAGGCTGTGGCAGGTGGCGCGCACGCCGGCGGCGATCTGCGCGCGGGTGTGGTGCGGCTGGGCGGTGAAGCCCTGGAAGTGCACCGTGCCGGACTGATCCCGGCGGAAAAGCCGGTAGGCGACGATGCCGGTGTCGCCCATCGGGAAGCGGCCCCAGGAGAAGCCGCCGTTCCTGGTCGGCGCGCGGCGGGTCAGGTGGCGGCTCATTGGGCACCGCCTTTGACGCGGGCCAGTGCATCGCGCAGGCCTGCATACTCGGGCTCGTGGCCATTGGCCAGCATCTGGTCCAACGTCAAGCAAACGCCCCATTCGCCTTCGATCTTTTCCGCATACTCGCCTAGGACCACGAGCGCGGCATCGGCTTTCGCGAACAGCTCGGCGACTGCGGCGATGGCTTCTTCAATTCTCAGGCCGCCATGCAGACCAGCATCGAAGAGTCGAACAGAAGCGCGCTCCATTTCAGCCAGCACATCGACAGGGGCGCTCATGCCTTCCCTCCCTTCGCGGCCTTGCGCCGCTCTGCGCCGCCCTCGACCACCTGCCGGCGGCTGATGCCGGCCCGGTCGATGGGCGTGTTGCCCAGGCGCTGGATCTTGCCGCCCTTGCGCTCGAACTCGGCCACGTCGGCGGCCAGCTGCTCGGCCTCGGCGGCCTTCTGCCGCGCGGTGGCTGCGTCGAACACGGTCTGTGCGTGGATGCTGGTCATGCGATGCTCCTCATCGGCTCGCGGCGCACAGGCCCGAACCACAGGTTGGTGACGTTGGACAGACGGATCAGTTCCGGGTCCCGCTTGAGCGCCGGCAGCGGAGTACGCAACCGGCGCGCGTCGTTGGTGCACATGGCGCAGGTGGGTTCCTTGCCGCGCCGCCCGGCGCTGGGGAAGGCCGCCAGCGGCAGACGACGACTGCAGGCGGTGCAGCGCTTCGTGTCCATCAGAAGGGCAGATCGTCGTCGGCGAAGTCGTCAATCGGCGCGGGCTGCTGCGGCGGTCGCTGGGTGTAGCCGCCGCTGGTACGCCCCTGGCCGCCGCCAGACTGCTGCCGGCCACCACCGCCGTCGCCGCGCTGGCGGTCGGGCTTCCAGTCGTCCACCTGGGCGTACCAGTTGCCGTTCTGCGCCACCTTGATATCGGCGTTGATCCACTCGCCGTCCTGCTGCTGCAGCCAGCCGATCAGCGCCTCACGCTTCAGGGACAGCTTGCCCACCACGTATTCGGGCGCGCCGTCGCGGGGGGCCTTTACCAGCAGGCCATCGATGAATTTCTTGTCGCTCATGCTGCGTCCTTGAAGAAGATGGCGCGGGCGGCCTGGTACTCGGTCAGGAACCGATCCAGGTGGGCCTGCAGCTTTTCGGTGAAGCCGTCCGGGGTAACGCGCACCAGCAGCGGCTCATACCCGGGGCAGAAGGAAAGGAAGTCCCACCACTCGCGGCCGGTGATGATCAGAGAGCCGTGCACCTGGGGCTTGTGTTCGTCCGGCACGATGCCGGCGCGCAGCCACTTCACATGGGTGGGGCCATCCGGGCACTTGATCTCCAGCCCACCGGGCTTGCCGATCAGACTGTCCGGGCTGCAGCCCAGCGTGCCGGAGTCGTTGAGGATGAAGCCGACCTGCTGCGGCACCACGTCCTGCTCGAAGGCGTAGTACTCGCGAGCCTCAGGTTCCAGTTCCTTGCCGCGCAGGGTGTGACGATTGCCGCCGAACGACTCGCCAGCCTCGGGCCGCATCAGCTCATCGATCAGCTGGTTGATGTAGGTGTCGGCCGCGGTGGCGTACTCGCCGCGCTTCGGGGTGATGATGCTGCTGAACTCGCTGGCGGTCGGCACGCCCTTGCGCGCCGCATACCACTCCACCGAACCCTGCTCGACGTCCAGAATGCGCATGGCTCAATCCTTGGGGGTCACGCGGGCCTTGGCCCGGTTGAAGGCATTGCGCACGTCCGCCGGCAGGTTGGCGGCGCCGCCGTAGTCCTTGAGCAGCTCGGCGCGCTTCGCCTGGTACTGCTCGGGGTGTTCCAGCTCGTTGGCGACGTCGATCCAGTTGACCGCCTTGTCGTCCAGCTTGGTCCCGCCAAGCAGACCGTCGTCGTCCTCGCCGTGGGTGGTCAGGTTCAGCAGCGCCCCGGCGGCGTAGCGTTTGCCGTAGCTGACGCTGGACCCAACCGACTGCACGCTGTTCTTGGAGCCGCTGGTGTCCGCCGGCAGCAGGATCTCGGTCTGCTCGCTGTGGCCGTTCTTGTGCGCCAGGACACCGGTCACCCGGACCATGTTGTCCTCGGTCAGCGTGCGGAAGGAGAGGGCAAAGCCGAATTCCTGCAGCACCGGCTTGATCGCCGCGTTGATGTCCTCCCACAGCGCGTAGGTGCTCTGCACGTTGCCGGAGCGGTCCTTGATCGCGCCGCGCTCCTTGATCGACGGCAGTTTGGGCTGCATGCCGGCCAGGGCAGAGGTGTAGGCCGCTGCGGACTCGCGGTCCAGCAGGCGCTCGTGCATCTGCAGCAGGCGCTCCATCTTGTCGATATCGGCGTTGGGGTCGGTGGCCACGCGCTCGATCATTGCCAGCATCGAGTCGGGCGCGGCTGCCGCATGGGCCGGCGCAAGCTGCTGCGCATCGGCCGTGGTGGTGGTGATCTGGTTCATGGGTGCCTCTGCGTGGAATAGGTGCCCGGCTTTCGGAGCCGCTGCCGGGCGAGCGGTCGCATCCCTGCGGGGGTTCAGTGCGCGAAGTCGTCTTCGTCACTGCCGGGCGCTTCGGCGGCGACTTCGGTTTCCGGCTCAGGCGCAGTGACCGTGCAGCTGGTCACCGACTGGATGCCGGCCAGCTGTGCCTGCAGTTCCGCGACCTGCTTCTGCAAATCGCTGTTCTTGCTCTGCGCGGCGTACTTCTCGCTGTCGGCCTTGCGGGCGCGCTCCTGGGCCTCAACGATCTTCGGATCCAGGGGTTCCAAGGTCTTGTCGTCGGTGTAGCCGATGCGCAGTTCGTCGCCGGACTTCTCCCAGCCGTCATCGCTGTAGTAGCCGGTGCGCTTGTAGATGGTGGCGTGCGCCAGCAGCTGGGCTGCGATGCCGGCGTGCTCTGCGTCCAACACGATCACGTTGCTGTGGCTGTCGCCGATGGAAATCTTGATCTTCATGGTCTGTCCTTGTTCTCGGGGATAGGTGCCGGCGTTGGGGAACCCGGCCGGCGCGGGTAGGGCTGCCCGTGGGGAGCGGGCAGCGGGGGGATCAGGCGCTCAGCTGATCGCGGAGGCGGAAGCCGAGCAGCGGCCAGATCTTCTCGACAGCCTTATCGCGGGCAATCAAACGACCGATCTCGGCGTCGAAGTTCTCCGGGCTGGCGCAGGCAGACTCGCCAGTGACCGTGAAGCCATTGCGCAGCACCAGGACACAAATGGTCAGCAGGTTGATCGACGGGTGTTCCTCGTCCTTGGCGTTCGGGTCGGGCCAGTTCGCGCGGTGCGCCTCGCCGACGTTGATGTAGTAGCAGTGGGTGATCTCCGCTTCCACGTCGGCCGGCGTCACTCGCGGTGCGTTCAGGCCCTTGGCCTGGATTTCCTGTTCGATGGTCTTGTCGTTCACTGGTAACTCCTGTTGGTGCTGCGGGAATAGGTGGAGAGGGCCGGCGCTGATCTCCGGCTTGAGCGACCGCCTACATCCCTCACGGTGTTCTGGTCATCGGGTGTCCCGGCTCCCGAAGCTCTATGTCCGGGCCGCATCGCGCATCAGCCTGCGCATTCCTCTCCGTAGCGGCTACGCAGCCAAGTCTTCCTGCACGGGCTTGTCTCCCTTGCTGGCGTTGAGCGGCGACACCAGGGTCAGCTGCACTTCGTTCTTGATCTGCTCGCACAAGGCGCCGGCCTCGGCCTTGGTCGGGTGAAACACTGCGCTGAAGGTCAGCTGCAGGGTTCCGCCTTCCAGGGGCGCGAACGACAGCTTCTTGAGGGTCACGTCGGTGATGACCAGCGGCTCGGACAGGCCCAGGCCGCTGCCGATCAGCAGGGAATAGCCCGGGTACTCTTCGTCCCACGGAATCGCGCCCAGCTTCGGGAACTTGACCGCCGTCAGGCCGTCGCCGCCCTCGATCAGGTCCTGCTGCTCGCCCTGCGCGGCCTTGCGGTACAGCGCCTGGCGCAGGCCCTTCTGGAAGTAGTCCAGCACGCTGCTGCTGACGGCCACGACCAGCTTGAGGTCCCCGGCCAGCTTGTTCTCGTCGCCGTGTCGCTCGGCGCGGGGGTTGAAGTTCACGACCTTGGCGGCCGCATCGTTGAGTTCGAACATCGGTGTTGCCTCTCGTAGAGCCGGCCGTGCCGGCGGGGTATCAGGACCAGGCCTGCGGCCAGAGCAGCAGCCAGAAGAGGTAGGCCAGCAGCGCGTAGCTGCTCAGGCAGGCGAGGAAGTCGGACCAGCTGTGGAAGCCGAGGGCGGTCAGGAGGCGCATCAGTCGAAGCCGATGGCTTTAGCGAGGACTTGCTGTGCCTTCCAGCGGAGGGCGCGAATCGGATTGTTGCTGTCCTGCTCTGGTTCTTCGCCTGCCTGACCCATGTACGAGTCAAACGTGGCAACGATGGCAAGCAACTCTGGTGCGGAGGCAATCAGGCGGGCGTTGTACCGGCCCTCATCGCGATAGGTGTTCACCTCTACTTTTGCCACAAGGGTCTGAGAAGAGCCGCTGCGGGCGTCCAAAATCAGGCTGCCGTGATTTTGGAAGCTCCACGGGCCGGGGCTGTGCTTACTGGTCATCAGGCAGTTCCTCTGCGCAGAGGCCGTTGATGGCCTCGTGGTTGGTCATGTGGGCCTCGGCCAGCGCGGCGTCGGCGAGGGATACGGGCGTCGGGATCGGCGGGAAGACGCGGGCGAACATGCGATCCAGCTCGGTTTCAGGCGTCATGACCGCGCACCTTCGGCATACGCCGCTGCTGCCTTCGCCGGGCTCACCGCCTGCCGCGCGTTGATCGCCGCGACGTGCTGCTGGATCTCCCGGCTGACGGCCTGCACCTGCTGCACCGGCACGGATTCGAACTCCACGTACTCGATGGCGATGCCCAGGTGGTTGGTCTTCTCGATCAGGTTCATGCCGCCACCTGCTGCGTCGCCGCTTCCAGCAGCTGCTCGTCCAGCGCCGCAGCCTGCACCGCAGCCAGCGCGTACAGCTGGGCCAGCAGCGGCGAGTCGATCAGGTCCGAAGGGTCCGTGTGGTGCAGCTGGTGCAGCGCCAGGGTCACGTCCGTGTAGTGGTCACCGTCGAAGGTGCCCGACACCCACTGCTCGGCCTCGCGGCACGCCGCCGGGTCGGCGCGCATCGCCTCGGCCAGCTCGGCGGCCTGCTGCCCGGACAGTTCGCATTCAAAGCGCGGATCTTCCAGGCCGTCCCAGCTGCGCTGGGCATTGCGGTCGGAATCGGCGGCGGTCTGGAGGGCCATGGCTTAGGCCTCCAGCACGGTGAAGGTCGGGCCGGTGTAGACCGGCGACGAGGTGCGGATGCCGTAGACCAGCGAGAGGAGGCGGCCACGGTTGTCGTCCGTGATCGCGTCATCGAAGTAGGTCGGGCGGCGAATGGCGGCGTTGGCGGCCTGGGCCACCGAATCGCCGATCAAACCGGCGGCGCGGTAGTCGGCGATCAGCTGGGTGGCGGTTGCGATGTCCATGGTGGAGCCCCGTTGGATGGCCCGGTGTGGGCCGACGGGGCTAGTAAATCATGGGTTACTTCAAGAAGTCAACAAAGGGTTACTTCACAGAGATGGAAAATATGAACGAAGGAACGTTCGTTCAGCTTTTTACAGATTTCATCGCCAAGTACATGGCGTCATCCGGATCGAAAGAACGGATGCGAACCTCGCCGCCGCGGGGCAGGAAGACCACCGTTCCATTGTCGTAGCAGATGACTTTGGTGTGCCTCATGAAGCCTAGGCGCTTCTCCATCAACACCCCTTCCGCATTACAGGGAAGGACCGGGACATATCCGGCATTGAGCAGCATCACCAACCGGCGGAATCCACAGGGCGACTCATCCATAGCGAGAGCGGACCAGGCCGGCATCTTCGAAGGAGATCCCGTCGCGCATGCAGTCCTCAGCACGCTCCAGGTCCTTGTGCAACTGGATGAGATCATCATCGGGAAGCTGTTCCACGCCTATGTAGCCAAAGCAGGCCTGATCGATGATGAGCTGCATCGGCTGACCCCAGCGGCGTCGGAAGTGACGAATCATGCGGATATGCGACTCCCGGAGGACGACGTCCATCGGGCATGAGGTAGGGGCTGTGACCGCTGCGGCTTGCTGCACCACCCGCAACGCCGGCCGCTGTTCGGCCTGGCCGCGCAACGCGGCTGTTCTAGCCGCTAGACGCTTTGCGAGTTCCTCGAACCTGCTGTCCTTCTCCATCCAGTCCCCCCCGTATCTTCTTTGCAAGAACCTTGGTTAGGTCGAACACGTTCTCGGAGCGCACTTCTGCGCCGAACTGTTCGACAACCTCGAACGCGGTTTCGAGCAGCACTGGGTCACTGATCCACTCAGCTGGATCGCCTGTGAAATCCAAGTAGTGCCGCAGCAGCAAAACCGACGAGGACAGCTTGACGAAGTCGGGTCGCGTGGATTGAGACGCTTGCTCCACACCGGCTGCGCGCGGACCCTCGCCGGAGGACAGCCATCGAGCGCTCACATTAAAGTGCCGCGCCCAGTCCGCCAGGAACACGCCGTTGGGGGTCTGATTGAGGCCTTTCTCCAGTCGGCCAACGTACTGCTTCGATGTCCCGACGATGTCGGCCATCTGTTGCTGGGTCAGCTGCGCAGCCTTCCGCAGCTCTTCTAGTCGGGCGCCAATGCTCATGTAACGAATGATTGACGGAAAACTGGCAATCATGGTTGACACCTCGGGGTAACCGATGATTTACTCGCGGCATGAACCCGACCCTTGCCCAAGCCAAAACCGCCCTCGGCATCGAAACCAATGCCGATTTCGCCCGCTTCCTTGGCCTTCCCAGGCAGTCGATGACCGGCCGGGATGAGCACAAGCCGATCCCTGACGGGTGGTGCTGGCGGGCCGCTCAGAAGCGGCCTGAATTGTTCTCCCCGGCTCCGAAGTCTCCCCGTCGCCGCAAGACCGCTGCTGCCTGACATGCGCACCTCACCGGCCACCGGTGGGGAAGGGCACCACGGTGCCGCTGCCGATCACCGCGCTGCGCAACCGCTGGGCAACAGGCCTCACCGACACCTTTCGTCCCACCCGCTTCATGACGAAGCACCTACCGCCACACCGCACGAGCGTAAGGACGTTGGCCTCGGCTGACTGATCACTTTTCGACACTGGCTGCACTCCGTTGGGGTGCGGCCATTTTCAGAACCATCCAGGGGAATCCCGGGGAACACGTCGTCCCCCAGCTTCCCCAGAACCGCAAAGGGGCACCCATGCGACACCTCAGCATCACGTATCAGGGTGGACTCACCCACACATCCAGGAGCCTGCGCGAGCTGCTGCTGGTGCAGGTCCAGCACAACGGCGGCGTGGTCGCCGTGGCCGGCAAGATGGACCTGGCTCCGTCGAAGCTGTCGGAGAAGTTGGCCGGCGGCGACACCTCGGGCAAGCCGCGCGGCATGACCATCGATGAGCTGGAGCGGTACATCAAGGAGACGGGCGACGTCTCCCCGGTGCACTACCTGATCGAGAAGTTCCTGACCTGCCCGGACGCCCAGCACGCCGAGGCGATTGCCCAGTTCACCAACCTGGCCCGCGCCATGGCGCCGCTGGCGCACAGCCTCGGGATCAAGTGGCCATGAACGCCTACGACATCGCCCGAGAAGAGCGGATCGAAGCGCTGAGCCGCTTGCTGTCGTCCGCCCATGAGGCAGGAGATAGAGAAGAGATGCGGCGCATCTACGAAGAGTTTCGTGCGGCGGTACTGGCGCGATCACCTGAGCAAATGGCACTGCTCGAACACCAGATGTTTGTGCGCATCGCGGAGGCCGACCATGGCCGGTGACTGGATCAAGATGCGCTCCAACCTCGCAACGAGTCCGAAAGTTGTCCGCATCGCGTCCGCTTTGAAAGCGGACAGACTTCGCGTCATTGGTGGACTGCACGCAGTTTGGTGTCTGTTCGATACGCATTCCGACGACGGCACGCTGGTCGGCTACTCGCCGGTCGTGCTGGACGATCTGATCGGCTGGCCGGGGTTTTCGGCCGCTATGATCGCTGTGGAATGGATGCTTGAAGATGGCGAAAACCTTGTCGTGCCAAGGTTTGACGACCATAACGGGGCATCGGCGAAGCGCCGTGCACAGGACGCAGACAGGAAGAAGAACGTCCGCAATATGTCCGCACCGGCGTCCGCATCCGAAGCGGACAAAAAGCGGACTAGAGAAGAGAAGAGAAGAGAAGAAGAAAAGAGCCCCCCTTACCCCCCAGCTGACGCTGGCGGGGCCGACCTGCTGGGTGGACAGGCTGGCAGGGTCACCAAGGCCGAGCGCATCGCGCAGATCGCCGGGGATGCCCAAGCGGCCTACAACACCATCCTCGCCAAACCGAACGGGGCGCTGGCAGCGTGCACGGTGCTGAACAAGCCCCGGGTCAAGTCGGTGGAGAAGGCCCTGCCGACGGTGCGCCAGCTGTGCACCCGCATGTTCGGCAACGAGCGTGTGACGCCCGATTTCTGGCAGGCCTACTTCGAGACGGTCGCCGAGGATGATTTCCTCGCCGGCCGGCAGCAGGGCGGCCCGGGCCATGAGAACTGGAAGCCCGACTTTGAGTACCTGCTGCGGGAGTCGGTGATCGCCAAGGCTGTGGACCGCGCGATGTCGGAGGTGACCCAGTGAGCGCCCGTCACGACATCGACCGTCTGGCCGACCTGTACGGCGGCGACCCGGAGCGACACCCGTTGCACAGCCTCGACGCGGAGCAGTCCGTGCTTGGCGGCCTGATGCTGCGGAACCGGGCATGGGACGATGTTTCGGACCTGCTCACCGCGCAGAGCTTCTTCCGTGCCGACCACCGGCTGATCTGGCAGGCCATGGCCGAGCTGCAGCCGACCGGCGTGGAGTTCGACGCGGTGACGTTGGGCGATTGGTTCCAGTCGCGCGGCAAGCTGGACATGGTGCGCGAAGGTGCGTACCTGATCGAGCTGGCCAACAACACGCCGTCGGCGGCAAACATCGTCGGCTATGCCGCCATCGTGGCCGACAAGGCAAAGCTGCGCGCCCTGGCCGATGCTGCGCAGGAGGTCATCGACGCGGTATTCAGCCCGGACGGCCGCAGCGCGGTGGAGCTGGTGGGCGAGGCGCAGTCCCGCATCGGCGGTCTGCTGGACAACGAGCCCTGCGAGCTGGAGTCGGTCGCGCCGGTGATGGACCGGGTTTTCCACCGCCTTGGTGAGCGCGCGCAGAACGGCGGCGGCATCAGCGGCCTGACCACCGGCGACCCCGACCTGGACGAGCTGCTGGGTGGGTTCCAGCCCGGCAACATGATCGTGCTGGCGGCGCGCCCGAAGATGGGCAAGACCACCAGGGCGGTGAACTTCGGCGAGCATGTGGCGCTGGTGCTGCGCAAGCCGGTGGTGATCTTCACCTTCGAAATGCAGCCCGAAGAACTGGGCGACCGCATGCTGGCGAACCGCGCCACCATCGCCGGCCAGAAGATCCGGAACGGCCGGCTGGACAACGCGGACTGGTCCAACGCAACCGAGGCGACCAGGGAACTGCGGCAGGCTCCGATCTTCGTCAGCCGCCCGCGCCGCGCCAGGGTCGAGCATGTCTGCGCGCAGATCCGCAGGTTCAAGGCCAAGCATCCCGACCTGGGGCTGGTGGTGATCGACTACCTGCAGCTGATGTACGTGCACGGCGACAACCGCGCTAGCGGCATCGGTGAGATCACCATGGCGCTGAAGCTGTGCGCCAGTGAGATCGGGGTGACCATCCTGCTGCTGAGCCAGCTCAACCGAGATCTGGAGAAGCGCCCGGACAAGCGGCCAATGCTGGCGGACCTGCGCGAATCCGGCTCCATCGAGCAGGACGCCGACGCGGTGATCTTCATCTACCGCGATCAGATCTACGACCCGAACAGCCGCTGGGAAGGCACGGCTGAGTTGATCGTGGCTGCCCAGCGCAACGGCGCGACCGGCATGGTCCGCGAGCTGTACCAGCCGGAGTACTTCCGCTTCTCGCCGCTGCCGGAGTACTGGGAGCCGCAGCAGACCAGCGCAAGCGCGCCCGCCGCCGGCACTGCGCCGAAGCGGAAGGGCATCGCGTCCTTCCTTCCGAAATCAGGGGATCAGTCATGACTCTCGGAACCTTCATCCTCCGCGCCGGCGATGCGCGCGCCCGAATGGCTGCGGCCTGGCAGTTCGCCTGCAGCTTCCTGGAGCTGGGCCAGGACGTGCACGTCACCGTGAAGCAGTACAAGCCGACCCGCAGCCTGGAGCAGAACGCGATGTTCCACGCCATCTGCGGCGAGATCGCCCAGCAGAAGCAGTGGGCCGGCCGCCGCATCGATGCCGAAGGCTGGAAGCGGCTGCTGGTGGACGCATGGGCGCGCGAGAGCGACCGCCGGCAGGGCGACGTGGTGCCCTCGCTGGACGGCGCCAGCATCGTGAACCTGGCCATGCAGACCCGGCGCATGACCGTGGCCGACATGGCCGACCTGATCACCTTCGCCCAGTGGTGGGCGGTGGACAACGACGTGAAGCTGCGGGACGTGGCGCCGCTGCGCGACCAGAGGCTTGCTGACGAAGCGAGGGCCGCGGCATGAGCAACGTAGTCGAACTGCTCCCGAATAACGCGCTGTGCATGGACCAGCAGGCCATCGCCGAGCGCCTGCATCAGCTGGCTGACCAGATCGGCGCTGGCGAGGCTGGCGGCGACGTCACGCGCGTCTGCGTGGTGATCCAAGGCAACGACCTGTTCGATTGCATCTGCTACGGCCAGCCGACCGAGAACATCACGCTGGTCGGCATGCTGGAGTGGGCCAAGGCTCGGTTCATGGGGGCTATCGAGTGAGGTCGAAGAATTCCAAGGCCTTCACCGCCGCCGAGAGTGCGCACGTCGAGCTGGTGAAGATGTGCCCCTGCAGCGTCTGCGGCCGCGCCCATCCGAGCGAAGCCCACCACATCGAGCAGGGCAAGCACTTCACCACCGTGGCCCTGTGCCAGGACTGCCACCGCGGCAGCGAGAACGGCTGGCACGGCCGAAAGACCATGTGGCGCATCTACAAGATCGATGAGGTAGGCGCCCTGAACGAAACCATCCGAAACGTACTGCTCCTGATGAGCACAAGGGGAATCCGATGACCATGAGACTCACGTTCGGGGTAGACCCGGGCCTCACCGGCGCGGTGGCCACGCTGATCGACGGCGAGCCCGGGCCGGTGCTGGACATGCCCACCGTCGAGGTCGATGGGTGGGGCGAGGTGGACGCCCGCGCGGTGGTGGTCTTCATCCGCGAGCAGCGCGCCGCGCACCCCGGCGCCTACGTGTCGGCCTGCATCGAGAAGGTCGGCGCGCGCCCGGGCGACGGCGGCACCAGCGCATTCCGGTTCGGCCAGACCGCCGGAAAGCTGCAGGCGATCCTGGAGGTGCTGGGCATCCCGGCCACCCGCGTGGTGCCGGCGCAGTGGAAGCGCTCCTTCAGCCTGCTCCGGCAGGACAAGGACGCCGCGCGGCTACTGGCCATAGCCCGCTTCCCCAGCGCGCAGCAGGTCCTGAGCCGGAAGAAGGACAACGGCCGCGCCGACGCGCTGCTGATCGCCCTGTGGCACGAGAACACCCAGCTGGGCACCCACATCACCGACGACCACCGGGAGCAGGCGGCATGACGACTACCATCGCGTACATCATCACCATTCTGGCCTTCGCCTTGGTGGCGTGTGCATTACGAGGGCTTTGGGCCAACAACCGCACCCTCGACGGCCGTATGGAGATCATCCGTGCATTGGGGAAAGCAGGGTGGCCGGTGGATGAGGCGCGCGCCTACGAGCGCGTTCAGTACGGGGACCACTATCGCGAGATCTTCTGCGGCCGCGATCCACTGAGCCTGTACAGCCCGACGCTGGTGGCAATCCTCCGGGCATATCGCAGCGGGGAAGCGTCGGCATGAACGATATCGAGAAGAGGGCGCGGGAGCTGCTGGCAGGAATCGCTCGGGAATTTGGGCAGCCGGAATACGCGTATCACATCGGCTGTGGAGGGCGCCTGGATCGTAGGGACAAGAAGCTAATCGGTCCCATCATCGCCGCCCTCACGCCGCCCGAGGGCTACGTGCTGGTGCCTGTGGTGCCGACTGAGGCGATGGTTGAGGCGTTCACGGGATTCCGCCCAGTTCATAGAACCAGCTTTGCGTGCCGCTACGAGGAAATGCTCGCCGCGCGCCCGGAGGTGCCGTGATGGGCATCGGATACTACGATGCGGTGGTCACCGTCGCAGCGGCGAACGCCCAGTGGAAAAGCACGATGGAGCGGGGCGCGGCTGTTCCCCGCGCCACCGCGCGGCCAGCCGCCGTCCGCAGCAAGTGCCCCGGCTGCGGCTCGTGGGAGATTTCGCCAACGCGGAATGGCCAGGTCTGCTCCTACTGCCGGATCCCGGTGGCTGGGACGGAATCCTGACCCCGACGACCGCCATGGCAACCCCGCAGCCAGCCACCAAGCAGCCGCATCGGCAGTTCAACAGGCCGACGCTGCCGCTCGGCTCGGTGTCCGTGCGCGCCGACATCCAGCAGGTCTCCGAGCGGACGCTGGCCCGGGTGAAGGAAGTCCGGCGCGCGCGCGGCTGCGGCACGGCGGTGTTCGCAGATCCAGACGGCCGGGTCTACGCCCTGCGCAGCGAGTCGGTCAGCGCGGACACCATGGCGAGCAAGCACCCGGAGTGGTTCGTCTGCGAGTACGCCGGTCGGCTGTCCAGCGGCGCCAGCGCGGCATGCCCCAGCCGGGAGGACATCGCCGAGGACCTGGTGTTCCACTTCGAGGCCATGGGTCGGGTGCTGCGCGACGTGCCCGAGCAGCTGGACCTGTGGGGCTTCCAAGGGGCTTTCGCCGAGGCGCTCTGCCAGCTGGCCAGGATCCATCGCCGCCGCCGGCAGTACATGGCCGCGGCCTGGCTCCGTTGATCCAACTGGCGGTGGGCGCGTAATAGGCCCATGAGCGACCGCCAGACGCCCGAAGCACGACTGCATGCCCTGACCGACCCGCACGCCTCGATCGTTGGGGCCGGCGGCAGCGTCAGGCCGATCGACACACGGCCGATCCCAGGCTGGCAGAACCACGCTGGAGGCGCCACCCGGGGCGTCAAAGAGTACCGGGGCGACCAGCACGCAGGTGTCGACAACAGCGTGCAGGCAGCACAGGGTTGCCGCGTTGCGGCGGGCGTTTCGGATGGCGCCGACCTTTGCACCCTGGGAACTGCCGAACCAACCGCTACGAGCAGAGAGATCACGGGCATCGCCTACGGCGGAAGCTGGCACGGAGAGGTGCTTACCTCTCAGCTGTGCCGTGGCAGGCTGATGCCACGCCGGCCAGCAAAAGACGGAAAGGTGCGCATGCCCTCAGGTGGCGACGGCATTTCTCAGCCGATCCTGTCCGAGTTCTACGACGTCGAGATCGCAGGCTACCGGGACAGATTGATGCCGCCAGGTGTCCTGGAGGGAGCCTACTTCTTCGTCCTGAAGGGAGCCGAGACACCTTCGGCGGACCAAGTCATGGCCGATGCCCGGGCCAAAGGCTTGACGTTCATTCGAACCTACGGGGGCAGGTGATGCCCCGGAAGAAGACAGAAGAGGCCCAGACCCCGAAGCCCAAGCGCCCAGGTGCCGGCGGCCGCCCGAGCAAGTACAAGCCGGAGTTCGCCAGACAGGCAGCTCTGCTGGGCAAAAAGGGCTGCACAGACCCCGAAGTGGCCGAGTTCTTCGACGTGGCCATCTCCACGGTGAGCCTGTGGAAGCTGAAACACCCCGAGTTTTCGGAAGCCTTAAAACTCAGCAAGGCCGAAGCGGACCTGCGAGTGGAGCGGGCGCTGTTCGAGCGCGCCACCGGCTACCGCTGCCGGGAAGACGATGTGCGGGTCGTGGACGGTGAGGTCGTGGTCACCACCACGGACAAGCAGTACCCGCCTGACCCCACCTCGATGATCTTCTGGCTGAAGAACCGCAAGCCCGAGAACTGGCGCGACAAGCCGGAGGGCTTCAACGACGATGCGCCGCCACCAGCTGCGGTCACCGTCACCGTCGTGAGCGGCCGCAAGCGTGCCGACGCTTAACGAGCCGCAGGCCGAGTTCCTGCAGCTGCCGCACAAGTTCAGGGCCTTCGTCGGCGGATTCGGCTCAGGGAAGACCTGGGTAGGGTGCGGGTCGCTGTGCCAGCACGCCTGGCAGTTCCCGCGCATCCCGGCCGGCTACTTCGCCCCGAGCTACCCCCAGATCCGCGACATCTTCTACCCGACCGTGGAGGAGGTGGCATTCGACTGGGGGCTGCGAGCGCAGATCAACCAGTCGAAC
>NZ_DAMAGC010000033.1:1342-20329 GCF_031995405.1 Stenotrophomonas sp. | reverse complement strand
AGGAAGTGCACCTGTATGCGGGCAGGCAGTACCGCACCACGGTCATCTGCCGCTCGATGGACAAGCCGGCCAGCATCGTGGGCTTCAAGGTCGGCAAGGCCCTGGTCGATGAGATCGACACGCTGAAGAAGAAGAAGGCCCACGAGGCCTGGCGAAAGATCATCGCCCGCCTGCGCGTGAAGGCTCCTGGCCTGCAGAACGGTATCGACGTGACGACCACCCCCGAGGGGTTCAACTTCGTCTACGAGCAGTTTGAGCAGATCCCCGGGAGCGACCCGAAGAAGGCCGCGCTATACGGCAAGGTTCACGCCAGCACCTACGACAACGAGGCCTTCCTCCCCGAGGACTACATCGAATCCCTGTTCGAGACGTACCCGGAGCAGCTGGTGCTGGCGTACATCCGGGGGCTGTTCGTGAACCTGACCACGGGGTCGGTCTACGGTGTCTTCAGCCGAAAGCTCAACGGCACGATGGCCACGGTCGCCGAGGACGAGCCGCTGCACGTTGGCATGGACTTCAACGTGATGAACATGACCGGGATCGTGTGCGTGATCCGCGGCGACCAGCCGCTGGCACTGGAGGAGCTGACCGGGATTCGTGACACGCCGGCCATGATCCAGGCGCTGAAAGATCGTTTCCCCGACCGGCGCATCACCGTCTACCCCGATGCCAGCGGCGGCAGCGCGCACACGAACAACGCCAGCGTCTCCGACCTGGGGCTGCTGCGCGCCGCTGGCTTCACCGTCCGCGTGCCGGCGGCCAACCCCCGCATCCGCGCGCGCGTGGTCAGCGTGAACGCCATGCTCTGCAACGCCAAGGGCAAGCGCCGGCTGCTGGTGAACACATACGGCTGCCCGAAGCTGACCGAGGCGCTGGAGAAGCAGGCCTACGACGACAACGGCATGCCGGACAAGACGACCGGCTTCGACCATGGCCCTGACGCCCTGGGCTACTTCATCCACACCAGGTTCCCGGCCGTGGCCAGCGCTCGCGACCGCCCATCCGTTGAACGGAGCGCCCCCCTGGTGCCCCATACCCGCAGATGGCTGGAATCCCGGCCCGATGACGACAACGACGTCGCTGCCCGTAGGAGAAACAACCTGTGACGCCCGAGACCAATGAATTCGCCTTCGCCGATGCGCTGGACGCTGACGCGATGGCCGAGCAGGAACGGGCGGCCGAGGCCAACCGGATCCTGGAGGAAGAGGCGGACGCAACCGCCTGGCTCAAGCGCATCGAAGAGGCCCGGGAATTCGACAAGGCCGCGCGCAAGGGCTACGCACTGGATCGGCGCTACTGCGAGGACCGGGTAGACCCGGAGGTGTACGACGTGTCTGTGCCGATCGCCGGCACCTACGTGAACATCCTGACCGGCTTCCTCTACGCCCGCAACCCTGAAACCAGCGTGCAGCCGGCAGAGAGCGCCGGGCCCAGCCGAATCGATGACGCGAAGATGTTGTCGCGCACTCTCGAGATCGTGATCGCCAACCTGTGGAAGAAGGGCAAGCTGAAGGCTGCGGCGGACCAGATGGTGCGCTCTGGCCTGACCATCGGCATCGGCTGGCTGAAGGCTGCCTGGCACCGAGAGACCGAGCGCGACCCGGCCACCGAGCAGCAGATCACCACCGTGCGCGGGCAGATCGCCCAGCTGCAGGCAACCGAGCGCCAGCTGGCAGAGGGCGACGCCCCGAACCCCGACGAGCTGCGCGCGCGCTACGAGCAGCAGCTGGCCGGCCTGGAAGCGAGCGTCGAGCAGGTCATCTACAGCGGGCTGTGCATCGACTTCGTGCGCGGCGAGGACATGCAGGTGGCCATCTCCACCCCGTGCCTCAAGGACTACACCGGCAGCCCGTGGAACGCGCAACGCATCTTCCGCCCGCTGGACAAGGCCAAGGCCGAGTACCCCGAGGTCGCCGACCGCCTGAACAGCGCGACCCTGTTCTACAACGTGCGCCAGTCGGACACGGAGAAGCGCTCCGGTAGCGTCTCGGACGTAGACGCCGACGCCTACTCCAGCAGCGGCAGCCCGCGGACGGCCAACGAGAGCAGCGGCGCGAACGTCTGCATCTGGGAGCTGTGGAACCGCGAGACCGGCCAGGTGCTGACGCTGGCCGTGGGCCTCAAGCGCTATCTGCGTGCGCCGTTCACCCCGGACCAGAAGTCCACCCGGTTCTACCCGTACTTCCAGTGGGCGCCGCTGTGGGTTGATGGCCGCCGGCATCCGCAGTCGCTGGTGGACCGCTCGCGCTCGCTGCTGGACGAGTACAACCGCACCCGCACCAACTACCGTGAACACCGGAAGCGCGCCATCCCGAAGCTGGGCTTCGACAACGGCGCGGTGGATGTCGATGAGGCCAACAAGATGAAGGGCGGCGCCATCGGCGAGATGGTGGGCCTGAACCTCAACGGGGCTTCCCCCAACACCGTCCTCTTCCCGATCCAGTACAACCAGATCGACCCGGCGCTCTACGACACGGCCACCATCCGCTCCGAGCTGGAGCTGATCTGGGGCATCCAGGAGGCGCTGTCGTCCACGATCACCGTGGCCAAGACCGCCACCGAGGCTGGCATCCAGCAGCAGGGCACCGAGTCGCGCATCGGCTACGCTCGCGACACCCTGGACGAGATGCTCAGCGAGCTGTCGGCATACACCGCTGAGGTGTCGATGTCGCCCAACGGCCTGACGCATGAGGACGTGGTGGCCATCGCCGGCCCCGAGGCCTTCTGGGTCAACACCGAAGAGCTGGGCCTGATGGATTCCTTGGTGGCGGTGGACATCCGCGCTGGATCGTCGGGCAAGCCGGCCACGGCCATGAAGCAACAGCAGTGGTCGGTGCTGCTCCCGCAGCTGCAGCAGGCGGTGGTGCAGATCGGCCAGATGCGCGGCTCAAGCCCGCAGGACATCGCCGACAGCCTTGAGCAGCTGGTGGTGGAAACCATCAAGCGCACCGGCGACACCGGCATCGACCCGTACTCGATCATCCCGCAGGCGCCGCCGCCTGCACCTGTCGTGCCAGGCATGCCCGGCGCACCTGGCCCCGATGGCCTGCCGCTGCCTGCGGCGAACGATCCCGCCGCCCTGGCGATGCAAGACCCCGGCATGCAGCTGCCGCCCGAAATGCTGCCGCCCCAACTCCCCGCCGCCTAAACGAGGACCACCATGGACCCGAACGCCGAAACCCAGCAGGCCGCCGCGCCTGCGCCCGACACCGACCAGACCGTACCCGATCAGGTCGAGACCCCGTCCACCGACAAGCTGGATGCCTTCGCCGCTGGTGTGGAGGAAGCTCGCGCGCAGGAAGCTGACCAGCCCGTAACCGTTGTCCCGCCTGATGCTCCGGTTGATCCGGCCGTGGTGGTGGAAGGCGAGGGTGGCGAGCCTGCTACAGCAGCAGCGCCGGCCGCCGGTGCCGATCCCGCTGCTGCTGCAGCCCAGGACCCCGCCGCCGCTGCCCAGCCGGCTCAGGGCAAGACCGTGGACGAGGAGATCAAGGACCTCGGCATCACCAACGAGCGCACGCAGAAGCGCTTCCGAGAGCTGTCCGAACGTGCCAGCGAGGCCGACTCGCTCCGGGGCCGAGCCGAGAAGGTGAGCGACTGGGAGCAGACCATTCAGTCCACCGGCACCAACCCGCAGCAGTTCGGCGCCACGCTGCTGTACCTGACCGACATCAACTCGGGCGACCCGGTACGCATGAACCGCGCCTACGAGACGATGGAGGCCGAGCTGAAGTTCCTGGGCGAGAAGCTGGGCCGGGAAGCGCCGGGCTTCGATCCGCTGGCCGCGCACCCGGACCTCGCCGAGAAGGTGAAGACCGGCGACCTGGACCGGGCGGCAGCGGTCGAGCTGGTCCAGCACCGCCAGCGCGGCGTGCTGCAGCAGGAACACCAGCAGAACCAGCATCGCGCCACCCAGTCGGAGCAGGCCGAACAGCAGGGCCTGCAGGCGGTCGCTGAGCTGGGCAACCAGCTGCGCACCGCAGATCCGCAGTTCCAGCAGAAGTTCGCCTACCTCGCGCCGACGGTGGAGATCATCCAGGCGACGATGCCGCCGGCGCAGTGGGCCGCTGCCATCCAGCAGGCCTATCAGCGCCTGCCTGCGCTCCCTGCTGCAGCACCAGCGGTCGCCGCGCGCCCGAACAACCCGGCCCGCGCCAGCGCCGCCCCGGCAGTGCCGGCCACCCCGAAGAACCCGGCCGACGCCTTCTCCTTCGGCGTGGCGGAAGCACAGGCGCAGGGCCGATGAGCTGGCCGGTGCCGTCGAAGCTGGCGCGGCAGATCCACGCAATCCTGATAGTCCACTACGGGATGTGGGGCTGATCCGTTGCACATGGGTGGGCTGCTGGGATTCTGGCCGCTCACCAACGCGGCCACGGCGACCAGTGGCAAGTGACCCTGCGGGGTCTGGAGAATCCCATGTTCAACGAGACCAACGTTCCGCCGCCCGAATTCCGCGTCCGCACTGTGGTGCGTCACGTGGTCACGCGGTACTGCCACCCGTACACGCATAGCCAAGGTTATCCGGGCCACTGCGGAGGAAGCACTGTTGTGTGTGAGGTTTCCAGCGAGCAGGGCGCCTACGATATCGCCGAGGCGATGGCCAAGGCGGAAAGCGCCACCGTACAGCGCGATTGATCGACCGACAGGGACCCATGAGACCCCGCTCCGGCGGGGTTTTTCATGTCCGTTGACAGTCCCGACCCCTCGCGCATAGTCGCCCCATCGGCAGATGCCGACACCGCGTGTGACGTAAGCCGGGTTCGCCACCGGTAGTGCTGAAAGAGGGTTCGCACTCCTCGAGCGCGGAAAGACCAAAGGCCCCACGGGCCTCCTCTCTTTCCCTTCGAGGCTACAACCATGTCCTTGACCACTGCCCAGATGCTGGCCGGTGCCAATCGTCAGATGGAGTCGTACGCGACCAACGACCCCATCGACCAGTTCTCCACCGAACGCCCGTTCGCTTCCTGGCTGATCGCCAACAAGAAGGAATCGACCTTCGGCAACGGCATCTTCAACGAGAAGGTGCGGATCGGTAACGACTCCAACTACCAGAACTACACCGGCGACGACCAGGTCACCTACAACCGGAAGGACACCGTCCGGAAGGCGCCGTTCCAGCACTACGAAGCGCACGACGGCTTCACGCTGAACGAGACCGAGCTGGCCAACAACGGGATCATCCTGACCGACGACAAGAACGCGGTCATGTCGGACGCCGAGAAGATCCAGATCGTCAACCTGCTCGATGAAAACTGGGCGGCGCTGAAGGATGGCTTCCAGGAAAACTGGGACATCGAGGTCCACCTCGACGGCTCGACCAACCCGAAGGCCGTTCCCGGCTTGGACGCGCTGGTCAGCACCACCCCGAACGTGGGCGTGATCGGCGGCATCGACGCGGCCACCTCGCCGTACTGGCGCAACTTCGCCGACATGGGCATCAGCACTGCCACCGCCGGCAACCTGATCACCCACATGGAAACCCTGTGGCGCCAGACCATCACCTACGGCAAGTTGGGCATGCCCAATGCCATCTTCGTGGGTGCGGCGATGTACGACGCCATCCAGGCTGACGCCCTGAAGGTGATGTCGCGCCAGATCACCATCGGCGCCAACGCCACCGGCGGCATCACGCTGGACCCGTCCACCAAGGCGCTGTCGTTCAAGGGCGTGCCGGTCGTGTGGGATCCGTCCTTCGAGGCGATCGACGCCCGCCTGGGTGCGATCACCTACCCGTGGACCAAGCGCGGCTACTTCCTCAACAGCAAGGCCATCACGCTGCGCCCGGTGCAGGGCCGCTGGATGGTCAAGCGCACCCCGCCGCGGGTGTACGACCGCTACACGCACTACTTCGGGCAGACGGCCGATTACGGCCTGACCACGAAGAAGCGCAACAGCAACGCGGTCTTCTCGATCGCCTGACCCCTATCAGCCGGCGGGGCAGCCCCTCGCCGGCGGGAGACCTGAAATGCCCAACATCAAGAAGATCGTTGTCCCGGCCACCGTCAGCGCAGGCGCTGTCGTGGCGCTGGACGTCACCCCGCTACTCGGTGGCCAGGGCCGTGAGGGCCTGCTGTTCGGCCCTGCCGGCGGCCTCGGCACCGGCGTTGTGCAACTGCAGGGCGCCCCGGACGTGAACGGCGTGGCCGGCACCTTCGTGACGCTGCAGACCCTCACCTCCGCGACCACCTTCCCGGTGGAAATCCCGGACCTGCCCGACTACATCCGGGCCAACGTCACCACCGCGCCGGCGGCGGCCACCGAGCTGACGCTCGAAGGAGTCCAGTAATGGCCAAGACCCTCACCACCCTGACCTTCGTGCTGCTGCTGATCGATCGCGATGCGAGCACGAAGATCCCGGTCGAAGTGCCGGACTACGAGCAGTCGATCCTGGAAGAGATCTACGGCGAGGACCTGGTGTTCGAACACAGCTCGCGCGAGGTCGAGGTCGAAGATTTCGACGTGCAGAAGGCCTTCGACGGCCTGGTCTCGAAGTACCAGACCACGGCCGAGGGTGACCGCGCTCGCAAGGTGCTGTTCCCGAAGCTGCGTGACCTGGAAAAGCGCCTGGGCATCAAGGCCGGCGAAGAGGGCAAGAAGGCCAGCAAGACGGTCAGCACCGCCCCCGCAGCGGATCAGCCGAGCCTGCTGGACGGCACGGTCGATGACATCACTGCCGGCCTGGCCAGTCTGTCCGACGAAGAGCTGGACGCCCTCGAGCAGGACGAAGCGGGCGGCAAGGATCGCAAGGGCGTGCACAGCGCCATCGAGGCCGAGCGCACCTCGCGCGCAGCCAACCAGTAATCCCCCGCTGGCGGCGAGGGTGGCGGCCGGCCGGGGTGACCTGGTCGGCCGTCTTTTCATCGGGAACGAAAATGGCAGATCCCATCAGCTACAACTGCGAGTGCGACGACGACTATCCCCGGACCACGCTGGTGGAGATGCGTAAGCGTCTGCTGCGTCGCCTGGGCTTCGCCGCGCAGGCAAACAACCCGCCACCCGGCATGGCCGACCTGCTCAACGACTTCATCACCAGCGCGCAGGAGCTGCTGTTCCGACGCTTTTCTGTGTTGCGTCGCGAGCGCTTCTACACCTGGAACCTGGTGCCCGGAACGCGCTTCTACGACCTCGACGCCAACGCGGATGAGTGCGCCAAGAAGCTGGACCCGCGCATGATCAGCTGGGCCGGCCTGTCGCAGGGCGACGGCAACTGGCGGCCCCTGTACGCCGGTATCGATCCGGTGATGTATACCTCGCGCGGCCCGGGCATCCCGAGCCACTACGACGTCCGCCAGTGCATCGAGCTGTGGCCAGCCCCTGCGGACGCAACGTGGCAGCTTCGAATCAAGGGTCAGTTCGGCCTGATGCCGCTGGTGGCCGACGGCGACTTCACGACGGTGGACTCGGAGGCGGTCTTCCTGCTGGCCCTGGCCAACGCCAAGGCGCACTACGGGCAGCCCGACGCTGGCAACTACGCATCGCAGCTGTCGTCCTACGTCCGCGACTTGGTTCGCGGCGATCACCAGACGCGACGCTACTTCCCGGGCGCGTCCGACCCGCGCAACGCTGTCCGCCCCGTGCCTGTTGGTGGCTGGCCGGAGGATATGCCGTGAAGCAGGTATCCCTTTCGGCGGTAAAGGCCGGTATCACGCGTCTGCGCTCCAAGGGCGGTGCGTCGCAGGACTCGGTTTACGACCTGGTCAATGGCTACGTCACGGCCGCGCGCACCATCAAATCGCGCCCCGGCACGCGCATTGCCCACGTTCTGCCCGCGGGCACGAAGGGGCTGGTCTTCTTCCAGGGCAAGTTCGTCGTCTTCGCCAATCAGGTCACGCCATCGGGCTCACCTGACGTGGAAATCGAGGTGCTGCGCCACCCAACGGTGCCGGGCGCGCCGATCAAGGAAATCCACTTCTCGATGCCGTTTCTGGGCTACCTGTACGTGGTGGCCGAGTTCGACGGCGCATCGGATCCGACCTACGTCCACTTCTGGCTGGAGAAGGGCGAGGTCTGGCAGCCCAACAAGACCTATTTCCCCGGCGCGCTGGTCAGGCCAACCACGGGCAACGGCCTGGCCTATCGCCTGGAGGGCGACATCTCCAAGTACCTGCCATGGGCTCCGAACGTCGCGCGCGCCGTCGGCGACGTTGTGGTGCCCACGATCGACAACGGCTTCAAATACACCGTCACCGAGACCACGGGCGCGTCTGCGCGCTCCGGCACCACCGAGCCGACATGGCCGACCAACGCTGGCGAGACGGTCTATGAGGACGCAAACATCCAGAACGCTCTCGGGTCGAACACCACGACCACGCCGACGCTACCGCCGGATGTGAAGGATCGCTACGGGAAGGGGAGTAGCTGATGGCCGCCGTCCCAACCTGGCAACCTGGCACCCTCTACCAGCCGGGCGACATCGTCCAGCCGGTGACCGCTCCGCCGGCAACCGCCGCGCAGGTCGTGAACGGCGACTTCTCGGCCGGCAACACCAACTGGGATTTCACCGGCGGCGCGGAATTCGTCACCACCGGCGGCTACAGCAACAACGGCCCGTGCGTCCGGATGCCGGGCAACGTCGCCGACGGCCTGGCGCTCAACCGCACGCAGTTGGTGGTGCCTAGCACCGGCAGCACGTTCGACGCGTCGGCAATGATCCAGCAGGGCGCCGCGATTGCTGGTGCCACGCGGGGCTGGGTTGAGGTCCGCTGGTACGACACCAACAACCTGTTTCTCTCCAGCGAGCGCGGCAACGTCGTCAGCGACGGCAGCGGCGGTGCCTGGCACCAGTCCAAGGTCACGGCCACGCGGCCGGCTGGTGCTGCCTACGCGCGCGCGGGGATCGCGCTTTTTTCGGTTGCAGACCACAGCCATTACACCTTCGGCGACAACTTGGTGGTCTCCGGTACGTTCGCCGGGCTGCCGGACGGGCTGGTCTACAAGGCCGTGCAGCCGGAGTCTGGTTTCTCCGACAGCGACGAGCCGGCGTGGCCTCCGATCTTGGGTCAGCAGGTCATCGACAATGAGGTGATCTGGGAAGCGGTGGCCTCCACCCGCGTGACCTGGGAAGCGTCGCCGATCTACGTCAGCGGCGCGGTCGAGCCGGTATGGCCGACCGACATCGGTGGGTTCGTGCGCGATGGGACCATCGACTGGAAGACGGTTTCTCGCCGTGTCGAGGACACCAACTGCCCCGACTCGAAGATCGTTGTCATCGCGGCCAGCAAGGTATTCGCCGGGGACGACGACATCGTGCGCTACAGCGCCACCGTCAACCCGCTGGACTGGACCACCGCCGACGACGCTGGCTATCTGCCGACGGGCTTGCAGAACTACGGCGCCAACCCGGTGGCTGCCATGGGCCTCTACCGCGGCTACATCGTGGTCTTCAACGCCGAAGGCTTCCAGCTCTGGCAGGTGGATGAGGACCCGGCCAGCATGGCGCTGGTCGATGCGCTGCCGCTCGGCAGCACGGAGCATCACACCCTGGCTCCCGTTGCAAATGACCTGCTCTTCGCGTCTCCGCAGGGGATCAGGTCTCTTGGCGTCGCGGCAAGCTCGACCAACTACCAGGCGGGCGACGTTGGCGTGCCAATTGACCCCCTGTTCGACGTAGCGCAGAAGGTCGTGAAGAGCTACGGGAAGGTGATGCGCAGCACCTATCAGCCCAGCCGTGGGCAATATCTGATCGCCTTCCCCAACTACCCGCCACCGGTGCTGAGTGTCTTCGGGGAGCTGCCGCAGGCGGGCTGTGGCGATCAGGTCGACTACACCTACCTGATCGCCGGGGGCATGCCGCCGTACAAGGCACAGATCGTGGACGGGGCGCTGCCGGCGGGCCTGGCCATGAACATCAGCGGCCGGGTCACGGGCGAGATTGCCAGCGGTGGCGACGCCTTCTGGACCGTGCGAGTCACCGATCGGCAGGGCGACGTGGTCGAAAAGACCGAAACGCGCACCGGGAGCACCGGATTCTTCAAGTTACTGACGACCCGGTTGTATCCCGTCGAAATGCCGGCCGAATCCGTGTCGCTCGTCTCGGACGTGATCTCCGGCACGCTCCGCAACATCTTCCACGGCTATGAATTGCCGCCCGAGGCGGTTTCGCTGGCGTCTGCGGTGGAGGCGGGGACGCTGCGCAGCCTGCTGCAGACGGTGTCCACGACCGAGAGCATCGCGCTCTCCAGCGGCGTCGAAGCCGGCACGCTCCGCAACGCCCTGCGGGCCTACAGCATGAACCCGGAGGCGGTGCAGCTTTCTTCTGCCGTTGAAGCCGGAACCCTGAAACAAACCCTGATCACCACCACCATGGCGCCCGAAGCAATCGGGCTGTCTTCAAGTGTCGTAGGAGGCACCCTGACATGAGCGACAACACTCTGACGGCCCATTCGGGCTACGCGGGCTGGTTCAAAATCGAGGCACTGCGCGTCGATGAGGATGGGGTTGAGGTTCCCGGCAGCCGTCGAATCGCCGCCGACTGGTTCCCGAACCTGATTACCAATGCCGGCCTCGACTTCCTCGGTACCACCGGCGCCACGCTGGTCTACGGCTTCTGCCGTGTCGGTTCCGGCAACACCACGCCATCGGCGACGGACACTGCGTTGGTAACTCCTGTGGCAGTGAGCAGCACTGCGCAGGCAACTGCCAACGGCGTGAACCGTTCTGGCGCTTTCTATGCCTGGCGGCGACAGACCACCCGGTTTGCCGCAGGCGCCGCTGCGGGCACCCTAGCAGAGGTCGGTGTGTCGCCGGCCGGCACCGGTGCCTTGTTCAGCCGCGCGCTCATCCTCGACGGCGGCGGCAACCCGACCACCATCACCGTGCTGTCCGATGAGGTGCTGGACGTCACCTACGAGCTGCGGCTGTACCCGACGCTTGCTGATGCCACCGGCACAGTCACCATCGCCGCGGTTAGTTACAACTGGATCGCTCGGCCCCTGATCGAAGCCGGCTACGACTTCTCCTGGAAGGACAACGTCGGCTACGGGGTCATGCCGCGGACCAGCAACGGCAGTTCGCTCAGCCCCAGCGTTGCCTCCAATCTCCCCGCGCAGAGCGCGACGTTGGTCGACGGGATCTCGGCTGGTGCGCTGACCGCTCTTGCCTATGTGGCTGGGACCTATGCGCGGTCCTTCAGGTTCGACTCCGGCTTGAACGATGCGAACGTATCGGGAGGGATCGGTTGTTTCTTCGCCACCGGTGATCCGACGGCAGTGCAGGGGATGTTCGGTGTGTGGGCGTGGGGCTTGACGCCCAAGCTGCCGAAGACCGCGCAGACCGTGGCCACCTTCACCATCCGCATGAGCTGGGGGCGCTACACGCCATGATCCCGTCGGGCGGTCTCTCCAATCCTGCGCAGCCGGCCGAGTTCATCGAGAAGGTGAATTCGACGCTGGATCCACTCATCGACTACGAGATGGGCGGGATCGCGCTGAATGATGCATCCCTCGGGCTGTGGGTTCGCCAGTGGCGCGTGCGCGTCGATGGCGATGTGGTGTATCTGGGGCCTGAAGGCGGCGACGAGCAGAACGCCTTCAACCGCCCCGGCATCACCGAGGTCTCGCTGGCCTTCGACCAGAACATGCAGCCGGTGATCGCCTTCGTGCAGGCCGGCGAGGCCTGGCTATGGTGGTTCGATAGCTCGGTGCCGGGCATGGTGTTCACCCAGTTCGCAGAGATGATCAACCCGCGGCTCACGCTGGACGACAAGCGCCCCGGGCAGGTGGGTAGCTCCGACGTCATCCTGGCCTACCTGCGCGCCGGGTCGCTGTATTACCGGCAGCAGCGGGATCGGTACCAGGTGGAGACGCTGCTCAGCAGCACGCCGCCCTGCGGTGGACTGGCCTGCATCGCCATGACCACCGGCAACCGCCTGCAGTTCGCCTTCGGAGGTGCCTGATGGAAACCACCGTCTTCGTCTACACCATGACGCAAACCAACCAGGTAGGGGCGTGGTCAAAGTATGTGCTGCCGTTCGAGGTGGACGGATGGTGCATCGCTGGCGATAGCCTTTATGTGCGATCGGGCGACAACATCCACGTTTTCAACGATGAAGAGGTCGGGGATGAGGTAAGCGTCGGTTCGATCAAGCTGTTTGAAGGCATGATCCAGTGGGCGTGGCTGGATTTTGGGCAGCCTGGCGTAACGAAAAGCCTTTATGGCTTCGATATCGTCGGTCTCGGAGACGTGGCTGTGTCTTTCGGCTACGACCAGAGCAATGGCGGCTATTTCACCGATCCGTACACCGTCCCGGCCGATACCGTGCCTGGAATGGTCATCCCGATGCCTCTTTCTGCCCCCTCGTACTCGGTCCGGCTGACCTACGACGGCACTCAGGATTGGCAGTGGAACGCTTTCAGCCTGTACCTGCAGGATCTGCGGGGTATGGCGTGATTCCGTTGAACGACATGGCCGAGCGTGAAGAATCTGCGCATGCAGACCGCCCGATTGCCCTCAAATGTCATCCCGTGTCGGCCGGTGCACCTGATTGCGCTGGCCGAGTGCATGCGCGAGACCGAACAGGCTCAGCTACTGGCCGTGATGGGCACGCCAGCCTACGACCCGGACACCGCAGCGCACTGGCTGGTGAACACCTGGGCGCAGTCGGCGCCCTTCGCGCTCACGGTGGTGGGTCGGGATGGCATGCCGGCCGCTGCCGGCGGCTTCCACCCGGTAGCCCCGGGCGTCTGGCAGTCCTGGATGGTCGGATCGGAACAGGGCTGGGCCGAAGAGTGGCGCGCGATGACCAAGGCGACGCGCTGGCTGATCGATCGGCTGCTGGAGACGCAGGCGCACCGCGTGCAGACCAGCGCCACCACCAACAGAGAGAAGGCCATCGAGTGGTTCGAACGCTCGCTGGGCATGCGGCCCGAGGGTGTCTCGCGCGGCTACGGACTCAGGGGCGAGGACATCGCCCACTTTTCAAGAATGCGGGGTGAATGATGGGCGGCGGAAGCAATGGCTCGGCCACGAAGGCGGCGCAGGAGGAATCCTGGCGCCAGAACAACATCAACCAGGCCGTCAACCAGATCAACGCCATCTACGGCGGAGCGTCGCGGCAGGCGGACATCAACGACTTCCTCGGGGCGTCGCGGTCTTTCTACACCAACGAGCTGGAGAAGCAGAAGGGCGTGGCCGATCGGAGCCTGAAGTTCGCCATGGCGCGCAACGGGCTCACCGGCGGCACGGCGTCGATCGATGCCAACCGCACCTTGGGTGAGAACTACCAGTCCGGCATCCTGAGCGCCGACAGGCTCGCCCAGCAGGCTGCGGCTGACCTGCGCACGGCCGACGACAACTCGCGCATGAACCTGATCTCGCAGGCCAGTACCGGCATGGGCCTCACCAGCGGCGCGCAGCAGGCCGCACAGGCCATGCAGGCCAACCTGCAGGGCAGCCGCGGGGCGATGAAGGCCGATGCCCTGGGCGACGTGTTCGGCGGCCTGGCCAACGTCTACACCAACAGCAAGAACATGGCCGAGGAGCGCCGCGGCAACCGCGCCTACGGCCTGACATACCAGCCTGGGTTCGGCGCTGGCGCGGCGGGTGGCCGATGAGCCTGAACACCCCCGTTGCCGTGCTGGACGCGATGATGGCGCCGGTCAGCAATCCTTCGCTGGCCGACATCTGCCGGCTGCAGGACGCCATCGCCCAGCTGCCGCAGCACGAGTTCGTCGTGGAACACACGTTTCTGCCGGGCCAATACCTGCGCAAGCTGCTGATGCCGGCCGGGACGCTGGTTGTGGGCAAGCGCCACCGGCACCGGCACGCGCTGATCGTCACCGGCCACGTCACCGTGCGCACCGAGGCCGGAATGGTTGAGCTGCATGGGACGCACATCATTGACTCGCTGCCCGGCATGAAGCGGGCCATCTACGCGCACGCCGACAGCGTGTTGATCACCACCCACCTGACCGATGAGACCGACCTGGCCAAGATCGAGGCCTACGTGATCATGCCGGACGATGCGGCGTTGGAAATTGAAGGGGAAACGAAATGACCTGGATCGCAACTGCCATCGCCCTCATTGGCGCCGGAACGACTTATTACAACGGCGAACAGACCGCGAAGCGCCAAGACAACCAGATGGCGCGGCAGATCCAGCAGCGCTCCGAGCGCCAGCAGGAGGCCGACAAAGAGGTGATGGACACGGTCGCGGACCGGGCCGCCAACAACGGTGACGCCGCGCGCTCTTCGATGCTGGACCAGTACATGAACCAGGTGCGCGCCGCGCAGGGTTCGGCCACCACGGGTTTGCGGCAGGTCGGCGGCGTGTCCGACGCCTACCGCAAGTCGGCCAACGACGCGGCGCTGGGCATCAGCGACTATGCCGGCGACACTGCCAGCCTGATGAGCCGAATCGACGCGCCAATGCGCCAGCGGCAGGGCGAGGCGCAGCAGAACGCGCAACTCAGCACGGCGCTTGGCCTGATCGGCAATCGGTCTGCGAGCGACGACTTCCTGTCGAATTTGAGGTTGCAGGGCATTCGACGGAACGCAGGCCTGGACGCCTTCGCGCAGGTCGCGAGCGCGTACGCAGGCGCTGCAGGTGGCGGCGGGGGCGGCGATACCACCTCCAGCTTGTCGGGCCAGGCAAACGGCATCACTGCCGCCAACAACAGCCAGATCTTCAACAACTCCCAGAAGCGTTGGGGCTACTGACATGGCAGACCTCTTGAGCGTATTGCAGGCGAACAACCAGCCGCCGCGCGGCTGGGCCTCTGTCGGCCAGGCGCTGGCCGGGTTCAGTGGTGCAGGGCGCGAAGACGCCTACAACCGCGGCATGGCCAAGGCGGCACAGCTCGACCAGCTGGTGCAGACGGCGCGCTTCAGCCGGGAGAAGGCGATGGAAGCCGAGGACGCGCGCAAGGGGCGCGGCGGCTTCGCGCCGGCGGCGATCGCTGCTGGCATCCCCGAAGCACAGGCCGGGCTGTTGTCCAGTGCCTTTGCTGCGGGCTACGACCCGACCAAGCTCAGCGGCTATCTGGGCGCGACCCAGGAGCAGGGGTTCCGCGGCGGCGCAGTTGAGCGCGCGCTCGCTGGCGACTTCGGCGGCGGCAACGCCTACCTGATGGGCGTGGCCAACGGCCCGGTCGAGCTCGCCTCGGTGCAGGGCCAGAATCTGATCAACAACCGTTTGCTGGAGGGCGGCGGCGGCATCAGCACCACGGAGCAGGGCCGCGCCGGCATGGCCGCTGACGCTGCGCGTGCTGCAGCCAGCTACGCCAGCGCCAACAGCTCGAACGCCTCTGCTGCGCGCACCCGGCAGGCTATGTCGCTGGATCGCGCGGACACGATGGGCGGCGGCGGCGGCCGCAGCGGCATGAAGGCGCCGAGCGGCTACCGCTGGACCAGCGATGGACGCCTCGAGGCAATCCCCGGCGGCCCGGCCGACAAGGGCGATGCTGGCGGCGGAAAAGTGACCGGCGACGAGCTGAAGCAGGCCTTCGCCGGCAAGCAGATGGCGGAAGACGCCTACGACTTCGCAGCGGCCTACCTGGGCAAGACGCCGGAAGCAGTGCGGCAGATGAGCGCGGAGGACATCCGCAAGCAGATCAAGGAGGGTGGACGCCTCACTGCCGGTCCGGTCCTCGGCCGGCTTCCGGGCATGAGTGCCTTGGCCAATGCAGACCTGGACGCGTACACCAGCTCCGCGGCTGGCCGGCAGGCTCGCATCAACAACCCAACCGGCCCGGTCACCGACGCGGACTTCAAGGCCGCAGAGCGGTCAGTCTTCAGCTCCACCAAGCCCTCCGGCGTGAATGCAGACCTCGTGTATCGAGCGCTGATGCGTGGCGCCGGGCAGCAGCAGAACGCCGCCGGGCAGGCGCGGCCGGCCGAAGTACGGCCCACCACCGGGCAGGCCCCGGCCATCGGAAGCACTCGCGGCGGTTACCGGTACATGGGCGGTAACCCGTCGGATCGCAGCAGCTGGGAGAAGCTTTGATGGCATTGCCTTGGGAGGAATACCAGCAGGCCCAAGGGCCAAACGCGCCGGCCGGCGCGGCGACCGCGCTCGCTCGCGGCCAGCGTGCGGCCGGGAATATCGACCTGACGAAGCGGCCGGTGGTGCGTAATCCGGACGGATCGATCTCCACTGTTCGCTCCATCTCCGCAAACTTCGACGGGAACGAAGTGCTCATCCCGACCGTATCGGACGATGGCAAGATCCTGAGCGACGACGATGCCATCGCCGCCTACCAGCGCACTGGACGGAACCTCGGCGTCTTCGACACTCCCGAGAATGCGACCGCATACGCCGAGAGCCTGCACAACCAGCAGGCGGATATGTACGCGGATGGGCCGTGGACCGAGTACCAGGACCAGTCGATCCCCACGCTCAGCACGGTAAGCGCGCTGCCCCCGGACTTCTCCGGGGTGACCTCAACGGTAGACAGCACGGCCAGCGGCCGGCAGGCGGACGGCTGGATGGCCGGACCGCTGCGCGATGCCATGTTTGGCGCGCGCTCGGTGCTGCAGGGCGGAGGCAGCTTGATCGGAGCGCTGGGTGGCGACGCCCTCGGCGCGCTGGAGACCAAGATCACCGGGCGGCCGGTGGCCAGCTTCCGGGACAACGCCGCGCGCCTGGCTGACGCACTCGGCCTGCCCCAGGCGCAGACTGCCGGTGACCGCATCTATGGCGACATCGGCGAGGCCTTGACCGGTACCGCCCTGACCATGGGGGCGGGCGGTGCGCTCAACGCGGGACGGACTGTAGCGCCTACGCTCGCCCGCGCCGCGCCGGCGCCGCAGATCACCGCAGGCTTGGGGCAGCGCGCAGGCGAGTTCCTCGCCGCCCAGCCTGGGCTGCAGGTTGCCAGCACGATCTCCGGTTCCGGCGCATCTTCAGCGGCTCGCGAGTCCGGGGCGGGTACGGGCGGTCAGCTCGCGGCGGCACTGGCCGGTGGACTTGCACCTTCCGCCTTGGCAGCCGGCGTCCCAATGACGCTCCGCGGCGCCATCCGCGGCGGTGAGGCAAACCGGCAGAATCTGTCCCAGGCGATCGATGACTTTGCCGTGCTGGGTGCCACGCCGTCTGTGGGGCAGGGCACCGGGTCGTGGTCGCGGCAGGGGGCGGAAACCTTGCTCGGCGCAGGCCCGACGAGTGCCGGCGTGATGAACCGATTCGCAGAGCGCCAAGCCGAGGCCATCGGCGCCGGCCTGCAGCAGCAGGCAGACGGCCTTTTCCGCAATCCGAGCGCTGAGCGCGCCGGCCGCGCGATCGAGCAGGGCATCCGCGGGGATGGCGGGTTTATCCGCACCAGCCGCGAGCGAGCCAACCAGCTCTACAACCGCCTCGATGAGCTGCTGCCGCAGGATGAGCGCGTGGGCATCGACAACGTCCGCACGGCGCTGGCAGGCTTGAACGAAGAGATCCCCGGCGCGCCGAGCGTCTCGCGATTCTTCCAGAACGCGCGCCTCGAAGGCATCGAGAGCGCCCTGTCCAAGGACGCCGGCGGCATCGAAGGCGTGCTGTCCCGCCCGGGCATGCGCGCCCAGGTCGACCAGATGCGAGCGGACCTCACCGAGCAGGCGGCACTGCGGCGCGCCGAGCTGGCCCAGGAAACGAACCAGCAGCGGCAGGGCTTGGTGGCAGAGGCCGGGCAGCAGCGCGAGTCGCTGCTGGCAGACCAGGAACGTCTGCGCGAGAGGATGGGCAGCATGATCGAGAGCCGCCGCGCCCAGCTGTATCAGGAGGCCGACGAGCTGGAACTGCAACTCCGTGCGCAGCAGCAGGCCGCGATCGCCGAGAACCGGCAGCGGGGCATGTTCCCCGAAACCAGTAACTCGCTGGTCCCCGTCATTTCCGACGAGGAAATCGCCCGTCAGGTTCCCACACGGCAGAGCATCGATGCCCGGCTCCCCAGCCAGGCCGACATTGAGGCGCAGATGATGTCGCGCGCCGACCTCGATGCGCAGGTGATGTCGCCGCAGGCCATCGAACAGCGGCTGACGCCGGAAACTGCGATCAACCAGCAGAATTTCGGCAGCGATTACGTCGAGAAGCAGATCAACGACTACCTGACGAGCCAGGTCGATGGGAAGCTGCCCTACGAGGCGCTGCGCAAGCTGCGCACGCTGGTGGGCGGTGAGCTGGAGAACACGTCGCTGGTGTCGGACGTGCCGCGCAGCAAGTGGAAGGCCGTCTATGCGGCGCTGAGCCAGGATATGGAGGCGGCTGCAACGACGCCGGAGGCCAAACGGGCTCTGGACCGCGCCAACCGGTACTTCAACGCGCGCGCGACGCGAATTGACGACATCGACCGCGTGATCGACCGCAACGGCGGCCCGGAGAAGATCTATCAGGCCGTCATGGGCGGCGTGAAGGACGGTGGGTCAACGCTGCGCTCGGTCATGCAGTCGCTGCCGGAAGAGGGCCAGAAAGCCGTCACCGCAGCCGCGCTACGCCGTATGGGCCTGGCCAACCCCGGAGCGCAGGACGCCGCCGGCGAGACTTTCAGCGCGGCCACGTTCCTGACCAACTGGAATAAGGCCAGCCCGGAGGCCCGCCGCGCACTGTTCGACCGCTACGGCCCTGGCTTCAGCAGCGACCTCGACAAGGTTGCCAAGGTGGCAGAGCGGATCAAGGAAGGTGGCCAGGCCATTGCGAACCCTTCGGGCACCGCGCGGCAGGGGGCGCAGTTTGCCTACTGGGGAGGCCTGCTTGGTTCCATTTTCAGCGGGAATCTGGGGACCGCGGGGTTGATCGGCGCGGGCGGCGCGGGCGCGAACCTGCTTGCGCGGGCCGTGACGAACCCCAGGATCGTTAAGTGGATGGCGCGAAACACCGAGACACCTGTTGGCGCGATTCCGGCGCAGATCAATGTCCTGAAGCGGATCGGCGCAGAAAATGACGATCAGGATGCGGTTGAACTCGCCAACGCTCTATCCGAGCAGCTCAATCAGGGAAGCGATCAACAAAATGGGCAGTGAGACAACGATCAGGCCGAGAAAGCCGAGCAAAGCTCGAACATAGACTCGGTCCTGCCACGT
>NZ_DAMAGC010000033.1:0-1332 GCF_031995405.1 Stenotrophomonas sp. | reverse complement strand
TCAGCCACTTCAAGCCGCCGGTGAAAATCGGCGGCTTTGATTTTCAGCCACGCCCGGTTCGGCTGGAACTGGCCTGCATCTTTGAATCGATCGTCGCTCATGGCGGTCCCTCTGGCGGTCGCGGCATCCTACCACCGGCCGCGTGGGGCGGCCGGTTGAGGTTCCTTAGCCGGCCTTGACCGTAAACAGCGGCTCTTCATCAAGCGCGTTGCCTTCGCCGTCTACGATCCACATTCCCCACTTGGAGGCGTAGAACGACTTGTCTCTGAGGACGTCATCTGCTTCGAGCCCATCCAGCTTGACGAAGAAGTTGCCGCCGAAGAAGCCAGCGATGGAAAGGCCACCCAGGCCCCACACCAGCGCTCCATGCGGCGGTGTCCCAGGGCCGGCTAGGTCGCCGATCACCCTCGCCTCGAGCGTGATGGCCTGGGGGATCGCGATGCATTGACTGGGGTTATGGAGGTGGTGGTACTCGCCGGGGCGGTCTCCAGTCAGGGCGATGATGCCCTCGTACTTATTATGGTTCTCTTCAAGGTGGGTCCGAAGGAACCATTGCTTTCCCGAATTGAGAATTGTGCCCGGCAGAAGATCGTAATCTTTCGCTAGAACGTAAGCGCTTGCCTTAGTTGCCATCACCGTCTCCTTGGTTGGAGTCCGGAGTGTACTCAAGCGCCGCGCCGCCGGTGCGTCCTCTCCTGTGGATAACTCGTCCGTTGACCGGCCTCGCGCTGGGGGTAGGTTGGGGGGCATGGACATCAACCACCGGCCCGGAACCCGATTCGTCTGCCTGATGGACGCCCAAACCTCTCTCGTCTGGGCGCGCCTGAAGCGCGCGGCAGCACGGGGGGATTCCCGCCAGATCAAGAAGCAGCATCGGGCGCTTGAATCGGCGGGCCATAGACAAAATCGTGCTCGGCAAAGCCTGGTGTCGCCTGAAGGTGGCGCGGATCCAGCGGTATCGTGATGCCCGGGTGCTCGTTGGCGGCTTGCTCGTGCCATTCCCACACGACATGTGGCACACCCTCCATGTAAACCAGATCTGCCAATCGGATCTCATCGCCGATTCGGATCATCACTGTCCACACGTCTTTTCGGTCCATGCTCGTCTCCGGTAGCAGGTTGGGTGGGTCGCACCTCCAACTCTACCGACAGACGGGCTCCGATCCGTTGAACCAGCTCCCGTCCCCGGCAGCATGGCCCCGTCAAAACCAGGGGCCATCCATGAGCCAGTTCGACCAGATCATCGACCGAATCCTCTCCCACGAGGGCGGCTACGTGAACAACCCACGGGACCCGGGCGGCGAGACCCAGTGGGGGATCAGCAAGCGCTCG
>NZ_DAMAGC010000032.1:0-37822 GCF_031995405.1 Stenotrophomonas sp. | reverse complement strand
TCGCAATCCAGCTTCGGCCAATGACTGTTCTGCGCATCAAAGCCCAGCCGCTTGCGCGCCAGCTTGAACCGACTCGACAGCAGGTCGGCGTACACGCCTTCGCCGCGCATGCGGCTGCCGAATTCGCTGTTGTAGTCCTTGCCACCGCGCAGCTGGTTGATGGTGCTCATCACGTGCGTGGCGCGGTCCGGGTGATGGGTGTCCAGCCAGTCGCGGAACAGCGGGGCCACTTCCAGCGGCAGGCGCAGCAGTACGTAGCCCGCGGTGGATGCACCGGCATCGCGCGCGGCTTCCAGCACCGCTTCCAGCTCGGCGTCGTTGATCCACGGAATCACCGGCGCCACCATCACCCCGACCGGGATGCCGGCGTCGTGCAGGCGGCGCATCGCGCGCAGGCGGGCGTGTGGCGCCGAGGCACGCGGTTCCAGTTTTGCCGACAGGTGCGGGTCCAGCGAGGTCACCGAGAAGTGCACGCTGACCAGGTTCTGCTCGGCCAGGGGCGCGAGCAGGTCGATGTCGCGCTCCACCAGCGCGTTCTTGGTGATCAGCGAAAACGGATGCCGGGTTTCCAGCATCACCTCGATCAGCTGGCGGGTCAGTTTGAGCTTGCGCTCGATCGGCTGGTAGGCATCGGTGTTGATGCCCAGCGCGATCGGCTGCGGCACGTAGCCCGGGCGCGAGAATTCCTTGCGCAGCAGCTGCGGCGCGTTGGTCTTGGCGAACAGCTTGGTCTCGAAGTCCAGGCCGGGCGACAGGTTGAGGTAGGCGTGCGAGGGGCGTGCGAAGCAGTACGAGCACCCGTGCTCGCAGCCGCGGTACGGATTGATCGACTGGCTGAAGCCCACGTCCGGCGACTTGTTGCGGCTGATGATGCTGCGCGCGGTCTCGGCACGCACCTCGGTACGCAGACGCGGCGCGGCGAATTCTTCGCTCTCCTCGGCGTCCCAACCGTCGTACACGACTTCGCTGACGGTGGCCTCGAAACGGCCCGCCAGATGCGTGGTGGAGCCTCGTCCCTTGATCGCGATACCCATGGTCAAAGCCTATCGCCGGGCGATCTCAGGGGTTGAGACGTCCGGCCGATGCTTCCAGGAGCGGGGGTTTGGACGGCGGGGAGCGGGGTGTTCATGGCAGGCGGGCCGCAGAGGTTAATCTTTGGTTAGCAGTATTACTAACCACACCCCCACTATAGCCCGAAAGTCCCGCTACGACAGGCCCCGGGCGGTACAGGTACCAATTCGTCCCCAAACTTGTCCACAGGCCACGCGGGCAGGACATCGTCGGCCATCGACCTGGTCAACTGCAGGTGACCGCCTTACAGCAGCGCCAGATATCCCTTCACCGTGGCGTCCAGCCCGGCGTACAAGGCCTCGCTGATCAGCGCATGGCCGATCGAGACTTCCAGCACGTCCGGCACGGCCTGCAGGAAGTCGCGCAGGTTGTCCTGGGACAGGTCATGGCCGGCGTTCACGCCCAGCCCTGCGGCCTGGGCACGACGCGCGGCATCGGCGAACAGAGCCAGCATCGCGCCAGCGTCACCGGCGGCATGCGCTTCGGCATATGGGCCGGTATAGAGCTCGACGCGGTGGGCACCGATCGCCGCAGCCTGGGCGATATCCGGGTTGCCGGCATCGACGAACAGGCTGACCCGGCAACCGTAGGACCGAAGCTCGGCGATCAGGGGGCGCAGGCGCTCGCCGTCGCGGGCGAAGTCGAACCCGTGGTCGGAGGTGAGCTGGCCGTCGCCGTCCGGCACCAGGGTGGCCTGGGCGGGCCGGGTCTGCGCGCACAGCGGCAGCAGGCCGGGATAGCCCTCGCGCGGCGGGGCGAACGGGTTGCCTTCGATGTTGAACTCGACACCACGCCGGGCGGTCAGCGCGGACAGCGCGATCACGTCTTCGGCATGGATGTGGCGGCGGTCCGGGCGCGGATGCACGGTGATGCCGTGCGCGCCGGCGTCCAGGCAGGCCGTCGCGGCCTGCAGCACGTCCGGGTCGGTGCCACCGCGCGAATTGCGCAGCACGGCGATCTTGTTGACGTTGACGCTGAGCTGGGTCATGGCACTACGGGGTGTCGGTATCTTCGGTGGCGGCCTGGCGGCGGGCCTTGCCCAGTTCGCGCAGCCGGCGCAGTTCGGCCGGATCGATCACGCTGGAGATGTCGCGCTGCAGGTTGCCGAACCGCGCGACGTACAGCCCGCGCACCCAGGCCAGCAGGAACACCAGCGTCCCCAGCAGGGACAGCAGCATCACCCCATCGTGGGGCGTCTTGAGCGCCAGGGCGAATGCGCCCAGCGCCAGCAGCAGGAACAGCCAATGCATCGTCATTCTCCCCGTTGACCGGGCAAGTGTAGCGCCGCCGGCTGCTGCGGTTCCACGTGGCCGGTCACAACAGCGGCGAAGCCAAGCGGGCGAACGCCTCGGGCACCCGGTGCAGCCACAGCGAGCGCTGGCGGTCGTTCTGCACGCGCACGGCGGCATCGAATTCGGCGGCCAGGATGCGCTCCAGCGCGGCCACACGATCCGCATCGACGAACATCATCGACAGCTCGAAGTTGAGCCGGAAGCTGCGGTGGTCGAAGTTGGCGCTGCCGACGATGCACACGTCCTGGTCGGCGATGAAGGCCTTGGTGTGCAGCATGCGCGGGCCGTACTCGTAGATCTTCACCCCGGCCAGCAGCAGTTCGTCGAAGTAGGACCGCGCGGCCTGGGTGACGAACCAGGAATCGCTCATCTTCGGCACCAGCAGGCGCACGTCCAACCCGCCGAGGGCGGCCGAGGTCAATGCCATGCGCGCCGCTTCGCCCGGGACGAAGTACGGCGTCACCAGCCAGACCCGCTCGCGCGCTTCGTGGATGGCCGCCACCTGCAGCCGGTGGATGGTTTCCCAGGCCGAATCCGGCCCGGACACCAGCACCTGCGCATCGATGCGGCCGTCCTGGCGGCTGGGCGTGTCCTGCGGCCACAGCTGGGCGATGTTGAACCGCGCCGGCTCCTGCCCGGTGGCATAGATCCAGTCCTCGACGAAGACCAGCTGCAGGCTGCGCACCACGTGCCCGACCACGCGCATGTGCAGATCGCGATAGGCATCGGGACGCCGGCTTTCGTCTTCCTCGTCGGTGATGTTGATGCCGCCGGTGAAGGCCATGCGGCCGTCGATCACCACCAGCTTGCGGTGGGTCCGCATGTTCAACCACGGCCGCTTGAACGGCTTGAGCAGCTGCCGCGGATGGAACCAGGCCACCTCGCCGCCGGCGTCCAGCAGCGGCTGCAGGAAGCGCTTGCGGACGCCCGAGGAACCCACTGCATCCAGCAGCAACCGCACGCGCACGCCGGCCCGGGCACGCTCGACCAGCGCATCGCGCAGGGCGGTGCCGGCGTGGTCCGGATTGAAGATGTAGTACTCCACGTGCAGGTGGTCCTGCGCGGTGGCCACCGCCGCCAGCAACGCGCGATAGGTTGCCGCACCGTCGATCAGCCACTCCACCTCGGTGGCCGAACTGGGCGCCAGCCCGGTGGTGGCCTGGGCGATCTTGGACAGCTCGGTGCAGTCCGCGTCGGGCGGGCACACACTGCTGTAGTGCTCCATGCCCGAGCGCGCGCGGCCACGGCGCAGGCGCTGCCGCTTCACCTTCTGCGGGCCGAGCAGGTAATAGATGAACAGCCCCAGGTAGGGCAGGGCCGCCAGCGACAGAATCCAGCTCAGCGTGGCTACCGGCTCGCGCTTCTGCAGCATGATCCAGCCGGTCAGCCAGAGCAGGTAGAGGATGTAGGCCGCCACCAGCAACGGACGGAGATGCGGGACGGCGTCGAGCCAGGCCGCGAGGGCAGGGTAGGTGGCGAGCATGCGCGGATGATAGCGGGCCGCGTGGGTCCCGTGCGTGCGCGGGCGGTGGCCAGCGCTCGGCGCAAAAAAAAACGCCCCTTTTTCAAGGGGCGTTTTCCAGTCGCGTCATGACTGCGTCGTGCGATTTACTGCTGTACGAAGCCGATCTTCTTCATCTGAGCGTTCTTCGCGGCAGCCAACACCTTGGCCATCACGTCGTACTCGGAGTCCGGGCTGGCGTCGATGCGCAGTTCCGGCTGGTTCGTCGGGTCCTTCTGGACCTCCTGTTCCATACGCTGCTGAAGCTCGCCGGTTGCGACCGGGCTGTTGTTCCACGAGACCTGGTTGCTGGCGTCGATCTTGAGTTCGATCGGCGGCGGCGGCTCGACCAGCTGCGGCGGTGGGTTGAGCACGCGCTGCGGCAGGTCCACGGCGATCGGGTACGTCATGATCGGCGCGGTGACGATGAAGATGATCAACAGCACCAGCATCACGTCCACGAGGGGCGTGACGTTGATGTCGGCCATGGGGCCTTTATTACCACCAGTACTGAACGCCATGGCTTACTGCCCCTTCTCTTTGGTGGCAACGAAGCCAACGTCGAGCATGCCCTGTTCCTGGGCAACCTTGGTCAACTCGTTGATGACGCGCATCTTGGTCGTGCGGTCACCACGCAGGTTGAGCGGGGGCTGCGGGGTCTGCTGGGCGGCGGTCGACAAGCGGGACTCGAGCGTCTGCTTGTTGATTTCCTCGTCGTTCCAGTAGATCGAGCCGTCTTCCTTGACTGCCAGGGTGATCGGGCCCGAACGCTTTTCAGCGTCTTCCGGTTTCTGCACCAGGTTGGCCTCAGGCAGATCCACCTTGACCTTGTGGGACATCAGAGGCGCCGTGATGATGAAGATGATCAGCAGCACCAGCATCACGTCCACGAGGGGCGTCACGTTGATGTCGGCCATGGGGCCGCCGCTGTTACCACTACTGAAAGCCATAACGGGCTCCGTCTAGATCGTGTTGACTACGTTCTCGCTCGGTGAAGCGCGTCGCAATTAGCGGACGCGCGAACCGGTGGCGAAGAAGTCGTGCAGGTCGTGAGCGAACGTATCGAACTTGCTGATCGTGGCGCTGTTGATCTTGCTGAAGAAGTTGAAGGCGAACACGGCCGGGATAGCCACGAACAGACCGATGGCGGTCATGATCAGTGCTTCACCCACCGGGCCGGCAACGGCGTCGATCGAGGCGGAACCGGTGGCACCGATCTTGATCAGCGCGCCGTAGATGCCCCACACGGTACCCAGCAGACCCACGAACGGAGCGGTTGCACCGACGGTGGCCAGCAGGGTCATGCCCGACTGCAGGTTGTTGCTTTCGCGGGTCACGGCCTGACGCAGGGCGCGATCGACGAATTCCGAACGGCTCAGGTTCTCACCCAGGCCACCGGTTGCGCCGCCTTCGGCACGCTGGTGGTGGGCAGCTGCCTGGGCAGCGTCGAGCGCGATCTTGGAGAACGGCTCGGAAGCCGGCTGTTCTTCCATGGCACGGATGGCGTCCTGCGCGTTCGGGGTATCCCAGAACAGGCTCACGACCTTGTCGGCCGCGCTCTTCAGGCGGGTAGCACGGAAGATGTTGATGACGGTCCAGTACCAGGACATGGCCGACATGACGATCAGGGTCAGCAGCACGACCCAGGAGACGGCGAAGTCACCCGGCTGGGTGGTCATTTCGTGGATCAAGTGCTCGAAGCCCATCTGCGAGAGGGCGTTCGACGGGTTGCCCCCAGCAGCAGCGGCGATGAAGAGTTCCTGCAGCATGACGCTTACCTTTGTTGTGTGTGGTGATGAATGGTGTTGCTACAAATAACCGACGGGGCGATGGCCGGCGGGCCACCGCGGACCATCAGTTCAGCGCAAAGTTGACCGGGACGCGAACGCGACCTGCGACCTTCTTCCCGCCCGACTCCGCAGAACGGAAGCTCCACTTGCGAGCTGCTTCCATCGCGGCGCGGTCGAGGTCACGGTTACGGCTGGACCGTTCGACCGACACATTGGTGACGTTGCCATTGGCATCGACATCAATGATCAGGATGACTTCACCCTGGATACCTGCACGGAATGCTGCCGGCGGGTAACGCGGGGGGTTCATGTTCTTCGAGGAGATATCGACACTGGCCTCGATCTGGCTCGGCGGCGCGGGCGGCGACGGCGGGCTGGGCGGGGTGACGATGTCGTTCGCACGCGGTTCCGGTACGTCAACCACAGGAGCCTGCGGCGGCGGCGGGACCGGCGACGGCTTCGGCGGCGACAGGTTCTTGACCGGCGGCGGCGGCGTTTCAGTCGGCGGCGGCGGCGGCGGCGGCGGTGGGGGCGGCGGCGGAGCGTCGACCAGGGTCACCATGATGTTGCGTTCCTTCTCCGCTGCAGCCTTGGGGGCCACGGCGGGGATCAGAAGCATCATGAAGGCGGTGAGATGCAGTGCGATTACAAAAGCGATACCCACGATACGCGGCCAGCTGAAGCCGGTGTCATCGCGTTGTTCGTACCTGTGAACGACTAGTTGTTCCGTCATGCGCCAAGAGCTCATTAGTGGGGCCGGGATACCCGGGGACAGGTAGCCCATGATCAGCGGTGCATGACACCGCAGGAACCTCCAAGCTTATACCAATCCTGAGCGCCTGCGCATCACTGTGGCAGGCATTCAGGCGTTATTCCCACTTACTTCAGGTTGATGATTTTGTCAGCATCCTTGGGGTTCTTCACGCCCTTGGCTTTCGCCTGGCGCGCCGCTTCCTTGGCCTGCGGGACACGACCTTCCTGATACAGCACCTTGGCCAGGTTCAGGTAGGTCTCACCGTCCTTGGAGAGCGGGGCGGCGTTCTGCCACGCTTCAATTGCCTTGTCCGTCTGTTGCGGGTCGGAGTAGTAGTACGCCTGGGCCTGGGCCAGGTACACCTGGTAGTCCGGCTTCAGGATGCCCTTCTGCAACCCATCATTGATAACGGCAATAACTTCCTTTTCTTTGCCCTCGGTGTTGGCATAGATCGAATACAGCTGCTTGTATTCACGTTCGTCGGTCAGCTGACCGGCCGTGTACAGCTTGCCCATCACCGCGCCGGCCTTGTCCATCTGGTCGGCCTGCATGTACATGCTGGCCAGGTTCAGCTGGGCCTTCTTGTCGGTGGGGTTCTTGCTGGCCAGCGCCTCGGCCTGCTTGACCGCTTCACCGGTCTGGCCCGCTTCAGACATGGCCGCCATCAGCAGCTGGTTCCAGTTGTCCTTAGGCTCGGGCGAGGCGGCGATGGCCTGCTGCAGCACCGGGATGGCATCGGCGTAACGCTCGGCCTGGTACAGCGCCTGGCCCTTGATGACCAGCTCTTCGGGCTTGGTCGACTTGCTCTCGGCCAGGTACTTGTCCAGCGTGGCCAGGCCCGCAGCGGTCTCGTTGTCCTGCAGCTGCAGCTGGGCCAGCATCAGCATCGACTGGAAGTGGCCGTTGTTTTCCAGGCCGTTGAATTCCAGCACCTGGAGCAGGTACTTCTTGGCCGCAGCCGAGTCGTCGGTGCTGTAGGCGGCCTGCGAACCCAGCTGCGCGGCCAGCGACTTGTCGTAGGCGTTGGCGGCGGGGTTGGCCAGGATTTCATCGGCCAGGGCGCGGGTTTCCGGGAACTTCTGGTCGTTGTAGCTGTCAATCAGCTTCTGCAGCTTGCTGCCGAGCTTGGCCGACGCCTTGAGGTTCGGCTCCTGGCGGGTCGCGTTCGGGTAGAGCACCTCGGCCTTGGCCTGCTTGCTGCCACCGCTGCGGCCACTCCGCTCGGACGAGCGCGAGGACTGGGCGAAGGCATCGGTGACCACGGCGCCACCAATGGCGGTCGCGATGAGGACGGAAAGGACGGCTTGCTTGTGATTGCTGAAAATCATCTTTCACCTCGATCGAACCGCCGCAGCGGCATCAAAACGGACTGTCAGAAAAATCTGAGCCGCCAAACGTATCAGAAACTGATGGCGTGAGAAATCGTTTCCGATGCTGCAATACAGCATCTTTTGCGTTGATCACCCGCACTTCGGCTTTCGTCCCGCCGCCTGCGCCTGCTGGTACACCCCGGCCAGAGCCGGTGCGTCGCGCTGCAGTTCGCGGATACGGTTGGCCGGGTCCGGGTGGGTGGACAGCCATTGCGGGGAGCGCCCGCCACTGGCGGCCATCATGTTCTGCCACAGGTTGACCGCCTGCCCGGGGTCGAAGCCAGCCTCGGCCATCAGCCGCTGGCCCACCACGTCGGCTTCGTTTTCCTGGGCACGCGAGCCGGGGAGCAGGAAGACCGCCTGCGCGGTCATGCCACCAAATTGATTGACAGTGTTGGCCGCACCTTCGCCGCCGGCGGCGCCGGCCAGTGCACCCAGCACGGCAAGGCCGGTTTGCGCCCCCATCTGCCGGGTGAGGCGTTCCTCGTGGTGACGCGAGATGACATGGCCGATCTCATGGCCGATCACCGCCGCCAGCTGATCCTGGTTCCTGGCCACAGTGAAGATGCCGGTGTTGACCCCGACCTTGCCGCCGGGCAGGGCGAAGGCATTGGGTTCCTTGTCGACGAATACTGCTGTCTCCCACCGTACGCCACGGTACTGTGGCGGCAACTGGGCGACCAGCGCATTGACCACGCACTGCACATAACCGTTCTGGCGGCCATCGGTGCTGATCGTTTCTTTCTGCTTGGTCTCGGTGAAGGCCTGCGCACCCAGCTGGTCGAGTTCGGCCTGCGATACACCGCCCACCATCTGCCGGCGCCCGGTGGGCGAGGTGGTGGTGGCGCAGGCACTGACCAACAGCGCAAGCACAACGCCGAACAGCACTGGTTTCATCGCAGGTCCCCCGTGTTCATGTGCCCAGTGTGTAGGGGCCGGATGTAAATTTTCGTCAAGCGGGCGCGACGCTCAGTGAAGGCCAAGGAACACCAGCGCAGCCAGCGCGATCGCGTTGTTGAGTCCATGCGCCACGATCGGTGCCCAGAGCGTGCCGGTGCGCTGATACAACCACGCGAACGCGGCACCCATGCCGCCGTAGACCAGCCACAACTGGGCGATTTCCCAGGGGCCATTGGCGCTGGTGCCGGGGATTTCATGGATGAGCGCGAACGCCAGGCTGCTCAGCAGCATGCCCAGCCACATCCGGCCGCCCTGCCACAGGCGCCCGAACAGGACGCGGCGGAACAGCAGTTCTTCGTAGGCCGGTGCAAGCACAACCGCAAACAGCGCCAGGAACCACGGGAAGCGGGTAAGGGCCTGTTCCATCAGCGCGAGGTTGGTCGGCACCGGTTCGATCCCGGCCTGCTTGGCCAGATAGGCAATGAGGTTGCTGCCGATCACCACGCCGGTAGCGACCAGCAGGGTCCAGCCCCAGGTCGAGGGACGGCGTGCGGCCTGCAGCGAAGCGTTGCGTTCGCCGGTGTCGGCACGGCGGCGCAGGAAATACAGCAGCAGCGCAGTGCCGCCGGTGGCGACCAGGGCCATGACGATCTGCGCCAGGGCGCCGGGTTGACCCAGTTGCTGGGCCAGCGCGCTGGCATCGACCGCATTGCCTTGGCGGACCGCTTCGGAGCCGACGACGGCCCCACGGTACAGACCCCAGATCAGCCCACTGAGCAGGCTCAGCCCGAACAACGCCACGATGGCGATGCCCAGATCGATGAAGAAGCCAGCGACCGGCGATCCGGGCTTGCCGCCGGATGCGGTGGTGGAAGCAGGGGGCAGCGGAGGCGTGGCGGACGCCGGGGCAGTAGCGGACATCGGATTCCTGGCATCGAAAGGCGATGGCCGGCACGGTTGCTGGTCGCAACCGGCCGGCACTCCCTCGATTGTGTCAGATATCCAGGTTGGCGACCTTCAACGCGTTGTCTTCGATGAAGTCGCGACGCGGTTCGACCACATCGCCCATCAGGGTGCTGAAGATCTGGTCGGCCGCGACCGCATCTTCGATCCGCACCTGCAGCAGACGACGGGTATCGGGGTTCACCGTGGTATCCCACAGCTGTTCCGGGTTCATTTCACCCAGGCCCTTGAAGCGCTGGATTTGGCGACCCTTCTTGGCTTCATCGAGCAGCCAGTTGCGCGCGTCGGCGAAGCTTTCGATCTCCACCGACTTGGCGCCGCGGCTGATCTTGGCGCCGTTGCGGACCAGGCCGTGCAGCAGCAGCGAGGACTGGTGCAGGGCACGCAGTTCGCCGGTTTCGAAGGCCACCAGCGGCAACACCTGGATCATCTGTTCGCCCATGTGGCGACGCGTGACCAGCAGCGCGGCCGGACGCTCGTCGGTGGGTTCCTGCAGCTCCAGGCTGAAACGCGGCGAGCCCAAGCTGCCGTTGTTGAGGCGGGTGGCCAGTGCGGCCAGGCCTTCGTCGGCGCCGGCCTTGCGCAGGTGTTCCAGGTCCATCGGGGTGAAATCGATCAGGGCTTCGAGTACCTGGCGATCGTAGCGATGGGTGTTGCGCGCGATGGTTTCCTGCGCCGAGGCGTAGGAAAGCAGCAGCTTTTCCAGGGCCACGCCTTCGATGCCCGGCTCGCCTTCGGCCGGAATCAGCGACGCGTTTTCCACCGCGCTGCTGGCCAGGTATGCATCCAGCGCCGGGTCGTCCTTGAGGTACTGCTCCTGTTTGCCCTGCTTGATCTTGTACAGCGGCGGCAGGCCGATGTAGATGTGCCCGCGCTCGATCAGCTCCGGCATCTGACGGTAGAAGAAGGTCAACAGCAGCGTACGGATGTGCGCGCCGTCGACGTCGGCGTCGGTCATGATGATGATGCGGTGGTAGCGCAGCTTGTCCGGGTTGTACTCGTCCCGGCCGATGCCGGTGCCCAGCGCGGTGATCAGCGTACCGACCTGGTCCGAGGCCAGCATGCGGTCGAAGCGTGCGCGTTCCACGTTGAGGATCTTTCCGCGCAGCGGCAGCACCGCCTGGTTCTTGCGGTTGCGACCCTGCTTGGCCGAGCCACCTGCCGAGTCACCCTCGACGATGAACAGTTCGGACAGCGCCGGATCCTTCTCCTGGCAGTCGGCCAGCTTGCCCGGCAGGCCGGCGATATCCAGCGCACCCTTGCGGCGGGTCAGGTCGCGCGCCTTGCGCGCGGCTTCGCGGGCACGGGCGGCGTCGACGATCTTGCCGGCAATCGCCTTGGCTTCGTTCGGGTTTTCCTGCAGGAACTCTTCCAGGCGCTGACCGAACGCGCTTTCCACGGCCGGGCGCACGTCCGAGCTGACCAGCTTTTCCTTGGTCTGGCTGGAGAAGCTCGGGTCCGGCACCTTCACCGACAGCACCGCGATCATGCCTTCGCGCATGTCATCGCCGGTCAGGCTGATCTTGGCCTGCTTGGCGATGCCGTTCTGTTCGATGTAGTTGTTGAGCACGCGGGTCAGCGCGCCGCGGAAACCGGCAAGGTGGGTACCGCCGTCCTTCTGCGGGATGTTGTTGGTGAAGCAGTACATCGTTTCCTGGTAGGAATCGGTCCACTGCAGCGCCACGTCCACGGTGATGCCGTTGGATTCGCCGGTTACCGAGATTACGTTCGGGTGCAGCGGCGTCTTCAGCTGCGCCAGATGCTCCACGAAGCTGCGGATGCCGCCTTCGTAATGGAAATCGTCGCGGCGACCATCGCCACGCTCGTCCGCCAGGACGATCTTGACGCCGGAATTGAGGAAGGACAGTTCGCGCAGGCGACGGGCCAGGATGTCGTAGTGGAACTCGACGTTATCGTGGAACGCCTTCACCGACGGCCAGAAGCGCAGGGTGGTGCCGCGCTTGGTGCTGGCTTCCAGCTGCTTCAGCGGATTGACCGCAGCGCCATCGGCGAATTCCTGCTGGTAGTGGAACCCGCCCTGGAAGATATCCAGGACCAGCTTCTGCGACAGGGCGTTGACCACGCTGACGCCGACGCCATGCAGACCGCCGGAGACTTTGTAGCTGTTGTCATCGAACTTGCCGCCGGCGTGCAGGACGGTCATCACCACTTCGGCCGCGGAGACGTCGCGATCGAGCTTCTTGCTCATCTGCTCGTGCTTGCCGGTCGGGATACCGCGCCCGTTGTCAGACACCGAGACCGAACCGTCGGCGTGGATGATCACCGATACGGCATCGGCGTGGCCGGCCAAGGCTTCGTCGATGGAGTTGTCGACCACCTCGAACACCATGTGGTGCAGACCGGTGCCGTCATGGACGTCGCCGATATACATGCCGGGACGCTTGCGAACCGCCTCCAGGCCTTCCAGGGCGGTAATGCTGTTGGCGTCGTAGTTGCCGCTATTTGCCGGGGTGTTCTGTTCTTCAGTCATTGCGCTTGCCGTAGGCTCCGCAGGTCGGGCCGCCGCCGTGAGGCGGGGCGCCGAGTAATAAGGGGTTGCAACAGCAATTATACCAGCCGGGCACCGTGGCCCTCCGGGAGACCACTATGGCACAGGCTGGACCTGTCCATGTTCCACGTGGAACCGGGTGATATGCGTTGCATCGATGAGCGCTGCCGGAATCTCGGTGGCGGTGATGAATATCTGCGCGGGGCCTGCCTTCAAGCGGTCCAGCACCCGCGCCTGATGGGTGCGGTCTAGCTCGGATGCGAGATCGTCCAGTGCAATCACCGGCCATTCCCCGCGCTGTTCGGCGTAATCCTCGGCCTGGGCGAGCAGGCAGGTGAGGGCGGTGAGCTTGGCCTGCCCCCGCGACAGCGCGTCGCGGCCGGGAATGTTGGCAAACCCCACGCTCCAGTCCGCACGATGCGGACCAACCGAGGTGTAACCGGCCATGCGGTCGCGCTCACGCGCCAGCAACAGCGCGTCGGAAAGGGACACTTCCTGTTTGCGCCAACCCGGGTTGAGGGTCATCGACTGGATGTCCAGGTTGGGAGCAAGCGCCTGGGCCAGGACGATGGTGCGGTCCTGCAGGCGTTCGAGGTAATGCTGGCGACGCGTGGTCAATGGTTCGCCAGCCTCGGCCAGTTCGCGGTCCCAGGCATCCAATGCGTGGGGATGCCCCCCCTGCTTGAGTAACGCATTGCGTTGCTTGAGGGCACGCGAGTACCGCCGCCACAGGGAGAGGAAGTCTGGTTCCACGTGGAACAACCCCCAATCGAGGAAGCGCCGACGCGGTTCGCCGCCACCACTGACCAGCGCGTGGCTGCCCGGCTCGAACGTGACTACGGCCAATGCAGCGCAAAGATTGCCCAGCTGTGCGACATCTTCACCATCCAGCCGCCCCTTCCAGTCCTGGCCGCTGTGGCGCAGGCCCGCTTTACGCCTCGTGGAATCAGGCGCGCCTTTGAGCTGCTCGTCCCACTCCACGAACACCTCCAGGGCCTCGTGCCCTTGCCGCACCAGGCCATCGCGCACCCGTCCGCGGAAGCTACGCCCGTATGCCATGACATGCAGGGCTTCCAGCACGCTGGTTTTGCCCGCCCCGTTGTCGCCGGTGATCAGGTTGATGCCCGGTTGGGGCGCCAGTTCCACATGATCGAAGCGGCGAACCTGGTTCAGGGACAAACGGCGGATGTGCATGCGGTCGATCAGGGCCGCGCGAGGCGGCAGTCGGGTAGGGGGAATCGATCAGCTTACTGCATCGGACCGGTTCCACGTGGTCGGCGATGCAAACGACGCACAGCGGCCCATCTGCCGGAAGCGGGGTAATGCGGACGCATGGACGCCGGTCGGAACACCCGCCGGGCCCCTGAATTCCTTGAAATCTGAAGCGCGAGCGCGGCTGGAGCCCTGCAGATTTCAAGAAAATTGCGCGCTTTCCAGTAGCCGCCCGGGCATGACAGTGGCCTGCGTGGGCTCGAATCCTTCAAATCTGAAACGGCCACCACGGCGCGCCCATTCAGATCTGGCGAGATTCAGCAGGGTGTCCGGCGGCTGTCCACAGGGGCCATGTATTGCTTATGCACAACTACTGTAGGGGCTGTGGATAAAAACAAGCCTTCGATGAGGCCCGAAAGATATCCACAGGATGACCCCCAGGCCCAAGGCCCCTTTTACAGGGGGTTTCGAGGTCAATTAAACCTTATATTTCAACAAGATAAGGTACTTTTCAACCAAATCTGGCCCTACCACCACCACCTAGCTTTAGATTTATATACAGTTTTTAAAGCATAGAGCTGTGATCCAGCGAGCGAATCCGGAGCCGTCCAGCCGAGGATCAGCCAGGGGAGAAAACGCACGGACTGCTGGCCAGATCACGAGGCGTGAGGGCGCTGGTCTGTTCGCAATCGCGTGGATGCTTCGATGCCGATGGTTGGGGACCGAGGTACCCCATTCGCGAGGCGTGCAATTCCTAGAACCCATCGCTGACGTTCAAACCGATGCCGATGCGCTGTCCGGAGTTGAGTCCGTAAGCGTCGCCGATGCTCCACGTGGAACATGCCCTTTCTCCTCGCCCAAAAAGAAACCCGGCACCAGGCCGGGTTTCTTCAATACGTCGGTTCCACGTGGAACCAGACCGTCAGGTCAGAGACGCAGGGGCATCACCACATGACGCGACTTCTCGCTACTGGCCTCACGGACCAGGGCCGAGGAGTTCGAATCACGCAGCTGGATCACCACGAACTCATCGCGCAATGCCGACAGAGCATCCAGCAGGTAGTTCACGTTGAAGCCGATGGCCAGATCGCTGACCGTGGTGTCGGCCTCGATCTCTTCCTGGGCTTCTTCCTGCTCCGGGTTGTGTGCACTGATCTTGAGGTTGCCCGGCGAGACTTCCACGCGGATACCACGGTACTTCTCGTTGGACAGGATCGCGGCACGCTGCAGCGAGGCACGCAGTGCTTCACGATCGACCTTCACTTCGCGATCGGCACCGATCGGGATCACTGCCTCGTAATCCGGGAAACGTCCGTCGATCAGCTTGGAGGTGAAGGTCACATCGTCGCGCTTTACCCGGACGTGGCTGCGGCCGACTTCCAGCTCGATCTCGCGATCGCCGCTTTCCAGCAGGCGCTGCAACTCGGTCACGCCCTTGCGCGGCACGATGATCTGACGCTTGGCGCCGCTGGCTTTTTCCAGTTCGGTCTCGCACAGCGCCAGGCGGTGGCCGTCGGTGGCGACGGTCCGCAGGGCATCGCCGCGCAGGTCGAACAGCAGACCGTTGAGGTAATACCGCACGTCCTGCTGGGCCATCGCGAACGCAGTGCGCTCGATCAGTTCCTTGAGGGTCGCTTCGCCGATCGCCACGCGCTCGGTGGCTTCCACTTCGTCCACCGACGGGAAATCGTTGGCCGGCAGGGTCGCCAGGGTGAAGCGGCTACGGCCGGCCTGCACGGTGATCTTGTCACCGGTCTGCGAGACGGTGATCCGGCTGCCATCAGGCAGGGCGCGGATGATCTCGAACAGTTTGCGGGCGGGGATGGTGGTCTCGCCGTCCTGGGCATCTTCCACCGCGATCCGCGACACCATTTCCACTTCCAGGTCCGTACCGGTCAGCGACAGCTGCCCGTTCTGCACCTGGACCAGGAAATTAGCCAGAACCGGCAGGGTCTGGCGGCGTTCGACCACGTTGACGACTTGTGCCAACGGCTTGAGAAAGGCTTCGCGCTGCAGTGTGAAACGCATGTGGTTCCGTGCCCCTATGCTTTAAAAAAATGTGGAATAAATCAAAAGCTTGGTGGTGATGGTAGCGCCAGAATCGCTGGAGAACACAGCTAAGTCTTTGTAAATAAAAGGGTTTCAGACCTCGAAACCCTCTGCATTACTAGCCCCGAAGGGGAGGGCAATGCTGTGGATAACTTTGCGTCCAGATGGAACAGCATTCTTATCCACACCCTGTCCCCTGCTTGCTACCGGATTCTGCACCGTTTTATGCGATGACGCCTTAGCGGCGTACATGCATCATTCGCTCAACTTCCGGATCAGCTTGTCCCAGTCTTCCCGCAACTTGCCGTCCGCTTCCATCAACGTCCGGATCTGCCGGCAGGCATGCAGCACCGTGGTGTGGTCCCGGCCGGCAAAGGCATCGCCGATTTCCGGCAGGCTGTGCTCGGTCAGTTCCTTGGTCAGCGCCATGGCTACCTGGCGCGGACGGGCCAACGACCGGGTGCGGCGCTTGGACAGCAGATCCTTGATCTGCAGCCCGTAGTAGTCGGCCACGGTTTTCTGGATGTTGGGAATGCTGATCGCCTGCTGCTGGGCGCGCAGCAGGTCGCGCAGGGTTTCCTGCGCAAAATCAGTGGTGATCGCACGGCCGGTGAAGTTGGCGCGTGCGGCCAGGGTATTCAGCGCACCCTCGAGGTCGCGGACATTGGAGCGCATTTTCTTGGCAATCAGAAACGCCACATCGTCGGGGATCTCGGTGCCACGCTCACGTGCCTTGGCCAGCACGATCGCAGCGCGGGTCTCGAAGTCCGGCGGCTCGATGGCCACCGACAGGCCCCAGGCCAGTCGCGACTTCAGCCGTGCTTCCAGGCCCTCGACTTCGCGCGGGTACCGGTCGCAGGTCAGGATGATCTGCTGCTTGCCGTCGAACAGGGCGTTGAACGTATGGAAGAACTCTTCCTGGGTACGGTCCTTGCCGGCGAAGAACTGGATGTCATCGATCAGCAGCGCGTCCACCTGCTGGAACTGGCGCTTGAACTGATCCATGGTTTTTTCCTGCAACGCACGGATCATCGCGCTGAAGAACTGTTCCGAACGCAGGTACAGCACCTTTGCGCCCGGGTTGGCCTGGCGCATTGCATTGCCGGCCGCGAACATCAGGTGGGTCTTGCCCAGGCCGGTGCCGCCGTACAGCAGCAGCGGGTTGTGCGCCCGGTCGCCCGGTTTCTGCGCCGCCTGGAACGCCGCGGCCAGGCCCAGCTGATTGCTGCGACCCTCCACGAAGTTGGCGAAGGTGTAGTGCGAATCCAGGTTGCCGGCGAACGGCACCAGCGGTTCGGCCGCCACGACAGGCGGGGAGAAGCCCGGATTCGACGCAATCTGCGCCTCTGCAGCCCGCGGACGCGAGCCGATTTCAAGAAAAACGTCGCCAAAGCCGGCGAAGTGCGCCAGCAGTTCCTTGATGCGCGGCAGGTACAGCTCGCGCACCTGGTCGACAATGAAGGCATTTGGCGCATAAAGCACCAGGCTGTCCACGCGCAGATCGGCCTGCAGCGGCTTCAACCAGGTGTGAACATCCTCGGGCGGGAACTCCGCTTCAAGGCGTTCGAGACAACGGGACCAGGCATCCATCGGCAATAATCGTCTGGGGCCAGGGGACAGGCGTGGAAAACCGCCGCACCGCAGGCCGGAAGGGGGAAAGAATGGATGGCGCAGACTACCACCGACGAGGGGGGCCGGGAATGGTTGTCCCGAAGTTATTCACAAAATGATCCACAGCTATTGCACAGCCCGATGAATTCCCGTAGTGACAAGCACTTGACGGCACCTTGATCAGGTCTATAGAATTTCCGGTTCTTTCCGTCCCCTTCATATAGAGGCCCCGCATGGCCACCAAGCGCACTTTCCAACCCAGCAACCTCAAGCGTAAGCGCGACCATGGCTTCCGTGCCCGTATGAAGACCGCTGACGGCCGCAAGATCCTGTCGCGTCGCCGCGCCAAGGGCCGTAAAGTCCTGAGCGCTTGATTGCAATGCCGCTTCCCGCGGCAGACGCAATCCTGACTGTGAGCAGTTCCGACCCGCGCAAGCGATTCCCTCGCTCTGCGCGGGTTCGTACGCGTGCCGAATATACAACGGTCTTCAACGGCGCCCGCCGTGTGTCCGATCCGCTGATGACCCTGCACTGGCTGAAGAGCGATACGCCAGCCAGGTTGGGTCTCGCCGTGTCGCGCAAAGTCGATCCCCGAGCCGTGGGTCGCAACCGAGTGAAGCGTGTGCTGCGCGATGCCACACGCCACCTACGGCCGTGGATGAGTGCCGGCGATTTCGTCGTCGTTGCCCGTAGCGCCGCCCGTACTGCCAGCAATCCAGAACTCCGCCAGGCCTTCGAACGCCTGCTGCGCCGTCTTGGCGCATTGCCCATGCCGGGCGCGGACGGCACAATGCCGCCGCCCCTGGGCGTTGCACCCCTTTCTTCCCAGCCCGAGCCGGCATCGCATGCCGGCCCCGTCGAGCCTGCCCGCTGATGAACCAGACCCGCGTTTTCCTGATTTTTGCCTGGCTGATGGTGGCCGTGTTGCTGTGGATGGAGTGGGGCCGCGAAAAGGCCGCACCGACCCCGCCGCCGGTTGCCGCGCAGACCCAGGCAACCGTGCCGGGCGCGGCAGGTTCCATCCCCGGTGCGTCGGTGCCGCAGGCCCCGGGCAGTGCCCCGGCGACCCAGCCGGCCGCGCAGGCCCAGGCCGGCGGCGCCCGCGTCACCGTCACCACCGACGTACTGCGTCTGGTGCTGGACGGCGGCACCGTGCTGGACGCCGAACTGCTGCAGTTCCCGCAGACCAAGGCGGACGGCAGCCCGCCGGTGCGCCTGCTGACCGAAGAGAGCACCCACCCATACCGCGCGGTGAGTGGCTGGACCAGCCAGGACAAGGGAACCCCGGTGCCGGAAGCCAATGGCTTCAAGCTGGTGGGCGACAACCACGACTTCGTGCTGGGCAAGGGGCAGAAGGAACTGCAGATCCCGTTCGTCTGGAATGGCCCGAACGGCGTCAGCATCCGTCGCACCTACACGCTGGGTCGCAACGAGTACGCGATCAAGGTGAAGGACGAGGTGGTCAACGGCAGCACCGCGCCGTGGAACGGCTACGTGTACCGCACCCTGGACCGCACCCCGACCATCCTGTCGCGCAGCATGACCAACCCGGACTCGTTCAGCTTCAACGGCGCGACCTGGTTCAGCCCGCAGGACGGTCACGAGCGTCGCGCGTTCAAGGATTACCTGGACGATGGCAACCTCAACCGCACCATCACCGGCGGCTGGCTGGCGATGCTGCAGCACCACTTCTTCACCGCGTGGATCCCGCAGACCGACCAAGCCGCGAACTACGCGCTGTCCCAGCATGACGGTCGCGACCAGATCCAGGCCACCGGCCCGGCCTTCACGGTCGCCCCGGGCCAGCAGGCCAGCACCGAAGCCCGCCTGTGGGTCGGCCCGAAGCTGGTCAACCTGATCGCCAAGGAAGACGTGAAGGGCCTGGACCGCGTGGTCGACTACAGCCGCTTCTCGCTGATGGCGGTGATCGGCCAGGGCCTGTTCTGGGTGTTGAACCAGGTCCACAAGGTCGTCAACAACTGGGGCTGGGCGATCGTTGGCCTGGTGGTGCTGCTGAAGCTGGTGCTGTATCCGCTGTCGGCGGTGCAGTACAAGAGTGGCGCCAAGATGCGTCGCTTCCAGCCGCGCATCGCGCAGTTGAAGGAACGCTACGGCGATGACCGCCAGAAGTTCCAGACCGCGATGATGGAGCTGTACAAGAAGGAAAAGATCAATCCAATGGGCGGCTGCCTGCCGATCCTCATCCAGATGCCGATCTTCTTCGCGCTGTACTGGGTGCTGGTTGAGTCGGTGGAACTGCGCCAGGCACCGTGGCTGGGCTGGATCCAGGATCTGACCGCGCGTGACCCGTACTTCATCCTGCCGGTGATCAACGTGGCGGTGATGTGGGCCACGCAGAAGCTGACCCCGGCCCCGGGCATGGACCCGATGCAGGCCAAGATGATGCAGATGATGCCGCTGGTGTTCGGCGTCATGATGGCCTTCATGCCGTCGGGCCTGGTGCTGTACTGGGTGGTCAACGGTGGCCTGGGCCTGCTGCAGCAGTGGTGGATGACCAAGCGCCACGGCAGCGACCCGGTGCCGGCGACCACCGCCCCCACCAAAAAGAAGTAGAGCCGACCGCTGCTCGGCTGCCCTGAAAAACCCGCCACCCGGCGGGTTTTTCTTTGGCGGCGATACAATCGCCGCCACCGTTGCCCCGTTTCCCCGAGCCACTCCATGCCCGCTGCGCCGTCGCTGTTCCGCCTGTCCTTGCCCACGCTGGTGCTTACCCTGGCGCTGGCCGGGTGTGGGGACAAACCCGCAGCCAGCACTGATGGGGTCACCCAGGCCAGCGCGCAGGCCGCCGCCGCGTCCGATCCGGCGGCCGCACCCTTGCTTACCGCGCTGCAGAAGCTGCTCGACGGCCACCGCCGCATCATCGTGCTGTTGGCCGATGAAGCGCAGCAGTCGCCGGCCGACCGCGCCACCTCCAGCCGCGTCGGCCAGCAGCTGTTCCACGATGGGCTGGAGCAGCGCGAGGCGATCGCCGCGCAGTTCGACACCCTGCTGCGCGGCACCAGCCCGCAACGCTTCGCCACCCTGGGCACGGTGCTGGACTACATCGAGTCGGCTCCGGAGCTGTTCGACGCCGATCGCCTGGCCTTCCGCGAAGTCCTGCGCACCCTGCACGAGCGTGTCGGCACCGACTCCTCGCTGCCGGCGGTGAAGCTGCACCAGCGCATCGGCGAAGACCTGGAGGGGCTGGATGAGATCGAGCGCAACTACAACCAGGAAATCACCCGCATCTTCAGCCGCTTCGACCGCACCCGCGCCATCGCGCTCAAGCGTGAGAAGTGGGAGGACTACATCGCCCACCTGCATAAGCAGTACAACCGCGAGGCGATCCTGCGGGATTACGGGGTGATCGAGCCGTACCCGATGTCGATGAAGGACAGCGACCGCGAGATCTTCGGCCGCGACCTGCCGCCCAAGACGGTGGTGCTGAGCTTCGACGATGGCCCGCACAAGGCCTACACCGATGAAGTGGTGGCCCTCCTCAAACGCTACGACGTGCCGGGCGTGTTCTTTGAAGTGGGCCGCAACCTGGGCACGGTGCAGGCCGATGGCAAGGTCACGCTGGGGCCGCTGGCCCGCATCAGCCGCGACCTGATGGAGCAGGGCTACGCGGTGGGCAACCACAGCCTCACCCACGCCCAGCTCTCGCGGACCACCGGCGACGCCCTGCGCGAACAGGTGCTGTCCACCGACACGCTGCTCAAGGACGTTGACGACAAGCGCGCGCCGCTGTTCCGCTTCCCGTACGGCGCGCGCAACGCCGAGGGCCTGCAGCTGCTCAACGAGGCCGGGCTGAAGTCGATCATGTGGAACATCGATTCCTTGGACTGGGCCGACCCGGTTCCCGAGTCGATCGTGCAGCGCGTGGTCGAACAGGTGCAGAAGGAGCAGCGCGGCATCATCCTGTTCCACGACATCCACGACCGCGCGGTGAAGGCGTTGCCGCAGATCCTGGATCGGCTGATCGCCGACGGCTACCAGTTCGCCGGCTGGAATGGCCGCGACTTCAGCGTCGGCCGTGCGCGCAAGGCCGCTGCCAGCGACACCACGGTCACCAGTGGCTACGAGAAATCCTGGGCGATCGTGGTCGGCATCGATGATTACGCCAAGTGGCCCAAGCTCGAATACGCCAGCCATGATGCGCAGGCCATCGCCGACACCCTGACCGGGCAGTTCGGCTTCCCGTCCTCGCAGGTGATCGTGCTGAAGAACCAGCAGGCCACCCGCAACAACATCCTGGCCGCCTTCCACGATCGCCTGGCCGATGACCGCACCGGCAGGAACGACCGCGTGTTCGTGTTCTTCGCCGGTCACGGTGCCACCCGCCGGCTGGCCTCGGGCCGCGACCTGGGCTACATCATTCCGGTGGATTCGGATCCCAATGCGTTCGCCACCGATGCCATCGCGATGACCGACATCCAGAACATCGCCGAAAGCATGCAGGCCAAGCACGTGCTGTTCGTGATGGATGCCTGCTACAGCGGGCTGGGGCTGACCCGCGGCGGCGGATCGTCGTCGACATTCCTGCGCGGGAACGCCCGCCGCAGCGCGCGGCAGATGCTCACCGCCGGTGGCGTCGACCAGGAGGTGGCCGACAGCGGTCCGAACGGGCATTCGGTGTTCACCTGGGTGCTGTTGCAGGCGCTGGCCGGCAAGGGCGACCTCAACGGCGATGGCCTGATCACCGGCACCGAGCTGGCCGCCTACGTGGCCCCGGCGGTGTCGGCGGTATCGCGGCAGACCCCGGCGTTCGGCAGCCTGCCCGGCTCGCAGGGCGGCGAGTTCGTGTTCCAGGTGCCCGACAGCCAGGAGTACCTCAACGCCGACACGCACCAGCTCTCGGCCGACGCCATTGCACTGAACAACAAGGTCGATGCGGCGCAGGATGCCAAGGGCGAAACCCAGGCGCCGGTAACCGTTCCCGACCTGCAGGGCGGCAAGAGCACGCTGGTGGTGCCCGCAGCGCTGCCCACGTCCGATCGCCAGCGCGCGCAGCAGGCCAACGACCGCGGCCTGCAGCTGTACCGCGAGAAGCGCTACGACGAGGCCGTCGCGCAGTTCACCGAGGCGCTGAAGCTGCGCCCGGATTTCGCCCAGGCGGCCAACAACCTCGGCTTCGTCTACTACCGCCAGCAGCGCTACGCCGAAGCCGCGCGCTGGCTGGAGAACACCCTGAAGATCGATCCCTCGCGCGCGGTGGCCCACCTCAACCTGGGCGATGCGTACTTCCACGCCGGCGACAAGGCCAGGGCGCGGCAGGCCTACACCACCTACCTGGCGCTGCAGCCGCAGGGCAGCGGCGCTGCGCAGGCCCGTGCGCAGCTGGAGAAGCTGTAAGCCATGAACGCCTCGTCCAACATCGACACCATCGTGGCCATCGCCAGTGCGCCTGGCGCCGGCGGCGTCGGCCTGCTGCGTCTGTCCGGTCCGCGTGCGGCGTCCATCGCCACCGCACTGGGCGCGCCGACGCTGCGCCCGCGCCACGCCCATTACGCGCGCCTGCGCGACGCACGGGGCGAGGTGATCGACGATGGCATCGTGCTGTGGTTCCCGGCGCCCAACAGTTTCACCGGCGAAGAAGTGGTGGAGCTGCAGGGCCATGGCAGCCCGGTACTGCTGCAGCAACTGGTTGCGCGCTGCATCGCCCTCGGCGCGCGCCAGGCGCGGCCGGGTGAGTTCAGCGAACGGGCCTTCCTCAACGGCAAGCTCGACCTGGCCCAGGCCGAGGCGATCGCCGACCTGATCGCCGCCAGCGATACCCGCGCGGCACGCGCCGCCCGCCGCTCGCTGGACGGGGTGTTCTCGCGCCGGGTCGATGAGGCGGCAGAACAGCTTGTCCTGCTGCGCATCCACGTCGAGGCGGCGATCGACTTCGCCGACGAGCCGCTGGATACCCTCGGTGGCGATCAGGTGCGCGCCGGACTGGGCCAGGCGCTGCGCGCGCTGGCACAGCTGCGCGACGATGCCGAACGCGGCCGGCGTCTGCGCGATGGCCTGCACGCGGTGCTGGTGGGGCCGCCCAACGCCGGCAAGAGCTCGTTGCTCAATGCACTGGCCGGCAGCGAACGGGCCATCGTCACCGACATCGCCGGTACCACCCGCGACACCCTGCGCGAAACCATCCGCATCGACGGACTGGAACTGACCCTGGTCGACACCGCCGGCCTGCGCGAAGGCGGCGATGCGATCGAACGCGAGGGCATGCGCCGCGCCCACGCGGAGATGCAGCGCACCGACCTTGCCATCATCGTGCTCGACGCCCGCGACCCGCAGGCCGGACACGCGGCGGTGCGCGAGGCGATCGCCGAGGTGCCGCAGCAGCTGTGGATCCACAACAAGAGCGACCTGCTCGCCGCGCTCCCGGCCACCGACGACCCCGACATCGTGCATGTCTCGGCCACCACCGGCCTGGGCCTGGACCGGCTGCACACGCGCCTGCGCGAACTGGCCAGCGGCAGCGCCGGGGACAGCGTGGAAGGCGAATTCTCCGCCCGCGCCCGGCACGTGGAGGCCATCGTGCTGGCCATCGGCCACGCCGAGCGCGCCGAAGCCGAGCTGGTGCACGAGCACCTGGAACTGGCCGCCGAGGAACTGCGCCTGGCCCACGACGCACTGGGCGAGATCACCGGTCGCATGAGTGCCGATGACCTGCTGGGCCGGATCTTCTCCAGCTTCTGTATCGGCAAGTAGGGGCGGCTTTCTTCCCCCTGTCACACCGCACCACCACAATGCGCCGGTCCTTTCCACGCCCCGCCGCGTTGGCGCGGGGCGCATCACTCAGGGGTTTGCAGTGTCGAAGTCGTCGTGGGGTTGTGTGTTGCTGTTGTCGCTGGCCGTGGCACCATCGGTGGCCATGAGCGCTGAATCCACGTCCCCCGCAACGCCCAAGGCGGCGGTGTATGGCCATCGCGGCGCCAGCGCGCTGCTGCCCGAGCACACCCTGGCCAGCTACGCACAGGCCATTGCCGATGGCGCCGATTACATCGAACCGGACCTGGTGATGACCAGGGACGGGGTGCTGGTGTCGCGCCACGAGAACGAGATCGGCGGCACCACCGACGTGGCTGCGCACCCGGAGTTCGCCAGCCGCAAGACGGTCAAGACCATCGACGGCGAGCGCATGGAAGGCTGGTTCACCGAAGACTTCACCCTGGCCGAGCTGAAAACCCTCTACGCCCGCGAACGGCTGCCGCGGCTGCGCAGCACGGCCTTCGATGGGCAGTTCCGCATTGCCACGCTGGACGAGATCATCGCGTTCCTGGTGCAGCAGGCCGGGCGTGCCAACCGCGGCATCGGGCTGGTGCCGGAGATCAAGCACGGCACCTATTTCAAGGGCATCGGCCTGCCGATGGAAGACAAGGTGCTGGCAGCGCTGCAGGGCAACGCGTACACGCGGGTGGCCCCGGTGACGATCCAGTCCTTCGAGGTCGGCAACCTGCGTTACCTGCGCAGCAAGCTGGGCCGCGACAGCAACATCCGCCTGCTGCAGCTGCTCGGCGACCCCAGGCAGCAGCCGGGCGACGTGCTGGCCGCCAAGGGCAGCCAGCGCTATGCCGACATGATCACCCCGGCCGGGCTGGCGCAGGTGGCCGGCTATGCCGATGGCATCGGCCCCAGCCTGCGCATGGTTATCCCGCTGGATGCGGCCGGCAAGCTGGGCACGCCGACCACGCTGGTGCGCGACGCGCACGCCGCCGGCCTGATGGTGATCCCGTATACCTTCCGCCCGGAGAACTACTTCCAGGCTGCCGAGTTCCGCAGGGGCGAGGCCAACGCGCGCAACGCCGACGGCTCGGTGGCCGAGATGCGCGCCTACCTGGCCACCGGTATCGATGCGTTCTTCACCGACGACCCGGCCCTGGGCCGGCGCGCGGTGGACGGGGACGCGGCAGCGACGGCAGGCAACTGACCGCGCGCTGCACCGGTAGAGCCACGCCATGCGTGGCGGCGGTGATGCCGGGTCGCAGGCAGCGGATTTTTCGGGGGACGGCAGCCACGCATGGCGTGGCTCTACCGGGATTGAATGCGTTGTCGTTGGAGGCGCCGGCCGTCAGTCCCGGGTCGAGCCCGGCTCCCGCGGGCGGAACGGCAGCACCACGTAGTCCTGGCCTTCGCGCGGTTGCCACAGCACCGGCACCCGCTGCGGCGAAGGTGGCTCCAGGTCGCTGTCGCGCTGCAGCTCCGCGTCGTCCTCGTCCTCGTCTTCCCAGCTGTAGCGCTTGCGCGGGGCCATCGGGTCGGACAGGCGGAACAGCAGCGCGCTGAGGATGCCGGCGAAGGCGCCGCCCATGTGCGACTGCCAGGACACTCCCGGCTCGTGCGGGAGGATGGTGATCAGCATGCTGCCGTAGAACAGGAACGCGATCAGCCCGGCGGCGATGGCCGGACGGTCGCGGCGCAGCAGGCCGAGCACGAACACCAGGAACATCAGGCCGTGGGTGATGCCGCTTGCGCCCAGATGGTGGCTGCCGATATCGCCGAGCAGCCAGGCACCGAGCCCCGAGCCGATCCACAGCAGCGGCAGCGCGCGCAGGGTGGCCTTGGGATAGACGCTGCCGGCCAGGGTGCCGAGGATCAGCAGGGCCGCCGCGTTGGCGCCCAGGTGCTCGACCGACCCATGCAGCAGCGGCGCACCGAGAATGCCGAGCAGGCCGGCCCTGTCCAATGGGGAAACGGCCCACGGCTGCCAGTCGAAATGCCCTTGCGCGGTGAACACCGCCACCAGCACCAGCACGAACGCCAGGCTGGCGTTGAACGCCCGCATCACACGACCGTGGTCGCTGCGGGGGGAGACCGGCGGCTCGCCGGCGGGCAGGGGCAGGTTGTCGTTCATACCCTAAGGGATTGCGTCGCCCGGGCTGAACACAAGGGCAACGCGACGGGAGAGAGTAGTGCCACCGGCGGGACAATCCCGCCGGTGGCATGCAGGGTCACGCGTCGCCGGTCTTCGGCGGGTTCTTCAGGCTCAGCACCACGGTGGCGGCGATGATCACCGCGACCACGCCCAGCGAGATCGGGGTGGGGATCTTGAAGATATCGATCAGCATCATCTTGATGCCGATGAAGGCCAGCACCAGGGCCAGGCCGTACGGCAGCAGGTAGAAGCGATCGGCCATGCCGGCCAGCAGGAAGAACATCGCGCGCAGGCCCAGCACCGCGAACACGTTGGAGGTGAGCACGATGAACGGGTCGGTGGTGATGGCGAAGATCGCCGGGATGCTGTCCACGGCGAAGATCACATCGGTGACCGCGATCAGGATCAGCACCACGAACAGCGGGGTGAACCAGCGCTTGCCGTTTCGCATGACGCTCATCGCGTTGCCGGCGTAGTCCGGGAGCAGGCGCAGGTGCTTGCGCATCCAGCGCAGGGCGGGGTTGGTTTCCAGGTCCGGTTCGGTTCCGGCCGAGAACCACATCTTCCAGCCGGTGAAGAGCAGGAACGCGCCGAACACATAGAGCAGCCAATGGAACTTGGTCAGCAGCACGCTGCCGGCGAAGATCATGATCGTACGCAGCACGATCGCGCCCAGGATGCCGATGATCAGCACCTTCTGCCGCTGTTCCTCGGGCACCGCGAAGTAGCCCATGATCATCAGGAACACGAAGATGTTGTCCACGGCCAGGGCTTTTTCAACCAGGTAGCCGGTGAGGAACTCCAGGCCGACCTTGTTGGCCACTACCTGGCCGGCGGTCTCGTTGAGGTAGTACCAGAGGCCACCGTTGAAGGCCAGGGCCAGCAGGACCCAGCCGACCGACCACCACAGGGCCTCCTTGAAGGTGACCTTGTGCGGCCCGCCGTGTCGCATCAATACGAGATCGACCAGCAACGCGATGACCACCACCGCGCCGAAGCCGCCCCACAACCACAAATTACCGATCGTCTGCATGGGTTTGTCCGTTGGAAAAATGAATGCCTCAAGCCGGAGGGCGAGGATCTGCAACGGAGGATCGGGGGGATCCGGGGAGACAGAGCTTCGCCATACGGCGAAGGTCTCGCTCGCAGTCCCGATGGGTGGGACTGCCGTTGCACCGGAGCCTGCGGGCTCGAATTGACGGCGACAACGTCTGGGAGCTACTCCCCTTCTGGGGCCGATTCTGCGGGCTGCCGGGCCCGGCGTCAAATGAAGGGCCGGCGTACCCAGGTCGCCTGCCATCGGGAGCGACGGCCGTTGGCCGTCAACCACGCACAGCCCGGGTTTAGCGCGCCGAGGGCCGCGGCCGCCAGCGCCACCGGGCCTTGGGGATCGCCCCGGGTACCTGGGGTTGCGGGCTTCCCGGATACAATATCCGGATGAATACCCCTGCCCCCGTAGTCCGCCTCAAGAACGCCTGGCGCTCCAGCCACCCGTGGATCTTCCAGAAACTGGTCGAAAAGCCTGCCGTCCGTCCCAAGCCCGGTGCCATCGTCGACGTTGTCGGCGTGGACGGGGAGTGGATCGGCCGCGGCTTCTACAACGGTCATTCGCGCATCGCCGTGCGCATCCTGGAAACCGATCAGGCCGTTCCGGTCGACGCTGGCTGGTTCTCGCGCAAGATCGCCCAGGCGGTGTCGCTGCGTCGGGACGTGCTCAAGCTGGACGAGGTGTCCAACGCCTGGCGCGTAGTGCACAGCGAGGGTGACGGCCTGTCCGGCCTGGTGGTGGACCGCTACGGCGACCTGGTGGTGGTGGAGTTCTTCGCCGCCGGCATGTTCCGCCACCGCGAATGGATCTATGAGGCGCTGCGCGAGCAGTTCCCGGGCTGCCGTTTCCACAGCTTCGCCGACGAACACGTGCAGAAGCAGGAAAGCTTCGACTTCCACGGCAACACCACCACCGAAGCGTCGGTGATCAGCGAGTACGGGGTGAAGTTCCGCGCCGATCCGGCCGGTGCGCACAAGACCGGCTTCTTCGCCGACCAGCGCGAAAACCGCCAGTGGCTGAGCCAGCAGGTGGAAGGCAAGACCGTGCTGGACCTGTGCTGCAACACCGGTGGTTTCGCGGTGTATGCCGCGGTGCGCGGTGCTGCCGAAGTGGTCGGCATCGACATCGACGAGGACGTCATCGAGATTGCCAAGGGCAACTCGCGCCTCAACAACGTGCGTCCGAAATTCATCCAGTCCGACATCTTCCCGTGGCTGCGCGATGCGTCCAACCGCGGTGAGCGCTACGACGTGGTCATCCTCGACCCGGCCAAGATGACGCGTGACCGCGACCAGGTGATCACCGCGCTGAAGAAGTACCTGGACATGAACAAGCTGGCGCTCGGCGTGGTCAAGCCCGGTGGCCTGCTGGCCACGTTCTCGTGCACCGGCCTGGTGGCCGAGGACCAGTTCCTGGACATGCTGCGCCGCGCCGCGTTCTACGCCGGCCGCACTATCCAGATCCTGAAGGTCTCCGGCGCCGGCCCGGACCATCCGTTCATGGCCCATGTGCAGGAATCGCGCTACCTCAAGGCGGTGTTCTGCCGCGTGCTGGACTGACAGCAGCGCGCGTGCCGACCGGCGGTCGGCATACGCCGGCCTGTCTGCCGGCCGACCGACCCAACGACCGGCACGCCTGACGGTGTGCCTGCCGGTGGTCCACGGCGTTGGGAACGGGTAGAGCCGCGCCATGCCCGGCTGGCCGCGCGCAGCGCGGCAATGCGCCACGCAGCCGCCGGGCATGGCCCGGCTCTACCGCGTGTCGTCCGACAGCGCTATCGTCCTACGCTTCCCATCCAAGGTGAGGCGTCCATGACGTTGCGCAGTCTGTCGTTGCTGGTGTCGCTGGCGTTGTGCACGCCGCTGGCCGCCCACGCCATCGAGTTCACCCCGCAGGAACTGGCCAGGGCGTCCACGCTGCAGCACCGCCTGCTGACGCTGGACAGCCACCTCGATACCCCGGCCAACTTCCACCGCGACGGCTTCGACATCCGCCAGCGCCACGACCACAACGCGTTGTCGCAGGTGGACTACCCACGCATGGTCGAAGGTGCGCTCGACGGCGGTTTCTGGGCGATCTACACCGACCAGGGCGACCGCAGCGCACAGGCGCACCAGCACGATCGCGATGCCGGCCTGCTGCGGCTGATGGAGATCCGCGAGATGCTCGCCGCGCACCCGGACACCTTCCAGCTCGCGCTGACCGCCGCCGATGCGGCGAAGATCAAGGCCGCCGGCAAGCGCGTGGTCTACATCAGCATGGAGAACGCCAGCCCGCTGGTCGATGATCCCTCGCTGCTCAGCTTCTACCACCTGGCCGGGCTGCGCCTGCTCAGCACGGTGCACTTCGCCAACAACGAGTTCGCCGACTCGGCCACCGCCCGGAATGGCGCCGAGTGGAAGGGCCTGAGCCCGGCCGGGAAGGCACTGGTGGATGAAGCGGTGCGGCTGGGCATCGTCATCGACCAGTCGCATGCCTCCGATGCGGTGTTCGACGACCTGATCGAGCGCATGCCGGTGCCGTTCGTGCTGTCGCACAGTTCGGCCAAGGCGATCTACAACCACCCGCGCAATCTCGACGATGTGCGCCTGAAACAGCTGGCCAAGGCCGGCGGGGTGATCCAGGTCAACGCCTATGGCGGCTACCTGATCGACACCGGCAAGACCGAGGCGCGGGCGCAGGCCGAGGAGGCGTTGATGAAGCAGCTTGGCGGCGACTACGACGGGATGACCATCGCCCAGGGCGTGGCGCTGAAGAAGGGGCTGGAGGACATCGACCTGCGTTACCCGCTGCGCAAGGCCACGCTGGACGATTTCTTCGCCCACTTCGAGCACATCCTCAAGGTGGTCGGCCCCGAACATGTGGGCATCGGGCTGGACTGGGATGGTGGCGGCGGCCTGGCCGACCTGCCCGACGTGAGCCAGTTGCCGAAGATCACCGCGTGGCTGCTGCGCAAGGGCTACAGCGAGAAGCAGATCGCCGGCATCTGGGGCGGCAACCTGCTGCGGGTGATGCAGCAGGCACAGGATCACGCTGCCGAGCTCGCCGCGGCCGCAACACCCTGAGCACCGGCGTCGGCCTACGGCCGCCCCCTCGTCCTCGCCTCAAGCGGGAGTCGGTGGGTCGGGCGCTGGGCCCCCATACCCTTTCCGGCGAATGTCCTCCGGCGTCGGCCTGCGGCCGCCCCCTCCTCCTTTATTTCGCCTCCAAGGGCATGGGGGCCCAGCGCCCGACCCACCGACCCGCTTGGCTTCTGCCTGCTTACCGGCCGCTAAGGGGCCCTCACGCTCGCGACCAGCCCGATCGAAGACGCACCCATCCCAACGGCCTGCACCCCCGGCCACCCGCGTAGCGTCATGCTCTAAGATGAGGGAAAAACCAAAGAAAAAGGCAGGCCCTGGGCCTGCCTTTTTCATATCGACGTGCCGCCCCCAAGGTGAGACGGCGCGATGCCTCATTGCTTGCCCAGCACCGCATTGCGACGCCCGTAGGCGAAGTACGCGATCAGGCCCAGGATGTTCCAGGCCAGGAAGTACAGCTGGGTCTTGCTGGGCAGGCTGAAGAACAGGTACACGCAGCCGATCACCGCCAGCGGGCCGACCACATAGGCCAGCGGGGTGCGGAACTTGCGCACGCGGTTCGGCTCACGCTTGCGCAGCACCACCAGGCACAGGCCCACCGCGGTGAACGCGGCCAGCGTGCCGGCGTTGGCCAGTGCGGCGATTTCATCCAGGCGGGCCACGCCGGCCAGCGCGGCGACCAGCACGGCGGTGAACAACGTGGTCGCAATCGGCGTACCGGTGCGCGCGCTGACCTTGGACAGGCCACGCGGCAGCAGGCCATCGCGCGACATGACGAAGAAGATGCGGCTCTGGCCGTACAGGAACGCCAGCAGCACCGTCGGCAAGGCGATCACCGCCGCCGCGCCGATCCACTTCGCCGCACCCGGGCTGCCCAGCTCGCGCAGGATCAGTGCCAGCGGCTCGGCGCTCTGGCCGAAGATCGTGTAGCTCATCGCGCCGACGGCGGCCAGCGCCACCAGCACGTAGATGATGGTGCAGCCGACCATCGAGCCGATGATGCCGATCGCCAGGTCGCGGTCGGGCTTCTTGGTTTCCTCGGCGGCGGTGGAGATCGCATCGAAGCCGTAGAAGGCGAAGAAGATGATCGCCGCCGCCGCCATCACGCCATGCTCGACGCCATCGGCACCCACCGACTTGGCGAAGCCGAACGGCATGAACGGCTCCATGTGGCCGGTGTCGAAGTGCGGCAGGGCAATGGCCACGAAGACCGTCAGCGCGATGATCTTGACCACCACCAGGATCGCATTGAGGGTGGCGCTCTCCTTGGTGCCGGCCATCAGCATGCCGGCCACCACGAAGGTGATCAGCACCGCCGGCAGGTTGATGAAGCCGCCTTCCACGTGCGGGCCGGCGGTCAGCGTCAACGGCAGGTCGATGCCCCAGCCATGCAGGAAGCCGACCGCGTAGCCGGACCAGCCGACCGCCACCGTGCTCACCACCAGCGAGTACTCCAGGATCAGGCTCCAGCCCACCACCCAGGCCACCGTCTCACCGAGCGCGGCGTAGCTGTAGGTGTAGGCGCTGCCGGCGGCCGGCATCATGGTGGCCAGTTCGGCGTAGGACAGCGCGGCGCAGGCGCAGACCGCACCGGCGATGGCAAAGGAGATCAGCACGGCCGGGCCGGCCAGGTTGGCACCCACCCCGATCAGGGTGTAGATGCCGGTACCCACGATGGCACCGATGCCCAGGGCGATCAGGTGCGGCCAGCTCAGGGTCGGAACCAGTCGCCTGCCGGCTTCATGGACGGTGACTTGGTCTAGGGACTTGCGCCGGAGCAATGACATGGGGCCTCGCGGTGGATGACTGTTAACGACAAGTCTGCGAGTTTTACCGAACGCGGTGCAGCATTACTACTGCCAAGCGTCCCGAGCGGACGAGCGGACATCTGACCGGGACGGAGGTGACGAAACCGGCACAACCGTGGCCGGGCCCCCGGTCAGTCCCAGTGGCAGCCGCTGTCGGTCATCGCACCGATGTCTTCGCTGAAGCGGGTCTGCCGCCCATTGCGCGCGTTGGTGTAGTCGAAACCGTAGACGCGTGCGCCCTGGGTGGTGATCGCGTAGTGCCCGGTCACCTTGCCGTCCAGATGCTCTTCCCACACCGTGTCGAACTGCCAGGGGCGGCCTTCGGCCATCTCGCTGCCCTCGTTGGACAGCCGGGTCAGGCGCAGCCATTGGCGCTTGCCGGCGTAGCGCACAAAGCTCACCGGTGTTGTGCCGGTGTCGGCCTCGGGCAGCTTCCACTCCAGATGGATCTGGTCGGCGCTGCCGCCGGTCAGGCAGCGGATGTCCTCGGCATGGGCCGGGGCGAATGCCAGCAGCAGGGGGAGTGGGGCAAGCCAACGCATGATCGAGATCCGGTCGAGGCGGAGGGGCGCGCCATTGTCGCCCATCCGCCCCGGTGCAGGGCGGCACGGATGGGCCGTGCCCTCAGCGGTTCACGATGGCCATCGCCGCTGCGGCATAGCGCTCGCCGACGGCGGCGTTGGCCGGGAAGATCGCGTCGATCCGGGCCAGCTCCGCTGCACTAAACTGCACCTGCAGCGCGCCGAGGTTTTCTTCCAGGTAGGCGATCCGCTTGGTGCCGGGGATCGGCACCAGATCGTCACCTTGTGCCAGCACCCAAGCCAGCGCCAGTTGCCCCGGGGTGATGCCCTTGGCGCGTGCCATCGCGGTGACCGCATCGACCAGCGCCAGGTTGCGGTTGAAGTTGTCGCCCTGGAAGCGCGGCGACTGGTGGCGGTAGTCGTCGGCATCGAAGTCGGCCGGGCTGCGGATGGCGCCGGTGAGGAAGCCACGGCCCAGCGGCGAGTAGGGCACGAAACCGATGCCCAGTTCGCGCACGGTATCCAGCACGCCGTTGTCCTGCGGATCGCGCGACCACAGCGAGAACTCGGTCTGCACGGCGGTGATCGGGTGCACCGCGTGGGCGCGGCGGATGGTCGCGGCCGAGGCTTCGGACAGCCCGAGGAAGCGCACCTTGCCCTGCTCGACCAGGCGGGCCATCGCCCCGACGGTGTCTTCGATCGGCACGCTGGCGTCCACGCGGTGCTGGTAGTACAGGTCGATGTGGTCCACGCCCAGCCGCTGCAGGCTGGCGTCGCAGGCGGCGATCACGTACTCCGGGCGGCCATCGACGCTGCGTGCGGCGCTGTCGCTGGGTTCCAGCCTGATCCCGAACTTGGTGGCCAGGAACACCTGGTCGCGGCGATCGGCGATCGCCTTGCCGACCAGCACTTCGTTGGTGTGCGGGCCGTACATGTCGGCGGTGTCGAGCAGGGTCACGCCGTGTTCCAGCGCGCGGTGGATCACCGCGGTGGCCTCGGCGTCGCTGCCGCGCCCGCCGTAGAAGGCGCTCATGCCCATGCAGCCCAGGCCGAGCGCGGAAACAGTGGGGCCGTGGCGGCCAAGGGTGCGGGTCTGCATGGGGAAGCTCCGGAGGGAAGGAAAACAGGAATAGCCCGGCGGCCGTTATCCAGATGGCATGGGGCATCGACGGGTGCCCAGCATCCTCCCGTGGACTATGTGGATAAACTGGCTGCTCCTGCATCTTCCTTGAAGCCAGGCTTCACAATGAATCCCCAGCGCCCCCTGCCGGCCGTGGTCGCCTTCGCCCGCGTCGCCCACCATGCCAGCTTCACCCGCGCCGCCGACGAGCTTGGGGTATCGCCGTCGGCGCTGTCCCAGACCGTGCGCGCGCTGGAGGCGGGCATGGGCGTGCGCCTGCTGCACCGGACCACGCGCCGCGTGGGGCTTACCGAACACGGCGCGCGCTTCCTGGAGGGGGTGCGGGCGGGACTGGCCCAGATCGATGCCGCCTTCGACGCGCTGGACAGCGTGCGCGATGTCCCGGCGGGCAAGCTGCGCATCAACGTGCCGCGCATCGCCGCCGAACTGCTGGTGCTGCCGCACCTGCCCGGCTTTCTCGCCTTGTACCCGCAGGTGGAGGTGGAACTGTTCGTGGAGACGGCGCTGGCCGATCTGGTCGCCGGCGGCTTCGATGCCGGGATCCGGCTGGGCGAGAGCCTGGCCCGCGACATGATCGCTGTGCCGATCGGGCCGCTCGAACGCCAGGTGGTAGTGGCCACGCCGGCCTACCTTGCCCGCCACGGCGTGCCCGCCACGCCGGGCGACTTGGTTGCCCACGAGTGCATCGTGCACCGTCTCAGCACGGGGCGCCGGATGCCGTGGGAGTTCACCCGCGAGGGGCGCGACCTCGAGGTCGAGGTGGCGGGGCGGCTGGTCTTCAACGATGCGGGCCTGATCCACGCCGCGGTACGCGCCGGGCTGGGCATGGCGCAGGGATTTGCGGCGCTGTTTGCCGACGACGTGGCCGCCGGTCGGCTGCAGTGCGTGCTGCAGGACTGGCAACAGCCGTTTGCCGGTTTCCATCTGTACTACCCGGCGCGCGAGCAGATGGCACCCAAGCTGCGGGTGTTCATCGACTACCTGCGGCAGGCCATGCGCACGCGCTGACCCGCTCAGTCGGAGCGCGCGCGGGACCCGGGCTGGAGCAACGTACGCAGCCAGTGGTCGCCATCGCGCAGCCCATGCGGAAACATCACCTGCGCATCGCCAGGGAAGCGCTTGCAGCGCAACATGCCTTTGGCATCGAACAGGCGCCAGCCGTTGGCCATGCGCTCGGCCTCGTCGATGCGTCGGCGCAGCGCCAGTGCCAGGCTGGCATGGCAGTCGAAGCGGCTGGTGCGCAGATCAATCCGGTCCAAGGGCTTCAGGCCCGCGAGGATGCGGGCGACCGCCGGATGGCCCAGATCGATGCGGCCGGTGGCCATGCCGAGCAGATGCTCATCGTGGCCGGACACGTGCTGGACGAAATACACCGGGGACATCGGTTCTCCGCGTGGACGCGGTGACCGCGACCGTTGGCACCGATTGGACACCCCGAGGGCGTCACGCGGAATCTCAAGTTATCGATTGAAAAATCTTGCTTGGATGATGCTGCCTATTCGGGTTTCCGCCCGCGCCATCCACCATGCTGCGCATCGCTACGCAGGGCAGGGCCTCAGCCACTGACGCCGAGGCGTACGCCAAACCCGATCAGGAAGATGCCGGCGACACGCCTCAGCAAAAGCCCTACACGCGGATGCTGAAGAATCCTACGACGCAACAGGTTGCCTACCCCGATCAGCACCGAGCAATACGCCAGCCCGAGCACGAAGATGATCACCGCCATGGTGGCGAACGTGGCCACGCCCTGGTGCCGCGCCGGATCGATGAACAACGGCAGGAAGGCCATGTAGAAGATGATCGCCTTCGGGTTGAGCAGATTGATCAGTACCGCCTGGCGGAAGTAGTGGCCGGGCTGCAGCCGGACGCCGCCGTCCTCGCCGGTACTGCGGGGTCGGCGCAGCAGGCCGATGCCGATCCACACCAGGTAGGCCGCGCCCAGGTACTGCACTGCGTGGAATACCAGCGGATTGGCCTTGAGCAGCGCGGCCACGCCGGCCACCGCCAGCCACATCAGGATCTGGTCGCCCACCAGTAGCCCGAACAGCGCGGTGTAACCGCCGCGTATGCCACCGCGACCGGTTGCGGTGAGCAGGGTGAACGTACCCGGGCCCGGCAATGCCAGGAACACCAGCACGGCAGCGACAAAGGTCCACAGGTCCTGGATGCCCATCCACGGCATGGCGGCGACTCGACTACGGGGGAGCGCCATTGTCCGGCACTGCCAGGCCCGCCGATAGCGTCAGCCGGGCAGGCGTGGCAGATCCTTCAGCAGCGGTTGCAGGCGCTGTTCGAACATCGCATGCAGCTGCCGGATGGCCGGCGAGAACTGCTTGCGATGCGGGCACACCAGGTTCAACGGCAGGCTGTCGCCGGCGCCACCGAGCAGCACCTGCAGGCGGCCGGCGCGGACATCCCCGCACACGTCCAGCCAGGATTTGAACACGATGCCTTCGCCGGCCACCGCCCAGCGCCGCACCACGTCGGCATCGTCGCAGACCATGTTGCCGCGCACCGGCACCACCACGCGGCGGCCATCGACCTCGAAATTCCAGCGGTCGTAGGCGCGGCCGGCCAGTTGGTACAGCAGGCAGTGGTGGTCCTTGAGACCTTCCAGGGACTCCGGCGCGCCGTGCCGTGCCAGGTAGTCGGGCGAGGCCGCCAGCACCCGGCGGTTGCCCGGCAGCAGCGGCAGGGCGACGTAGCTGGCGTTGTCGAAGCGGCCGAGCCGGAAGGCGATGTCGACCGGATCGCGGAACACGTCGGCGACCTGGTCGGACAGGTGCAGGCGCAGCTGCAGCCTGGGATGCGCGGCGCGGAACTCGCTCAGCCAGGGCAGCAGCACGTTGCGGCCCAGGTCCGAGGGCGCGGCCACCTGCAGCACGCCGCGCAGCTCGGCGTCTTCACCGCGCACCCGCGCCTGGCCCTCGCTCAGGGTGGCCAGCACCTCCTGGGCATAGGGCAGGTACAGCGCGCCTTCGGCGGTCAGGCGCAGGCTGCGGGTGGACCGCACGAACAGGCGCAGGTCCAGCTCGCGTTCCAGCCGCGCCACGGCCGCAGCGACCTGGCCGGGCAGCAGGTCGGCCTCGCGGGCGGCATTGGAGAAGCTGCCCAGGGCGGCGGTGCGCACGAACAGCCCGAGATCATCGATGCGGACCATTTTCATTCCTGCAGTGAAAGTGCTGCCCGATTTTGCGCCTTTCTGCCCGCTGTCGTGAAGCGCAGGCTGTGCATCTTCCCGAATGGACTTGCCCTCGATGAAAGCGATCGCCTATACCCAGCACGGCCTGCCGATCAGCGACCCGCGCGCGCTGCAGGACATCACCCTGCCGATCCCCAGCCCCGGCCCGCGCGATCTGCGCGTGGAAGTGCGGGCGATCTCGGTCAACCCGGTCGACACCAAGGTGCGCAACGGCGTGGCCGTGGACGAACTGCGCGTGCTCGGCTGGGATGCAGTGGGGATCGTGGACGCGGTCGGCAGCGAGGTCAGCCTGTTCCAGCCCGGCGATGCGGTGTTCTACGCCGGTGCGATCGGCCGCCCCGGCAGCAATGCCGAGTACCAGCTGGTGGATGAGCGCATCGTCGGGCACAAGCCGGCCAGCCTGGACGATGCCGCCGCCGCGGCATTGCCGCTAACCGCGATCACCGCCTGGGAACTGCTGTTCGATCGGCTGCGCATCCCCGAGGGCGGTGGCGAAGGGCAGACCCTGCTGGTGATCGGCGCCGCCGGTGGCGTAGGCTCGATCCTGATCCAGCTGGCGCGTCAGCTGACCCGCTTGACGGTGATCGGCACCGCCTCGCGCCCGGAGACCCAGGACTGGGTGTACGCGCTGGGCGCCCACCATGTGATCGATCATTCGCAGCCGCTTGCCGATGGCCTGCAGCGCCTGGGCATCGACGCGGTCGCGCACGTGGCCAGCCTGACCCACACCGACCAGCACTACGACCAGATCGTGGCGGTGCTGGCGCCGCAGGGCCAGCTGGCGCTGATCGACGACCCGGGCCAGCTGGATGTGATGGCGCTCAAGCGCAAGAGCCTGTCGCTGAACTGGGAGTCGATGTTCACCCGCTCCAGCTTCACCACCCCGGACCTGCAGCGCCAGCACGACCTGCTCGAACGCGTCGCCGCGCTGGTCGATGCCGGCGTGCTGCGCACCACGCTGGGCGAGCACTACGGCCGCATCAATGCCGCCAACCTGCGCCAGGCCCACGCGTTGATCGAGAGCCAGCGCGCGCGCGGCAAGCTGGTCCTCGAAGGCTTCTGACCGCCACTGCACCCCGCACCCCTGCATCCCCCACGGAACCGACCCCATGACCCTCGCACCGGTGG
>NZ_DAMAGC010000031.1:35637-38114 GCF_031995405.1 Stenotrophomonas sp. | reverse complement strand
CCAACTGCGGTAATCGAAGGCTCCGTACAGGTGGTTAAGCGCGCGTGCGAGTGCCGATTGCAGCGCAATGTCGATTCACAAACGGGCTGGCAGGGTGGAGGCCGTGCGGAAACAACGAACCGTGCGACATCCCCAAAGGAGACCACCCAAATGACTATTCGCAACCGCAAGCCCCTGATCGCCCTGATCGTCGCCGCAGGCAGTGTGCTGGCCATTCCGGCGATGGCCCAGTCCGCGCAGCAGAGCGCTGCCAAGGCCCAGAACCAGGCCGCGCAGGCCCAGCAGGCTGCTGCGCAGGCCGGTCAGGCGGCTGACTCGGCTGCCGGTGCCGCCGCGCAGGCATCGCAGCAGGCCAACGGTGGCGGCCAGACCTGGGCCAGCGTGGACACCGACGGCAACGGCACCATCAGCAAGGCCGAGGCGCAGGTCAACGCGGGCCTGGCGCAGGTGTTCGACCAGGCCGACAGCAACAAGGACGGCGAGCTTTCGCCGGATGAGTACAAGTCGTACGTGGCCGCCCAGCAGGGCAAGGCCGCCAGTGGCAGCGGCGCGCAGCCGGGCAACTGATCCATCGCAGCAACGTGCAGGCAAGGGCCCAACACCGCTGGACACCGGTGAACGGCAGTGAGGGGGAAGGGCGGCTACGGCCGCCCTTCTTTTATGATGGCCGCATGCAACATCCTGGCCGCCGGCTCCCCTTCGATGTGTATTTTCCTGCGCCGGGCGAGCAGGCGCCGCAACGTGTCTCGCACCTGCGTCCCGGCCAGATCGTGCTGGTCGCCAGCGGACAGGCCGACACCGTTTGCGAAACGGTGGTCTTCGATGACCATCGCCCGCGCTGGGCCAATCCAGCGTTGCGCGCGGCGCTGACCGCCCTCAACGCGCGCGGCCTGCCCTTCCAGTACCAGCCGCACGATCCTGAATCGCCCGCCGCCCTGATGGCGTGGTGGCAGGAAAACGGCCAGCTGGCCAGCAGCTACCGGGAACTCAGCTGGCGCGGCCCGGGCGACTGGCTGATCACCCGTATCGACCTGCCGCATCCGGGCGTGATGGGCTGGACGGGCCCGCGCCCCTTCGGCCACTGAGCCGATCCGGTCATTGGGTCCACCGGTCGCTGTTGTTATCCTTGCCCGATGATGACCTCCACGCCCGCGCCCAACGGCGCCATCGGCCTGGTCGGTTTTGACGGTGACGACACGCTGTGGAAGAGCGAGGACTATTACCGCAAGGCCGAGCAGGATTACCTAGACATCCTGTCGCGCTATATCGACGTGCACGACACCCGGACCGCGCGCCACCTGCTGGAAGTGCAGCAGCGCAACCTCGGCGTGTTCGGTTACGGGGTCAAGGGCATGACCCTGTCGATGGTCGAAGCGGCCATCGAGATCACCCGGCAGATGATCAGCGCGCGCGACCTGCAGCAGATCCTGGACATCGGCCATGACACCCTGCGCCATCCGGTCGAACTGATCGACGGTGTGCGTGAATCGGTCACCGAGATCGCCCGCGAGTATCCCGTGGTGCTGATCACCAAGGGCGACCTGTTCCACCAGGAGGCCAAGATCAAGCTTGCCAACCTGCGCGACCTGTTCCCGCGCATCGAGATCGTGTCCGAGAAGGATCCGGAAACCTACGCGCGCGTGCTTGAGGAATTCAACCTGCCGATCCAGCGCTTCTGCATGGTCGGCAATTCGCTGCGCTCGGATATCGAGCCGGTGATCACCCTGGGCGGCTGGGGCATCCACACCCCGTATGCGGTGACCTGGGCGCATGAAACCCAGCACGGGGTGGCCGACGATGAGCCGCGCATGGTCGACGCGCCCACCGCCTTCGACTGGCCGCGGGCGCTGCGCCGCATCGAAGCCAAGGCCAGCCAGGCCTGACTGCCATGCATTCCTGCGAGGGTATCCGGTGATGATCCTGCGCACACTGCTGGTGCTGCTGCTGTCGATGCTGCCCCTGGCTGCATCGGCGCAGCAGACCGCTGAAAAATCCGAGGCGTATGTCGTCGATACCGGCGATGCGTGGGTGGATGGTCAGCTGCGCGACATCAACCATTACGCCGAGCGCTACCCGGACAGTTTCCTGGACGAAGTGGCGCGCTACAGCGGCGTCTCGCGCGGCTACATCGCCGCGCTGATGTACACCCACGGCTGGCAGGCCGGCGACATCTATTTCGCCTGCTTCTGGGCCAAGGCGATCGCGCGTTCCTGCCGCGACAGCGTGCAGGCCTGGACCCGCGCCACGCCGGAGGAGGGCGAGCCGAAGCGTTGGGAAGCGGTGGTCGGCGATCTGCCGGTCACGCCGACCAACCTGCACTGGCGCGCCGTGCGCCAGGCCATCGTCGCCAGCCACGACCACTGGGACCGCCCGATCAAACTCGACGCCACCCTGCAGCGCCAGCTCGGCGACCGCGCCCAGCGCCAGCGCAACGCGACCGCCGCCGATCCCGGCCCCTGACCCACCGCGCAGACCCA
>NZ_DAMAGC010000031.1:0-35537 GCF_031995405.1 Stenotrophomonas sp. | reverse complement strand
CACATCCCCGCATCCCCAAACACCCCGTGGCCCCACCCCGGGTAGAGCCACGCCACGCGTGGATACCGTTCGCGCAGACCCACACATCCCCGCATCCCCAAACACCCCGTGGCCCCACCCCGGGTAGAGCCACGCCATGCGTGGCTGCCGTTCGCGCAGACCCATACATGTCCCCATCCCCAAACACCCGGTGGCCCATCCCGCGTAGAGCCACGCCATGCGTGGCTGCCGTCCGCGCAGACCCACACATCTCCGCATCCGCAAACACCCCGTGGCCCCACCCCGGGTAGAGCCACGCCATGCGTGGCTACCGTTCGCGCAGACCCACACATCCCCGCATCCCCAAACACCCGGTGGCCCATCCCGCGTAGAGCCACGCCATGCGTGGCTACCGTTCGCGCAGACCCACACATCCCCGCATCCCCAAACACCCCGTGGCCCCATCCCGGGTAGAGCCACGCCATGCGTGGCTGCACTTCGTACCCGCCCCACGTCGCCCCCCCCTTTGCTGCTCTGCAGATCGCGATGAGCCCCATCCTCGGCGACAATGCAGCATTGCTGCACCTCCCCCGTGATCCGTTGCCGAGTACGTAATGAGCGCCGACCGTTTCGTTTCACCCGACGATATCCGCAGCCTGTTCGCCCAGGCGATGTCCACCATGTACCGCACCGAAGTGCCGCTCTACGGCACTCTGGTCGACCTGGTCGCCGAGATCAACGATGCCGTGCTCACCGCCGATCCGGCGCTGGTCGCCCAGCTAGACCGCAATGACGAACGCGCGCGCCTGGACCAGGAGCGCCATGGCGCCATTCGCGTCGGCACCGCCGAAGAACTGGCCACGCTCGGCCGCCTGTTCGCGGTCATGGGCATGCACCCGGTGGGCTATTACGACCTGTCGGTGGCCGGCGTGCCGGTGCATTCCACCGCGTTCCGCCCGCGCACGGCCAAGGCGCTGGCACACAACCCGTTCCGCGTGTTCACCTCGCTGCTGCGCCTGGAGCTGATCGAAGACGCCGCACTGCGCGACGAATCCGCGCGCATCCTGGCCCAGCGCCGCATCTTCACCGACACCGCGCTGGCGTTGATCGCCCAGGCCGAGCGCGATGGTGGACTGGACGAAAGCGACGCCCGCCGCTTCGTCATCGAAGCGCTGGAAACCTTCCGCTGGCATGGCGATGCCACCGTATCGCTGGCCACCTACCATGCGCTGCATGACGCGCATCGGCTGATCGCCGACGTGGTCAGCTTCCGTGGCCCGCACATCAACCACCTCACTCCGCGCACGCTGGACATTGATGCTGCCCAGGCCGGCATGCTCGCCCGTGGCATCGACGCCAAGGCCGTGGTCGAAGGCCCGCCGCCGCGCCGCTGCCCGATCCTGCTGCGTCAGACCAGCTTCAAGGCCCTGGAAGAAACCGTGCATTTCCCGTCCGGCGACGCGGCCGACGCGGGCACCCACACCGCGCGCTTCGGCGAAATCGAACAACGCGGCCTCGCACTCACCCCCAAGGGCCGCGCGCTGTACGACCAGCTGCTCGCCCAGGCGCGCGACAGCGGCGGCGCCGGCAGCACCGGCCAGGATTACCCGACCCGCCTGGCGGCCGCGTTCACCGCCTTCCCGGACGACCACGACACCCTGCGCCGCGAAGGCCTCGGCTACTACCGCTACGCGCTCACCGATGCCGGCCGCAGCAACCCGGCTGCCGTCGGTGACCTGCCAGCCGAAGCGCTGATCGCCGCCGGCCTGGCCAGCGCCGACCCGATCGTCTACGAGGATTTCCTGCCGGTCAGTGCCGCGGGCATCTTCCAGTCCAACCTCGGCGGCGAAGAGCAGCGCGCCTATGCCGCGCATGACAACCGCGATGCGTTCGAGCAGGCGCTGGGCATGCGGGTCGAAGACGAGTTCGCTATTTACGACAGCCTACAGGCCGAATCGTTGGCGACCCTGCGCGCCGCCTGAGGTCGGGTCGCATTCGGATCGACCGCCGTGGCAGTTGCCGCGATCGGTGAGGGCATGACCCACGTCGAAAAAGGCGTTTGCTGCGTTCCAGGGTCATGCGTTACCGGATGTTGATTCGTTCACGGCGGTCGTTCCGGAACCGACCCTACCTCGGTCGCATGTCCGGCTGCGTCACGGACCGGTCACCCACCCCGCCGCTGTCGAAAAAAGGGCCGGGCATCTGCCCGGCCTTTCCACATCACGCCTTCATCGTTCCGGTATCCAGCCACCGCTGGTGCCAGGACAACGCCTCCGGCAGCAGGTGCGGGGTGTGCTTGCCGTAACTGTCGCGGCTGGCGCGGTCGAAGTAATCGTTGAGCTGATCGCGGAAATCCGGGTGCGCGCAGTTGTCGATCACCACCCGCGCGCGCTTGCGCGGCGTCAACCCACGCAGATCGGCCAGGCCCTGCTCGGTCACGATCACCGACACATCGTGCTCGGTGTGGTCCACATGGCTCACCATCGGCACGATCGCCGAGATGCTGCCGTTCTTGGCCGTGGACGGACTCAGGAACGCCGACAGGAACCCGTTGCGCGCAAAGTCGCCCGAGCCGCCGATGCCGTTCATGATCCGGCTGCCCATCACGTGGGTGGAATTGACGTTGCCGTACAGGTCGGCCTCGATCATCCCGTTCATGCCGATGCAGCCCAGGCGGCGCACCAGTTCGGGATGGTTGGAGATTTCCTGTGTGCGCATGATGATGCGCTCGCGGTAGAAATCGATGTTCGCCTTGAACGTCTCATTGGCCTGCGGGCTCAGCGCGAACCCGGTGCAGGACGCGTAGCTCAGCACGCCATCGCGCAGCAGGTCGAGCATGCCGTCCTGGATCACCTCGGTGAACGCTGCCAGGTCGCGGAAACCGCTCTTGGCCAACCCGGCCAGCACCGCATTGGGAATGTTGCCCACGCCGCTCTGCAGCGGCAGCAGGTTGGCCGGCAGCCGGCCCTTGGCCACTTCGTGCTTGAGGAAGTCGATCAGGTGTTCGGCGATCTGCTCGCTGGTCGCATCGATCGGACTGAACGGGCTGTTGCGGTCCGGACCGTTGGTGCGCACCACCGCCACGATCTTGTCCGGGTCGCAGCGCAGCGAGGTCTCGCCGATGCGGTCGTTGGCGTGCACCAGCGGGATCGGCTTGCGGTGCGGCGGCAGCGCGGTGCCGTAGTAGATGTCATGCATGCCATCCACGCCGGCCGGCTGCCACTCGTTGACCTCGATGATCACCTTCTTGGCCAGGTCCAGCCACGTCTTGTTGTTGCCCACCGAGGTGGACGGCACCAGCGAGCCGTCCTCGCGGATCGCCGAGACCTCCACCACCGCGGTATCGATCTCGCCATAGAACCCGAACCACACATGCTGGGCCACGTGGCTGAGGTGGATGTCGATGTAATCCAGCTTGCCCTCGTTGATGCGGTTGCGCGCATCCGGGTCGCTCTGGAAGGGCATGCGCATGGCGATGCCGTCGGCCTTGGCCAGCGCACCGTCCAGTTCCGGGGCGGTCGAGGCGCCGGTCATCAGGCTGATCTGGAAGGGCAGGCCCTGGGCGTGCACCGCCTCGATGCGCTGGGCCAGCGCGATCGGCACTGCCTTGGGGTAACCGGAGCCGGTGAAGCCGCTCATGGCGACGGTTTCACCGGGCTGAATCAGCGCGGCGGCGGCTTCGGCGGATACAACGCGGTCACGCAGACGCGCGTCGGCAATGCGATCGACAGACATGACGACAACGTTTTTGGGGGGATCTGCATTATCGGCGATCCACGCAGCGCCGGGTGTGCGACCAAGGTGGGATGGCAATCACGCCCGGAAGGGGCCCTGTTCAGTTTTGCAACGACTTCTGTACCCGCAAGTATTGTTTTGCAGTGCAGCGTGCAAGTTCTTCGCCGACCCTAGAAGATCGACCTGCATCCCGACGTGGGGGAGGGAGCAGAGCCCGCTGGCAGTTCGCTGCAAGCGGGCTTTTTTATGTCTCGCCTCCGGTGAACAAGGGCCGCCGATGGGTCTGCCGCGTGGACCTGCGCCAGGCACGCCCGCCCAAACCGGTGAACACGCTTCCTGCCCGGTGCGCCATGCATGCCCTGCATAATCCCCTGCATGCCGATCCCTGCCGACGCCGTCCCCGCCCCCCTCGTCCCCCTGGTTGACCGCGCCCTGTCGCGCCTGGCCCTGTCGCTGAACGAGGGCGGTCACTGGCCGCCTTCGGCGGAGGTGCTCGATCGGGTCCGCCTGCTGGCCATCACCAGTGATTTCGCCATCGACACCCTGTGCCGCCAGCCGGCGCTGCTGTCGCAGCTGACCCTGCCGGGCTGCCCGCCGCTGCCGCTGCCCACGCTGGATCCGCAGCAGCCCAGCGAATGGCAGCAGCGCCTGCGCCGCTACCGCACCGCCGCCTCCACCCGGCTGATCTGGCGCGACCTGGCCGGGCTGGACGACGTGCCGGCCACGTTGGCCGGTGCCACCGCCCTGGCCGAAGACTGCCTGGGCATCGGCCTGGCCGCGCTCGAACAGGAATTCGCCGGTCGCCACGGGGTGGTCCGTGCCAACGATGGCAGCGCCCAGCAACTGGTGGTGTTCGGGCTGGGCAAGCTCGGTGGCGGCGAACTCAACTTCAGCTCCGACGTCGACCTGGTCTACGCCTACCCGCAGGGCGGCGAGTCCGATGGCGCCCGCCCGCTCGCTGCCGAGGAATACTTCGCCCGGCTCGGCCAGCGGCTGGCCAAGCTGCTGGATGAAACCACCGTGGACGGCTTCAGCCACCGCGTCGACCTGCGCCTGCGCCCGTTCGGCAATGCCGGCCGGGTGGCGCTGTCGTTCGCCGGCATGGACCAGTATTTCCAGCGCGAAGGCCGCGACTGGGAACGGTATGCCTGGCTCAAGGCGCGCGCGGTGGCCGGCGACATCGCCGCCGGCGAAGCGTGGCTGCAGACCCTGCGCCCGTTCGTGTACCGCCGCTACCTCGACTACACCGCACTGGACGGACTGCGCGAGATGAAGGCGGCGATCACCGCCGAAGTCTCGCGCCGCGACATGTTCGATGACATCAAGCGCGGTCCCGGCGGCATCCGCGAAATCGAATTCCTGTCGCAGGCCCTGCAGCTTATCCGCGGCGGCCGCGAAGCCAGCCTGCGCGAGCGTCGGCTGCTGCATGCGCTGCCGGCGCTGGTCGCCTGCGGGCAGATGGCCGCGCAGGATGGCGACGATCTGCTCCATGCCTACGCCCACCTGCGGCGGCTGGAAAACCGCCTGCAGATGCTGCGCGACGCGCAGACCCACGCCCTGCCCACCGACCCGATCGACCGCCTGCGCATCGCCACCGGGTTGGGGTATGCCGACTGGGACGCGCTGCTCGCCGCGCTCGATGTGCAGCGCCATCGCGTCAGCACCGAATTCGCCGCGCTGCTGGCCCCGCGCAAGGGCCAGGCCGCACCGGATGCACTGGCCAACTACTGGCGCGGCCTGCCCGACAACGGCAGCGCCGAGGTGCTGGCCGACGCCGGCTTCCACGACCCGCACAGTGCCGACCAGTCGCTGCGCGATTTCGCCCAGTCACTCGGCGTGAAGTCGCTGTCGGACAACGCACGTGCACGCCTGGATCGCGTGCTGCCGGCCCTGCTGCACGCCGCCACCCGTTCACCGCAGCCCGATGCCGCACTCAAGCGCGTACTCGGCCTGCTGCAGGCGGTCCTGCGTCGCACCAGCTATCTGGCGCTGCTGGACGAACAACCCAGCGCGCTGGCCCGTCTGGTCGATGTGCTCGCGCGCAGCGCACTACTGGCCGAACGCCTGGCCGCGTATCCGCTGCTGCTGGACGAACTGCTCGACGTGCGCGTCTCCGGCCCGATGCCCGACGCCACCGGCATGCAGGCCGAGTGCGATGCCGCCCTGGCCATCGACGACCCCGAAGCGGCGCTGCGCATGCTCAACGAAACCCGCCTGGCGCTCAGCTTCCGCATGGCCCTGGCCACGCTGGATGGCCGCCAGCGCGCGGTGGATACCACCCGGCAACTCGCCGAACTGGCGCAGGCCGTGGTGGTCACCGCATTGGCCCTGGTGCAGGCGGACATGCAGCGCGCGCACGGCGTCATTCCCGGCGGGCGCTTTGCGATCATCGGCTACGGCAGCCTCGGCGGGCTGGAACTGGGCTTCGGCTCGGACCTGGACCTGGTGTTCCTGTACGACCACCCGGCCGACCAGGACAGCAGTGACGGCGCGCGCCCGCTGGACCCCGGCCGCTGGTACGCGCGCCTGGCGCAGAAGGTGATGGCGCTGCTCGGCGCGGTCACCGCCGCCGGCCGCCTCTACGACATCGACGTGCGCCTGCGCCCCGATGGCGGCAAGGGCGCGCTGGTGTCCTCGCTGGCCAGCTATACCGAATACCAGCGCGAGCGCGCGTGGACCTGGGAGCACCAGGCGCTGGTGCGCGCACGTGGCATCGCCGGCGATGCCACGCTGCTGGCCGATTTCGAACGCGTCCGCGCCGACACCCTGGCGCGCCCGCGTGACAACACTGTGCTCTACGCCGACGTGCTCAAGATGCGCGCGCGCATGCGCACCGAACTGGACCGCAGCGATGCCGCACGGCTGGACCTCAAGCAGGGCGCAGGCGGCATCGTCGACCTCGAATTCCTGCTGCAGACCGGCGTGCTCGACAGCGCCGCCGCGCACCCCCAGACCGTGCAACCGCGCGACACCCCCAGCCTGATCGACGCCCTGGCCGACATCGCCTGGCTACCCGGCGGCACCTGCAGCGGCCTGCACGCCGCGCACGCTGCACTGCTGGACGTCGGCCTGGCCTGCACCCTCGACCGCCGCCCGCGCCTGGCTGCGCCAACCCCGGCACTGGAAGAAGCGCGTGCAGTCATCAGCGCCGCCTGCGACGCGGCCGGCCTGCCGTTCCAGGCCGCCTCCAACGCGTAACGCCACGCCATGCGTGAAGCCGGGTAGAGCCACCCCATGGGTGGCTGCTCTTCGCCGCGCACCGCGAAGCCACCCATGGGGTGGCTCTACGCCGTACGCGGCGCCATTTTCCACAGCAGCGCGCGGAACGGCGCCAGCAGGAACACCCCGATGGCCAGCTTCACCGCCAGGTCGCCGGCGGCCCAGCTGATCCACGGCAGGCTGGAGCCGGCGAAGGCGATGCTCCAGAAGATCGTCGTATCCAGCGTCGCGCTGCAGGTCGTGGCCACCATCGGCGCACGCCACCAGTGCCCGCGGCGCAGCCGGTCGAACACGGTGATGTCCAGCAGCTGCGCGGCGATGAAGGCCAGGCACGAGGCCACCGCGATCCGCGGCGTGGCGATCCAGATCGACAGCAGCACCGCCAGCGCAAAGCCGGCCCAGGCCACCTTGCGCGCGGCCTGCGGCCCGAAGCGGCGGTTGATCAGGTTGCTCACCAGGAACGCCACCGGATAGCTGAAGGCGCCCCAGGTCAGCCAATCGTTGATCGGGTACTGCACCAGCACGTTGCTGCCCAGCACCACCACGCCCATGGCCAGCACCGCCAGCAGCAGCGACGGCACGGTCAACGGGGCAAAGGCAATGGCAGGACGCACAGGCATGGCGCACCGGGGAAGTCAGGGAAGCGGCGGATTATCCGGGCTTGGGCCGGCCGCGGCCAGCCCGGGCCGGTTCATCTAGAAGCGTTCGCTCATGCTGGAGGCCGCCGCACCGGTGGTCGGCAGGAACGCCAGCGCCGTGCCATGGGCATTGGCCACCGTCCAGCCGGCACCGGCCGGGGTCGGGAGGAAATCCAGCACGTCGCCCGCCTTCACGGTGGCGGCCGGGTTGTCGACGCGTGCCGGCCATTCCACCACGGCCAGCTCGTCCGGGGCCTGCGGGTTCTTCAGGTCCACCCGATAGCTGCCGTCGGCCTGGTGCGCCACGCGGGCCACGGTCAGCGGCGGCAGCGGGCCGGCCTTCTTCGCTTCGGCGCGGGCAATGCGGTTGTGCGGCATGGAGGCGTCATGCAGCTCGCTTACTCCCAGCGCACTCAGCCACACCGGCGCGGTGATCACCGCCAGGCTGACCACCGAGGTGGTCAACACACTGCTGGTCACCGGCGAGGCATGGCTCAGGTTCTGCGCCGTGGCGGGCAGGGCGGTGGCCACCAACGCCAGCGCCAGCAGCGACGCGCGCGCAACGGGTCCAATGGGCTTCATGCAGCCGCTCCTTCCGCCATGCACCCTGATTGCCGCGCAACGCTTACCACTGCGCGCTCGGTTCGCTGTTCTGGGCCACGGTCGCATCGGTGGGCAGGAACGCCAGCGCCGCGCCATCGGCCGTGGCCACTGTCCAGCCGGCGCCACCCTGGGACGGCGTAAAGGCCAGCACGTCGCCCACCTTCACTGCGTCCACCGGGTTGTCGGCGCGCGCCGGCCAGGCCAGCACCGCCAGGTCGTCCGGCGCCTGCGGGTTCTGCAGGGCCAGTTGCACGCCCCCTGCGGCGGTGCGTTCCACCTTCTCCACGGTCAGCGGCGGCAGTGGCCCGGCTTTTTTCGCCTCGGCACGCGCGCGGCTGCGTCGGGCCGAACCGTCGCTGGCCTTGCTCAAGCCGGCCGAGACCAGCCAGATCGGCGCGGTCACCACCACCACGCTCATCACCGAGGTGACGATGACGCTGCTGGCCACCGGGTGCTGCTGGCTCAATTCCTCTGCCGAGGCGGGCAGGCTGGCGGCGCACAGCGCAACAGCCAGCAAGGGGGAAACAGCGAGACGGGAAATCCGTGTCATGGGCAACTCCTGGGGACGTCGATATGGGGGTCAGTATGCCTGCACCGTTTGCGGTGCAGCGGTCTTACGGCTTGGGCGCGGTAATGCCGTCCACCGGCACGTGCGCGATCGGCAACTCCATCTGCAGACCCTTCTGCTGCTGCACGAAGTCGAACACCGACTCCACCGTCACCACGGAATAATTGCCGGAGATGCGCTCGCTGGCCGGGTGGTCGGTAACGGCGGCATTGGGCACGAAGAACCGGGCACCCAGGCGCTTGCCCACGCCGATGTGCAGCGTACTGGGCTGGTACCGGTGGTCCTTCAACCAGGTCTGCACCTGGGTGCGGTTGACGATCAGGGTGTTGTCTTCCAGCTGGGCCATGGCCGCGGCCAGCACTTCCAGCACCCATTGGTTGGAGTTCTGATATTCGGTGCTGAAGGGGTAGGCCACCACGCTGTAGCGCGCCTCATGCAGGGCGCGCGCCTGGATCGCCGGTTTGGTCAGCATCGCCTTGAGCGCGGCGCGCAGCGCAGGCGTCGGCACGCCGATGCGCAGATCGGTATGCGCGGACGTCTCGCCGATGAAGGTGCCCACGCCCTCGCGGAACAGATGGGATGCATCGGTCTTGCATGGATTGAGCAGGTGCACCGCGCGCCACTGGCCGTCGTCCTCGCGCAGCAGGAAGGCCACATGACTGTGGCGCAGGCCGTACTTGCTCAGGTCCTGGCCGCCACGCGCTATCAGCACGACGTCCACATCCTCCAGCGCATCCAGCGTCTCGGTGGTGGCCAGTGCCACGTCGAACATCGAGGCCAGGGCGGCCGGCGTGGGGTAACGCTCCACGCACTGCGGCTCGGCCTGCGCGATCGCCGCCGTACCCAGCAGTACACCGCACAACAGGACGCGGTGCAGGCGTTTGATCAGTGGGCGACGGGCATCATCCATGGCGTGTGTTCTCCAGCGGCACCGTGCCGCCGGCGCATCATAGCGCCGCGATCAGCGTGCCCGCTCGCTGCGACGCAATTCCCGTTCACAGTCGTCGCTGACGGGGGCGATCGGCGGGAGGCCTGAACCTACCGCCATCCTCGCGCGCTCGGACGTGCGTCCCTTGCCAGCATCAGCCGGCAATGCCCAACCGCATCCGCACCTGCCCGGCCACGCGCGCGGTCTCGCGTAGCGGCTCGATGCGCCCTGCGGTCTGCCACTCCAGCCAACGCGGCTGCAGTCGCCCGCGTTCGCGCAAGGCCTGCTGGAACTGCGCCAGCCGCCCCTGCGCTTGTGTCGCCAGTGCCACCGCCACCGGCATGCGGGTGGCGCAGGCCTCGGACAGCAGGTTCACCGAATCCGGCGATACCACCACCCGGTTGGCCCAGCCGAGCAAACCGGCATACGGATTGACCCCGTCGCCGCCGTCGCCCCAGATCACATGCGGCAGCTCCGCGAACGCACTGCGCAACGCACCCACCAACGCCGGCGGCGTGCGCCGCGAGGTGGTCGCCAGCAGACTGCCGCCTTCGGCGCGCAGCTGCGCGGCCACCTGCTGGAACACCTGCACCATGTCCGGCTCGTGCCACGGCGCGTGCGGGGTAGGGCCGCCCACCAGCAGTGCGGTGCGCGGGCCGGGCAGGGCGCTGAACGAGGCAAATGCGGCACGCCCGCAGGCCAGCCAGTCATCGTTGACCGGGTTGAGGCTGCCCAGCAGGGTGAGTACGTTCTCGCCGCGCAGGGTGTCGTGCTCGGGCACCACCAGCAGGTCCCAATGGCGCGCGCCGATGCGCGGGTCCAGGATCTGCACCACCTTGCTGCCGCGTCGGCGCAGCTCGCGCAGCGCCCCGGCCGCCTGGCGGCCACAGCCGATGGCCAGCGCCGGCGGCGCGGCGGCCAGTGCCGCAAAGGCCTCGCCATAGCCGTGCACGGCCCCCGGCAAGGCGCGCGGCGCCAGCCAGCGCCACGGCGCGCGCGGGACCAGGACCAGCGGTTGATGCGCCCCCAGTTTCAACGCAGACGCCAGCGCCACGGCCTGCCGCACATTGCCGGCACGGCCGTCAGTGATCGTCCAGGGCGGACTCCATCGTTTCACGTATGGCATTAATTCGTTTCAGTCAGGCTGGGTGTTGCAACTGTCGCGACACTCTACACTGCCAGCCTTCGCCGATCGCGCAGTCACCCTTCAACAGGTGGCGATGCCGCCACGGTTCCCCTTTCATCAGGAGGCTTCATGTCCAACGTACTCAACGATGCTGCGCTCGACCAGTTGTTCCGTACTGCCCGCACCCAGAATGCCTTCCTCGACAAGCCGGTGGAAGAAAGCCAGCTCAAGGCGCTGTACGAACTGCTGAAGTGGGGCCCCACCGCCGCCAACGGCAGCCCGGCGCGCTTCGTGTTCGTGACCTCCCCCGACGCCAAGGCCAAGCTGGGCCCGGCGCTGTCCGAAGGCAACCATGACAAGACCCTGGCCGCGCCGGTCACGGTGATCGTCGCTTTCGACGAAGACTTCCACGAAAAGCTGCCCTACCTGTTCCCGCATGCCGACGCCAAGTCCTGGTTCGACGGCCCGCGCGAAGGCCGCACCGAGTCGGCGTTCCGCAACGGCAGCCTGCAGGGCGCCTACCTGATCCTGGCCGCCCGCGCGCTGGGCCTGGATGCCGGCCCGATGTCCGGCTTCGACAACGCCAAGGTCGACGAAGCCTTCTTCAAGGGCACCACGATCAAGTCGAATTTCCTCGTCAATCTGGGGTACGGTGACCCTTCGGGCCTGTTCCCGCGGCTGCCTCGCCTGAGCTTCGACGAAGCGGCCCGCATCGAATAAGCGTTCCCGCCGGACCCTGGCCCGTCCGCGCGGACGGGCTGTTTGCATCACCTTCTTCTTTTCCCTTCGCTTTCGAGAGAGACCTGACATGACCATGACCCGCAAACTGCTGTTGCCGCTGGCCCTGACCCTGGCCATCGCCGCCTGCTCCAAGCCGGCCGACGAAGCCGCCGCCCCGGCCGCCGACGCCGCTGCTGCCCCGGCCGCTGCCGCCACCACCACCACCCCGGCTGCCGATGCCGCCGCGGCTGCCCCGGCTGCTGCTGCCATCCAGATCGCCTCGGGCACCTATAAGCTCGACCCGTCGCACACCGACGTGCTGGTCCAGTGGAGCCACTTCGGCTTCTCGCACCCGACCGCCCACTTCGGCGCCGCCGAAGGCACCTTGGTGTATGACGCGGCCGACGTGACCAAGTCCACCGTGGAAGTGAAGCTGCCGCTGAGCGGCCTCAACAGCTTCACCGCCAAGTTCGACGAGCACCTGAAGAGCGCCGATTTCTTCGACGCCGCCAAGTTCCCGGCCGCCACCTTCAAGAGCACCAAGGTTGAAGCCAACGGCACCAACAAGCTCACCGTCACGGGCGACCTGACCATCAAGGACGTCACCAAGCCGGTGACCCTGGATGTCACCATCAACGGCGGCGGCGAGCATCCGATGGCCAAGGTCCCGGCCGCCGGCTTCGATGCCACCACCACCATCAAGCGCAGCGATTTCGGCGTCGGCGCGTACGCCCCGAACGTCAGCGACGAAGTGAACATCCGCATCACCACCGAAGCCACCGGCGAAAAGCCGGCTGCGTAATCGGTCGCTGATGTAGAAACAGCAGAAAGCCCGCCGGAAGGCGGGCTTTTTGTTTGTGCGCAACGGGTGCATTGGGCGCCGACGCGCTGCGCGTGATCTGGCCCGCTCGGTGCTGGACCACCCGGTCCCCCATGTCGTGCTCGCGTACCCGTAGAGCCACGCCATGCGTGGCTGCTCTCCGCGCACACCGTTCGCCGCACGGCAGCCACGCATGGCGTGGCTCTACCTTGTGCGCACCGTTCGCTTCGTGGCAGCCACGCATGGTGTGGCTCTACCTCGCGTGCACCCTTCGCCTCGCGTCAGCCACGCATGGCGTGGCTCTACCCGGGCGCACGGTTCGATTCGTGGCAGCCACGCATGGTGTGGCTCTACCCGGGCGCACCGTTTGCTTCGTGGCAGCCACGCGTGGCGTGGCTCTACGTGTGCTTCTGCATCTCGTACACTTCCGGGGTTCACGCGGCACCGCGCAAAGGAGCACTCCGTGCAAGACGCACAGTATTGGATGATGGAATTCTGGACCGGCCTCAGCCTGTTCGACCTGATCGGCGGCACCGTGCTCGGCACGCTCATCGGCCTGCTGCTCGGCATCGCCACCTGGCTGGCCATGCACCGCTGCGGCTGGCTGGCCCGGCGTAACCGCTGGCACCACGGGACGCTCGCCACCTACGTCGTGATCCTGCCGCTGCTGTTCGCTTTCACCGGCCTGCAGCTGGGCTTTGCCGCCGGCGCGCAGCGCGCGCTGTACAAACAGATCGACCACTTCCAGCCGCACCTGCAGACGCTGGTCGCCGGCTGGCTGGTCGACTTCGAACACTCCCTCGACGATCCCGCGCTGGCCACGCTGATGCGCAGCGATGCCACCGTGCACGAGGTAACCCGCCAGGTGGTGGACGACTACCTCGCCGACCACCCGCTGCCCGGCGCCGGCTACCTGCGGGGCGAAGGCACGATCCAGCGCTGGACCCGCCGCGGCGTCGGCCACGTGCGCAGTGCGTTGATGTCGCAGTGGGTCGAAGACAGCCTGTCCAGTGAAGCGGCCGGCTACAGCGGCGTGGACAAAAAAGTCTTCCGCGAAGCGCTCGGCATGCGCATGAACGAACTGCTGCACACCCAGGGCGCAATCCGCCTGCTCAAGGCGCAGCTCACTAGCCTGATGCCGGGCATCTACCTCGGCCTGCTGCTGCCGTTGTTGATCGTCATGGCCCTGGTGCTGCTGGAAATCGGGCTGGCCAGGCGATACGGCTGGCGCCGCGCGGCGGTGGCGCCGACCGGCGCGAACCCGCTTGCGCAAACGATGCACACGACACCGTTCGATACGAATCCGGTGGCCTGAACAAACTATCCGCCACCGCCCGACGCAAACCCGGGCCCATGCGCGAGACAACCCTCACCGCCCGCTCCAAACCCGGCGGGACAAACGATGGGTCCACACAGGGTAGAGCCGAGCCATGCTCGGCTGCCCTTCGTTACGGGCCATGCAGACTGCCAGCCGGGCATGGCCCGGCTCTACCTGCTCCGTAAGCCGCCTTCAGCCTGCGGCCACCGTCGCTGCCACCTTCACCAGCCAGCCGGTAGCGAAATCCGTCGGCAACCGGCGCGTCGGCGCGGTCAACCCGCTGTCACGCAGAAACGCGTGCGTGGCCTGCGCAAAGCCCTGCCGCGCGATCAGCGCCGCCTGCTTCACCGCCGCCTGCTGCTTGCGCAGCTGCACGATCTGCAGGCTCGGCTTACCCGGCGCGGCAAACTTCTGGTAACGGCGCAGCTCATCGGCCACCAGCGCGATATCCGCGTTAGCCTGCACCAGCGCCAACTGCGCCTGCGCCAGCGGCATCAGGGCCGCGCGCAGCGGCGCCACATTGCCACCCACCGAGGGCGCCACCGCGTTCAAGGCCGTATCCAACCCGGCGTCGGCACGCGCGGCGCGGTCGATCAGGTCGGCCAGCGCCGAAGAAGAAACTGCTTGCATGGAAAAGCACCGGCCCAAAACGCGATTGTCGCATCCGCAGCCGGTGCCGTCGCGGGCTCAGTCGCCGTCGTGCTCGTCGGCGTGGGCCTTCCAGTAGCCGGTCGAGCGGATCCAGTCCTTGGGCACGCCCAGATGGCCCTCGATGTACTTGCGCATCATCCGCGCCCGGCGCGACTCGGTGGCGATCCAGTAGAACGTATCGCCATCGGGCTGCTCGAAATCGGTCAGCACATCCTCCAGCAGCGTGCTGCTGGCCGCGTCAAAGCCATTGCGCTCCAACCACGAGACCCGGATCCGGTCGTCCTCGGGCAGCTCCTGGCGGTCGGCCGACTCGGGGATTTCGATATACACATCGGCCTGCGCCCCCTCCGGCAGCGTCTCCAGCCAGCGGCCGATCGCCGGCAGCGCGGTCTCATCGCCGATCAGCACATAGGTATCGAAGTCCGGCGCCGTCACGTGCGAGCCGCGCGGCCCGCCCACGGCAATCGCGTCGCCCGGCTGCGCATTGGCCGCCCAGCTCGAGGCCACGCCATGCCCGTGCAGGACGAAATCCAGCGCCAGCTCAAGGGTTTCGAGGTCCCACCAGCGCGGGGTGTAATCGCGCGACGGCGAGGGCGTCTGCCCTTCCGGGTAGCGCGGGCCTTCGGGGGTCATCGTCGGCACCACGAACTGCCCCTCCGCATTGGGGAAGAACAGCTTCACGTGGTCGTCCGGCGACAGCGACACAAAGCCTTCCAGTGCCGGCCCGCCCACGATCACCCGACGCATGCACGGGCTGATCTCCTCGGTGCGCAGCACCTGCAGGGGACGGAACTTCACGGTATGACGTACCAGCTTGTTTTCATGCAAAGCCATGGGGAACACCTGTCAGCAAATGCGCCGCAGCGCGGCGTAGGGGGAAGACCTGGCTGGCCGGGGCTGGCTGGGTCGAATGCATTGAAAAAACGGGGGAGGGCATCTCAGCGTCCTTGCCCACGGATCACCGCGGCCGCCTCGCGCAGCGCCTGCGCCACGCTGGCCGCGTTGTCCTCGTTCCAGCGGCCGTGGCACAGGCCCAACGCGTGCTTCAACTCGCGCAGGCCATCGCGCACGCTGGGCGGCAGGTTGGCCTTGGTGATCGTGCGCGCGCTGGCCCGCACCCGGTGCAGCGCCGCGTCCACCTCCTCGCGCTGCGCGGCCAGCTCGGCCAGGCCCAACGCACTGAGCTGGTAGCGCTTGCGCCCTCCGTCCTCCACCGCGCCCACCCAACCGGCGGCCTCGAACTGCGCCAGCACCGGGTAGATCGAGCCCGCGCTGGGCGTATACACCCGCACGAACATGTCGCTGATCAGCTGGATCAGCTCATAGCCATGCCGCGGCTGCTCACCCAGCAGCGCCAACACCAGCAGCCGCAGATCGCCGCGGCTGAGGGGCCGGGCGGTCAACGGGCGGGCAGGGCGGTCGAGGTCACGCGGAGCGGTCATTTCGATATATCGAATGTGGTGGCGGAACGATATATCGAAATCATCACCACATCCACCTTGGGCGAAGGCACGGCCGGGATGCGTTCAGGTCAATGGACACCGGTAGAGCCGGGCCATGCCCGGCTTGCCGCGCAACGCGCGGCGCTCCCCGAGGCCAACCCACCTCGACCACCGCGACGCTGCGTACCCCGCATGGAACAGTCTCCCAACACCGCCTCGCCACAACCCCATGTTCCACACCAATCCCACTCCCCCAATCACACACCCCACAAACGCCCCACACGCCCGCACTGTCCCCCTTCAACACCCCATCCATCGCACAAACCCCAGCCAAAACCCCGCGTGGAACCACAACCCCACACCCACCCACCTGTCCCCCCACTGTCCCAAAGACAGCCCAACCCACTTCCATACGCACCCGTAGCGAAGTAAGCAAACCCCTTGGTGCGCTACACTTTGCGGCTAGAAATCTAAAACAGTCGCGCGCGTGCGTGCGGTCATGGGAGCGCAAATGAACTGGTTGAACGAGGTGCTGAACAACGACCCGAATCCTGTGGAAACCCAGGAATGGATCGAGTCGCTGAAGGCCGTAATTGATGTCGAGGGCCCTGAGCGCGCGCATCAACTGTTGGAAGGCATGGTGGAGTTGACCCGTCGTTCGGGCGCGTACCTGCCGTTCTCTCCCACCACCGAGTACGTGAACACCATCGCGCCGACCCTGGAGGCCAAGAGCCCGGGCAACGCCGAACTGGAATGGCGCATTCGTTCCATCATCCGCTGGAACGCGATGGCCACCGTCGTGCGCGCCAACCGCAAGCCCGGCGACCTCGGCGGCCACATCGCCTCCTTCGCCTCTGGCGCAACGCTTTATGACGTGGGCTTCAACCACTTCTGGCGTGCCCCCAGCGACAACCACCCCGGCGACCTGCTCTTCATCCAAGGCCACAGTGCCCCGGGCATCTATGCGCGTTCCTTCCTGGAAGGCCGCATCGACGAGCAGCAGCTGGACAAGTTCCGCATGGAAGTCGACGGTGGCGGCCTGTCCAGCTACCCGCACCCGTGGCTGATGCCCGATTACTGGCAGACCCCCACCGTGTCGATGGGCCTGGGCCCGCTGGCCGCCATCTATCAGGCGCAGTTCCTGCGTTACCTGGAAAACCGTGGCCTCATCGAAAAGTCCGACCGCAAGGTGTGGTGCTTCATCGGCGACGGCGAGAGCGACGAGCCGGAAACCCTCGGCGCCATCGCCCTGGCCGGCCGTGAAGGCCTGGACAACCTCATCTTCGTGGTCAACTGCAACCTGCAGCGCCTCGATGGCCCGGTGCGCGGCAACGGCAAGATCATCCAGGAACTGGAAGGCGTCTTCCGTGGCGGCGGCTGGAATGTCATCAAGCTGCTGTGGGGCGGTTACTGGGATGCCCTGCTGGCCAAGGACACCAACGGCGTCCTGCGCAAGCTGATGATGGAAACCGTCGACGGCGAATACCAGAACTGCAAGGCCTTCGGCGGCGCGTACACGCGCGAGCATTTCTTCGGCAAGTACCCGGAAACCGCTGCGATGGTCGCCGGCCTGTCCGACGACGACATCTGGCGCCTCAACCGTGGCGGCCACGACCCGCACAAGGTGTATGCCGCCTACCACGAGGCCGTCAACACCAAGGGCATGCCGACCGTGATCCTGGCCAAGACGGTCAAGGGCTACGGCATGGGCAGCGCCGGTGAAGCGCTCAACCCGACCCACCAGACCAAGAAGCTGGACGACGATGCCGTCCGCCACTTCCGCGACCGCTTCAACATCCCGGTGACCGACGCGCAGCTGGCCGATGGCCAGGTGCCGTTCTACCACCCGGGCCCGGATTCGCCGGAAGTGAAGTATCTGCAGGAACGCCGTGCAGCGCTGGGCGGTTACCTGCCGCAGCGCCGTCGCAAGGCCACCAAGAGCTTCAACGCGCCCAAGCTGGAAAGCTACGAGCGCCTGCTCAAGTCCAGCGGCGAGCGCAGCTACTCCACCACCATGGCCTTCGTGCAGAGCCTCAACATCACCCTGCGCGACAAGGAACTGGGCCCGCACATCGTGCCGATCGTGGCCGACGAAGCCCGTACCTTCGGCATGGAAGGCCTGTTCCGCCAGATCGGCATCTACGCGCCCTTCGGCCAGAAGTACAAGCCGGTCGACGCCGACCAGCTCATGTTCTACCGCGAAGACCAGAGCGGCCAGGTGCTGCAGCAGGGCATCAGCGAGCCGGGCGCCATCGCCTCGTGGATGGCTGCCGGCACCAGCTACTCGGTCAGCAACGTGCCGATGCTGCCGTTCTACATCTACTACTCCATGTTCGGCTTCCAGCGCGTGGGCGACATCGCCTGGCAGGCAGCGGACATGCGTACCCGTGGCTTCCTGCTCGGCGGCACCGCCGGCCGCACCACGCTGAATGGTGAAGGCCTGCAGCACGAAGATGGCCACAGCCATCTGGCCGCCGGTGGCATCCCCAACGTGCGCAGCTATGACCCCACCTTCGGCTTCGAAGTGACGGTCATCCTGCAGCACGGCACCAAGGCCATGATGGAAGATCAGATTGATGAGTACTACTACATCACCCTGATGAACGAAAACTACACCCACCCGGAAATGCCGGAAGGTGCGGCCGAAGGCATCGTCAAGGGCATGTACCTGCTCACCGACGCCGGCAAGCCGAAGAAGAGCGAGCTGCGCGTGCAGCTGCTGGGTTCGGGCACCATCCTGCGCGAAGCCATTGCCGCGGCCGAGCTGCTGGAGAAGGACTTCGGCGTCACCGCCGACATCTGGAGCTGCCCGAGCTTCAACGAACTGCGTCGCGACGGTTTCGATGCAGAGCGTTACAACCGCTTCCACCCGGAAGGCGAACAGCGCAAGGCCTACGTGACCGAGCTGCTGGAAGGCCGCCAGGGCCCGGCGATTGCCGCCACCGACTACGTGCGTGCCTATGCGGACCAGATCCGCGCGTTCGTGCCGATGGGCTTCACCGTGCTGGGCACCGATGGCTTCGGTCGCTCGGACACCCGTGCCAACCTGCGTCGCTTCTTCGAGGTTGACCGGTACTACATCGCGCATGCCGCGATTGCGGCGCTGGCCAAGGAAGGGAAGATGACCGGGAAGGATGTGGCGAGGGCGATCAAGCAGTACAAGATTGATCCTGAGAAGGCTAATCCTGTCGGGGTTTGATGGGATTTTAGATTGGGAAAGCGACGGGCGGCCATTGGCCGCCCGTCTTTTTTGCCCCTAGGGATACTGTCTATCCGTTTTGGTAGAGGGGCTTCAGAAAGCTGCTGAGCCAGCTTTCCGGTCGACCGCTCGGAGCCATTCTTTAAGATCAGTTTCATTTCTGATGCCGAAAGATCTTAGGGCTAAGACAATGTCTACTGCAGACACAATTAGTATTGGGTGTCCGTCGTCGACTATCTCTTTGTATGCTTGGCTATTTACGTAAGACGTGGTGATCATCACACCAAACTGGCGATGGCGAAGTCGAGAAATAAGTCGTGAAGTTTGCCTGACGCCCACGGAGTTATTGGGCGAATAGCATTTTGCTTCCATGGCAAATTCGACCTCGACGCGAGAGCCTAATGGGCCAATTCGATAGCGTCCAATTGCATCGCGACCACCGTCTCGAGATGGCCGAGTTACATCAATGGAAGCGATGCTTGGAAGGAGCATGCGAGTAATCTCAGCAGCGCACCATTCGAAGCCAACTGGATCTGACTCGTAATGGCTGACCAGCGCCTCGACTAGCTGCAGATCCTCGCGCTTGGCTGGGGCTTGCTCTGATCTCGATCTGTAGGCTTGGCTAGAACTGGCTCTGAGGGGTTCATACTGGCCATGTTCAATCCACGCCCTCCAGGAGGGAGGGGCGTGAGAAGTAAGCGTAGTACCACGTTGAATATCTGAAATCCAAGCGCGGTCTATGCGGCCAGCGTCAAGTATTGTGAAAGTCGCGCGATAATTCTGGAACCTCTTCCCACCAATTTGATGCCATGTCGCAACTAGACTTTCTGCGGGCCTGACTCCTACTGCGCCAGGTACGGCTAATCCAAGGAAGACGACATCGCGATAGTTGCCAGTGTTGCGGAACAACAATATGGGAGGCACCTCCTGCCTATCCACCTCGTTCGAGCCTCGCGCAAATGCATCGCGGAGCATCTCGTTACCCCAGCGCCGCGTCTGATGAAGCTCCTGGCCAGGTTTTCGGTTGTCTCCGTAATATGTCAAAACCCCAGTTTCTAAGTCGATGGAGTCGGGCCAGTCCAACTCATTCATCGTCGTCGTCAGCACAATTAACTTGGGTCGCTCGCGGCGTCCTAGATGCCGAAATCCACCTTGATTGCTGACGGAAAGCATAGGTACTAAAGGGTCGTCGCCAGAATTTCCTCTACGACCCCCTTGATATACTTGATCAACTACTAAGTCGGTAAAGCGCAAGGCTGCAGAACGGTCCGCAGACTCGATGGGGGACGCATTCATATGAAAGGGCGCATCTCGATTGATGTCGAAATTGTAGCCCTAGCGGTCCTAAAGCGACACCAGTCGTCGCTACTGGTTCGAATCCAAAGCTGACCTGACGGAAGAGGGTGTAGAGCTATTTTCCATCGGCGGAGCGCCGATGGTCCCCATGGTGGGGCGATCGGAGGGCTGGTGAGGGCGAAGTGCGAGAGCGTTGATGATCTGAGGCGGGCCCTATGCTGGCCGGGTATGGTCGTGATTTGGATCTGCGGTACCTGCAGGTGGCCGATCGGCGATCATCAACTGTATTGGGCCGTGTCTCGTTGGTGCTTGGAAATGGCGAAAGCCCAAAATTGACGTCGACTCGGACGTGCAACTGCACCTCAACCTGCGGCATCATTACACCTGCGGCGAAGCAGCATCTGGCGCTGGACTGACACATTGTTAGGCCGGGATCTGGTGCTTGATTTGAATAGGCCAAGCTCGCTCATAGGCTGCGTCCACAAGGGCGATTTTGGCGAAAGTTCCCAACGAGAGTATCGGATGTCCACCCAACCCATTCCGCGTAGGTCACAGTCCAACGACGCGTTCAACGATCACGGCGCTTCGACCTCGCCCCAGGGTAAAGCCAAGGTGTCACTTGAATTGGACCAAGATGAAGAGCTGATTCACCGAAAGCTTGAGCGCATTCGCCAGGGCGGTGAAATCCGCTACATGGACATGTTTGCCGGATGTGGAGGTATCTCCCTCGGCTTTCTTACCGCAGGGTTCAAGCCTGTAGCCTCAGTTGAAATGGATCCCTGGGCTGCACGCTCTCATGGGGCCAACTTTGGTGCTCACTCTTCAGGGGGCGACAGAGATGCACATCATGCGGCACGCGACGCAGTCACTGAAACCGCAGATAGCGTGTTCGCTGAGCTCAAATTGCAGGGGGCAACTGAAGATCAGATCGACGTATTAGTTGGCGGACCGCCCTGCCAGGCGTTTGCTCGTGTAGGGCGAGCTAAGCTGCGTGAGCAGGCTCGGCTCCGAGAGGAGGTAACCGCAGACCAAGCCTTTCTCGTGGACGGCAGGGTCAGTTTGTGGGAGCGGTATGTCGCATTCATTCGGGCAACAAAGCCGGTTGCTCTTTTAATGGAGAACGTTCCCGATATTCTCAATCACGGTGGCACGAATGTGGCAGAGCTCGTATCGAAGAGTCTCGCTTTAGAGGGTTACGACGTTGCCTATACGCTACTCAATTCCGCGTGGTTCGGTGTTCCTCAAATGCGCGAGAGAATGATTCTTATTGGTTTTCATCGCTCCTCTGGAATTAGGCCTCGGTTTCCCGTGCCGACACATCATCTGATTTTGCCTCCAGGCTACACTGGTTCCAAGAACGCTGCTCGCCGTGTGCTAAAGGCAGAGGGCTCGGATTACCATCGTTGGATTGCCGATCCTGCTCCCGGCTCCCCTGTCGCCACGGCGGCGTCGCATGCACTTGCGGATCTTCCGGCCCTGTATGCACGGAAGATGTTACAAAGCGGTATGATTCGGCGCGGCGCCAAAGATCCTTCTGAGCCTGTCGAATATACGACGGACGAGCCGACGACGGCATATTCTCGCCTAATGCGTGAATGGCATGGATTCGCAACTCGATCGACCACTGGGCATGTCTTCAGATACCTGCCGCGGGACTACAAGATATTTGCTGAGATTCAGCCGGGATGGGAGTATCCACAAGTTCATGCTTACGTCGAGCAGAAAATTGCGAACTGGCTCGACGTCAGGAAGCGGAACGGCTTGTCCACTAATCCGCTGAACGCGGAAGTTCGCGATTTTGTTAAGGCGTGGCGTATACCTTACGATCCCGCTAAATTTCCAAACAAGTGGTGGAAGCTGCGGCCCGATTCGCCGTCCCGGACTCTGATGGCGCACCTTGGTAAGGACTCCTACTCCCATATTCACTTCGATTCCAAGCAGGCGAGGACCATTACTGTCCGGGAGGCTGCGCGCTTACAATCCTTCCCCGACGGTTTCGTTTTCAAGGGCTCGATGAATCCGGCTTTCAAACAAATCGGCAACGCGGTGCCGCCGCTCTTCGCCTACGCTTTAGCACGCGGAATCCGAGAGTCGCTGGGGGCGCCTGAAACATCAGACATGCGCGTAGCTCTGCTCGGTCTGGATCCGTCACAGATTAGGACGACGGAGGGGGGGGCGTGAAGTTCACAATCCTCCGCTTGCTGACAAACTCTGAACTTGGCATGTTCCATGAATATCGCCGACAAGGGAAAGAGCGCGCGAAGCAACGTGCGATTAACTTCGACCGGGACGTCATTGATACCGTTTTCCCCTCCGCGATAGACTCGGACGTCATCTCCCTCAATTGCCGCAGGCTCGAGGATGAGAGCAATGTAGTGCAGGTTGCATCATGGATCAAACGTCAGAGCAGAAACTGGAGATTCGAAGGCGACTGTCCAGCGAGCGCATATTACGGATTTGTCCACCCTGGTGCTCTCTTTGCGATGAGTGTAGACGCTTCAACAACTCCCGCGACAGCGTCCTGGGTTGTTATCGGAGCTGATCACCCTGCTCACGCTAAGATCCTTGGCCATGGGGAGAGTGCGCGACTGGGTAAGTCGGCAATGATCGCTCTGTACGGCGACGAAGGCATTCACAGTCGGGCCGTACTGGCAACGAGCTTTCCGCAAGTATTCAAGGAGGACATTGCAATGTCGAGCATTTCACAGCAGGTACAGGGAAATAGCGCTGATGAGGAGGAGGTCGCACCTGATCCACTCGGTCTCTTCAACATCCTGGCGCGTGCAGGTCACGGCCTTCCCAGTGCAGTCGCTGATCTTGTGGACAATAGCCTTTCGCATGGCGCACATGAGATCAACATCACATTCCCGAATCCGAATCAGGGCGGTAGGTGGATGTGTGTTCGCGACGATGGTGTGGGCATGACGCCATCGGGTCTGCGTAATGCGATGAAAATCGGCCATCAGCGAAACTACGATGAGGGTGATCTCGGTAAATTTGGCTACGGTCTTAAGGGTGCTGCTTGGTCCCAAGCAGATCGACTGACCGTGGTATCAAAAGCGGAGGGAGGTGAGCTTACGACCCTCACCTGGGATAAAGAACACCTTGCGAAGACGCGGCGCTGGGCATTGCTGACTGACTCCGTATCTCCCGACCATGAGTCCTCGGTGAAAATCGGTGAGTCGGGTACGGCTGTCCTACTGACAGAGATGCGTCCCACCATGTTGCCTACAAAGGGCAAGGCAGATTCTCCCTATTCGCAGGAGCTCGCATCGATAAGATCTCACCTTGAGCTGGTCTTCCACCGATATCTTGAAGGTAAGGTTCCCGGACGGCAAAAGGTTGTCATCAAGTTGAATGACGAAGCTCTGCGCGCGAACAATCCCATGGGGCACAGCTTGACGAAGGAGTACGATCAGCATCGGATCGATCTGGAGAGCGTCGCGACAGGCGAGGCCCCGGCGTTATACGTCCGCGCGTACGTCACTCCAAATGAGTCCGAGTTCGACGAGCACGTGAAGGATCTAACTCCGCCCCAGCAGCGTGCGGAACGCGAGCGTCACACTCTGAACGGACGCGCTAACGATGCTCAAGGTTTGTACTTCTATCGTTTGCATCGCCTCATCAAATGGGGCGGCTGGGAGGATATTTTCGCTAAGGATGAGCACACCAAACTGATTCGAGTCGCCATCGACTTCGACAGGCTGGCAGATGAGCCGCTGCAGGTCGATATCAGCAAGCAGCTTATACGTCTGCCTTTTGCCATCCGCAAGCCGCTTGAGGATCTGATTAAGGCGCCTCGCGCGGCGGCGCGTGTCAGATACAACAAGAAGTCAAAGTCCGCTCCGGTATCGTCAGAGGGCAGTAAGCCTAGCTTGCCCGCCAGTGCGATCCCTGTTGGTAGCGCTTCGCTGACACAAATGGATCCTAAGGGAGGCATGACTAACCCCGCGCCGGCACCGAAGAAGGAGAAGGCTTCAGTACGAATTGTCAGTAGCGGCGCAAGGGCTTGGCAGCGCAAGACCGGATTCAATGGTGAGGAGGTAGAGGTGAGTCAGCTTCTGCCGACATTGGTGGAGCTTGTGCAGCTCATAGATAAGAATATCGAGGCCAAAGCAGCGCTCTCAGAGTTTTTACGTGTCTTGGAGGCCGCGGGTGTGCCTGAACTACTGGCCGGAAGAGACTGATGATGGACAGGTCCCAGCGCCGTCTTGCCTTGAGGCCAAAACTTTCACGATGGACGGATGGCACTGTTTGGAGTAATTGGTCCAGACACGAGGCGTATTTGCGATCTCAGCCAAAGTGGAAGCCACATCAGATCGAGTCAGTTGCCGAAGAATCTCTGCGCATCATTTCAAAGACTACACCTGTAAGTAGGCCAGAATTTCAGTGCAGAGGCCTAGTCGTTGGCTACGTTCAGTCTGGCAAAACAGCAAATTTCACGGCCGTGGCCGCGCGCGCCGCAGACGTTGGTTATCGTCTAATTATCGTTCTTTCCGGAATTCATGATTCACTAAGAAATCAGACTCAACGTCGACTAGATTTTGAGCTTGCTCGGATAGGTGTTGACTGGATCACTTTGACCGATGAAGACAGTGACTTCCGTGAGCCTCCAGTGGCTGATGGATTCTCATCGACCGGTACAGTTCTGATAGTTGCAAAGAAGATTACGCCAATTCTGAAGCGGCTTAATCAATGGTTCGACAAGCTCGAAGGAAGACTCTCCGAAGTGCCGGTTTTGTTGATTGATGACGAAGCGGATCAGGCGTCTATCAATACGCGAGGAAATCGGCGTGATCCGAGTATTGAACGAGGACGGGTGCCTAGCGACGACGCCGCGCCATCGCTAACCAATGCACTAATTCGCGATATCCTTAGAAAGATCCCGCGAGCAACGTATATTGCTTATACGGCGACGCCCTTTGCCAATATTCTAATCGACCCAGATGCTAGTGACAGCCAAGTTGGCGAAGATCTATTTCCAAGAGATTTTGTAGTGCAACTTCCGCGGCCGGACGGTTATACCGGGACGGAAGAGCTTTTTGGTGTAAGCGCGCAAGGGCGGGACGTACTTCGTCCGGTATTAGTGGGCGACGTGGAGGCATTGAAGTCAAAACGTCGCAGAAGAAGTGAGGCGATCGTTGCCAAGGGAGCGCTTGATCTGCCTCAGTCACTGGCTGATGCTCTTCTAACATTTGCTCTCGTTGGCGCAATCAGGCTGTTGCGTGGCCAGTCCGACAAGCCGCATACAATGCTTGTACATGTTTCGCAGCTTCAGCAGGATCAGATTCGTATCGGCGCAGCGATTGAAGATCAAATTCGCGTTTGGTTTCATCATGAGGAAGCCGAGCCTGGCGTGCTCAGTGATATGCTCCGATCGGCACTGACATCGCTGGGGACTGTCGAATTGCCGAGTACAAGGGAAGCTGTGGTCGGTGAGGCGGTAATGAATCTTGCCCGCTTGAGGGTTGTTGTGCTGAACAGTACGACCGGCGGCGAGCTCGAGTATGACACCAATCCCCGGCGGCAGCTCGTGGCAGTCGGGGGCAACCGCCTGTCGCGTGGATTGACGCTTGAAGGCCTGACCATTGCTTACTTTCTTCGAACAACGACGCTGGCTGACGCCCTGCTTCAGATGGCTCGTTGGTACGGCTTCCGCGCTGGCTATGAAGATCTGATTCGCATATGGACGACTGAGGGGATTGCACAATGGTTCGTGGAGCTTGCACTGGTTGAAGAGTCTCTTCGGGACTCTATCACCGCTTTGAACACGGCTGGTCGTCGACCTGATCAGATGGCCATTCGCATGCGTGCACATTCGAAGCTTCTCCTCACCAGCAAGAGCAAGAGCAAGATGTTGACGGATGATGCGCGCTCCTGGTCCGGGGGGAACCCGCAGACGATTCTGTATCCCTTGCGTGATAGGGGGCTACTGCAGCGCAATATCGACTTGGCTTCCCAGCTGCTGAGCCAACATCCGCCGACGCAGGATGCCTATGGTGGAACTCTCGCACATGATGTCCCTGTAAATGAAATCGCTCATTTTCTGCGTTGCTACGAGGGGCATCCTAGTAGTGTCGCTTTTCAAGGTGCTGAGATTGCGGACTGGATTCTTGAGCGCGCTGCTTCGGATGAGCTGGTGAACTGGACGGTATTCGTCGCCGATCCAAAGCGAGAGCGCCAAGTATCCATCGGAGGAAGGACTTATGGACTAGTGACCCGTTCTCTGCAATCTGAGGAATCGATTGGAATCCTCATCGATCCACGCCATGAAGGTGTCGACCTCCATGGTGGGCCTGAGAACTATCGAGCTTCCTCCGGTTACAGCGCTAAATCTATGCGTGAGGATCGCCCTGCTCAACAAGGGCTACTTCTTCTCTATCTTCTTGATCCAGAACCGCTGCGAGCATCGACACAAGCTGTGTTAGGCGTTGCGCTCTCCTTGCCCCGAACTGCTGATGGCGGACAGCGGTTCGTCATGAACCGAGGGCTTGTTCATGACTGATATTACTCAGGAGCGTTGGACGAGTTTGCGAGAGCAGAGGTCTCAGTACGACGAAATCTACGAGCAGGTGGTTGATGACTTTGAGGACGCTCTGATCGGCATCTCGAGCGATGGGCGACTTCATTTGCTCATCGCGATCGATGTGCCACCCTCCAGCTTGCCCGCTGACCTCCAAGGGCTTCAGGTGCGGCTAGTTGAGGGTGATCAGTTTTGGATAGATGTCTCGGCCCGCAGCCATCACGAAGAAATTCTTACGCTGGCTGCTAATAGGATTATCTATTCGATAAAAATTGAAGGTCGTGCTGTCGCGAACTCTGTGGAAAGGGCTATTGGCGAGATGCGCTCGGCATTACGGCCGCTTGCGCCTGATCTGAGCGCGTCGGAGCAGATTGGTCTCTTTGGTGAGCTCTGGGTCTTATCCAATGTGCTAATGCCCACAGTCGGCACGCGCATCTGCAATCTATGGAGTGGGCCAGAAGGAGAGCGCCACGATTTTGTTGGAGAGCGGGTCCATGTTGAGGTTAAAACGACAACGAAGTCAGAGCCGAAGCATGAAATCTCTCGGCTTGATCAGTTGAGGGCACCCGTTGGGAAACGGCTTCTTTTCATTAGTGTTCTGATCGAGAGAAGCCTTGGAGGCGACGAGACCATTGCAGACCGTGTCGATGAAATTCGAAAGAAAGTTGGGTCTGACGGCTATGCGCTTGACACCTTTGACGCGAGATTGGCACAGCTAGGATGGCACGACGAACTTCGGCAGACTGGCGCTCTCCTGAGATTCACGTTCCGAAATGTCTACGTGTTTGAGGTTGCTGACGGATTTCCCCGGCTGCCTGATGATTACGCGCCACCGCTTAGTGTGAGCGGCATCAGGTACAGCATTGATGTGGGTAGCCTGCCGTCCCTCGATGTGTTCGAGGTTGAGAAGATCCTCAATCTTGTCTAGCAGCATTCACTGCTAGACCTACACAAATATGTGTTGGTGATGACGCGCAGAAATTCCGTACAGGCGTTGCAGCGAGCGAAGTGAGTGCTGGCCGCCGCGGCACCTCGTCCGCGGTAGCAGCATTGCCTTTGGGGTTGGCTTCTAAGTCTTAGCGCCCTGTTCGCGCACCACTGGCGCTCAATTACCGGTGCATTCAGCTGTGCGCACGCCATCAATTAACCCTGCCTCACTCGGTCGCCCAGGCACCTCTCCGGTCCGCCGTTCTGCCTTGTGCGCATCTCCGGCATCACGCGCAGGCCCGCCAGGATGCAGCGCGCCTCTTCCACCTCAAGACAGCGTCCAGGCTGGTGATGCCGCTCCGTCCAGGACGGTCCATCACCCCGTCCCAGTACACTGAAGTGCGGCGACAAGGTTGCTGTCTATCGGTTGACGGTTCCCGCTCCGGGTCAGCGCTGGCCGGAGCGTATCGCGCATGCAGAGAACGGAATTCCGATGCGTTCACGGCGTAAGCTCTCTCCGCATCCGCATCCGCATCCGCATCCGCATCCGCATCCGCATCCGCATCCGCATGGTCCATGGGGAAGAAGCTCAACTTGGCGTTGTCGAACGCGTCGAGCCACTCCCTATCAGTCCTCTTGATCGGTAGCTCTCCCAGTAGATCAGCGAGGAACCGCGCACGCCGTCCCACAGTCTGCGACTGACCGGGCCGATTACGTCGCACCGTAGGTGCCGCCAACCAACCCCCGCCAGATCAACAGAAACAAGCAATTTCCCATCCTCCTCACCAACGCGCATGGTGTTCATCGGAGCGTAGAAACTCCTCTGACTACAAAATGTTGGACGTCCCTTTGTCGGGAGGGTGGCTAATACAACACCCTCGTGGAAATACGCCCGCCGGTTGTAGTCAGACGGTTTCTAACCTCCCGACGCCCTTGCCATCCCGGCAAGGGCAAGCCCTGCAGGAGGTCCAACATGTTGACGCCGTGGGAAGACGAACCCGATGACGCGCGCCCCAAGCGCAAACCCTACGCCCGCCCCGCACGCAGCTATCGCGTAGGCGCGCTGACGTACCCGGACCGCGAAGAGTACGGTCCCACCGAGATTGTTCCCTACCTTAAGCTGCGCGGCCGCTGGCTGGACAAGCTCGGCTTCGACGTAGGCGCCCGCCTGAAGGTCGAGGCCACGCACGGCAGCATCATCCTTACGGTGGTGGAGCGGCCGGTGGTGGTGCCCCCAAAGATCCCCAGGAAGTTGCAGCGGCAAGCCCGTTGAGCGGCAGCGCCCACCCGCGCGGTGGGTACTTGCCCGGCTGTCGCGTGTCCGCCCGCATGAGCCGCATCGCTTCATGGCGCCACCGTGTGCCCGGGCTAGGCAACGTTGTGCGGCGGCAGGCGCAACGCCAACACGTCACCGCGCGCCCGGTGCGGTGTGGATGTGCAACCCCTGTCATTACCCAGCAGAAGGAGCAACTCATGAACCAGAGTGTCTTCATGCAGCTAGAGATGGACGCCGCGTTACGCGCCCGCTTCCAGGATGCCGCAGCACGCGAGCAGCGCCCCGTCGCCAAGGTGCTGCGGCAGTTGATGCGGGAATATGTGGCCAGGCAGTCCGAACCCGGCGCAGTGCGGGCGGCCGGAGGCGTGGATGCCGCCCGGTATGCGATGTGCGGGGTGGGTGCATCGCCGGCAGGCGGTGACTTGGCCGAAGAAGCGCCGGCCTTTGCCCCAAATGATCGGGATATGGAGGAGATGGCGCGGCGACAGCAAGGGTGGCGCTGCTGTCCGTTCGGGATGGGTTGAGGCGGAGGTTTGTGTCATGTCTCCCTGCACGGTGCTCGCTCGATGGGAGAGTTCGCACTAGGGATTTTCAGGGGTTTCCTATATCCGGCCCTATGGGCCGGGTTTCAAACAAGCCCGGCAATGCTGAATGACTTGCCTTGCCTCGTCCCTTGGAGATACAACGAATGGAATCCTCGTTCCCGTGCGACGCCGCCCTGCGCGACCATCCCGCCGGAGCCGAGCTGGAGGCATACTTCCCCAGGCACCGTAAGACAGGGGCCATGCTACAGCGTCCTCATCCACCCAAGGCATCCCCGCAGGCGCGGAGAAGCCTGGGCGGACTTCTACAATTGCCGCCGGGTCTGAAATGGCTGATCGGCGCAACTTACGGCGAGCCAACGCCCAATCACTTCCTGGCGCAGATCGATTGCGCTGAGTTGCCCCGCATGGAGCCGCAGATGCTTGAGCAGGGCATGTTGTTCTTCTTCGCTGCGAATGACGAAGAGCAGAGACGGGATGAAGACACCCCTCAGAAGCGCGTGCACGAGCGGAACCGAGTTCCGGCTGACATGTGATAGCTGAAGAGGCATTGGCCGCAATGAAAAAGGGAGCGCCATCTTGACCACTAATTTTCCCCGCGTTCCTGCGAAGCTGCTGGAGAAGCTCCGCGACTACCCCGATCATATAGAGCGCCTCCAAGAGGTGCTGAACATTGTTGCGGCAACGCCACCTTCGTTAATTCCCAGATTGGAACGCGCCATAGAAGCGTTGCAAGGACGGTTAGGTACGTTCATGGCCGAAGCAAGGCGTGAACTCAACCAGGCAAGGTCCAGTGGCGATCCCCGTCTGATTGCAGCTGCGCAAGCGAAGGCCAGTCTAATGTCGCAAATTCGTCTAAAGCACGTATGGATGACTGATAAGGTGTTTTCCGTGTACTTCTCAGGTGTATAACGACGTGCGTGTTCCACGTCATCCGAACGGACTGGCCTTCAGCCCTTACCAGCGCGCCGCGTTCGTGTCCTCCTGCGGTGGCGACGTCGCCGGCGGGCGAGGTCCGTATCCCGATGGAGCCGAGGGCTTCGGCGTAGCGCTGGATGAGGCGCGCGATCGCCGGGGAGCGGCAACACCTTCCCGTTGCACGGGTACTCCGGGTGTTGATGCGGGGGTGCACCGCCACGCAGCCAGACTGTCCTGGATTCAATCTGCTCTCTTTTGACCTGGTAGCCGACCATCACGCCTCGCATGCCTTGATATCAGCGCAGGTTCGGTTCCGACCTCCCTGCTTCGCTCCATAGGGAACAGCTGCCCATATCGTCGCGGCGCTGCTGACAGATGTGCAATGGCGCCAACGCGGGCGAAATGGGACCCAGAGCTCTAGATAATGCGAATCCCAACGTGTGATAGTTCTCCAGGCACAAAGTTCGCTCTAAAGGATGCACTTCATGCCTGTTTCTCAGCCACCGGTTCCCGCCAAACTCGTGGAGAAGCTACAACAGTATCCAGAACTCATCGATCGTCTTCAGGACGTTCTGAACGATGTTGAAGCGAAGCCTCCTTCCATAATCCCTCGATTTGAGCGTGCGGTAGACGCTTTGGAGGGACGCTTGGATAGCTTCATGGTCGAGGCCAGAGGCGAGCTCGAGCGGATGAGGGCTTCCGCTGATCCAGGCCTTGTGGCCGCAGCAGAGTCAAAGTTCCGCCTGATCTCCCAAATTGGCCTGAAGCAGTTCTGGATAGGCGATGAGGCGCTTTGGCAATATTTCAAATAAGCATAAGGATGTGCTGAGATGGATCGTTCGAGCGACGTGCTGCCGGATGAGGAACATGCCCGTATCTTCAGAGATCCGGTTGTTCCGGCTCACAACCTAGACCTGGCTGCGTCGCAGCAACGACCTGCTGCTGTGATTTTGGGAGGGCAACCTGGCTCCGGCAAAGTCGGCCTCGCCAGGACAGCCCAGCTCGAGTTCGGCAGCGATGTCATCACCGTTGATCCTGACGAACTTCGCAGGTTTCATCCTGGGGTAAGCGACTTTAGACGCGAAAATCCATATACATGGTCTGGACGGGCGCATGCAGATGCTGGCGCTTGGTCTGCAGAGTTGCTGGAAGCTACTGTCTCCGAAAGAAAGAACCAGATATTTGACACCACCCTGAGTAATGGCAAATGGGCGTCGGAATCGCTGATCAAGGACCTGCAGAGCAAGGGCTACCAAGTCGAGGTCCGAGTCGTAGCTACCCCTGGACCGCTCCTCAATAGATTGGCGGAGACACTATCGCGATCGATCATCAAATTCGGCGGGCGCCTTCACGTCAGAGCAGTACAAATGGGTCTTTGCTGATGCACGGATCTGGGTGGTGGCATCAGTGCATGGTCTGAACTCCAAGACGGACGCCGCCCCCCAGGCTGCGGACCACTTGGACACTCCGGGAGGTCGCCTCTTGGCCAATGGCTCGATCTCAGAGGCTTGCGTAGAGCTACCCGAGCGACCACGTCGCTGGAACAGAATGCACAGCTCGCGCTAGTCTGTGTCGGACACAATAGCTACAACTGCTACAGGATCAAAAAAATGGAAGCATCAAGCGAAAACCTGCCAACTCGCGGCGAGTTCTATCTCCTCATGCCAGATACCACTCGGGGTGGGAGAGGGCACGGCGTAGAGATCGAAAACGAAGAGGTCCTGTTGACTCCTCCAAGACTGATAATCCGACCACGCGAAGGCGGCTTCCCGGTTCTCAAAGAAAAGCCCCGCCTCCGTCACTATCCAGAGGTAGGTGATCCGCCAGAGGACCTGGAGGGTGGTCTAAGCGGCTACTGGCTTGTATCAGGTCGCCTCAAAGACGTGCTCTCAAGAGTTGATTCGGCCGGATTTGAGTTCGTGGAGTGCGATTACCGTCAGGCCGATGGATCGGAAGGGCCACGCTACTATTTATGTGAAGTGGCACGTGAGTTGGATGCGCTTGACGAACGCAACTCAAAGCTAACTATCGAAGTCAGCGATGAGTTCGTCGCCGGAAAGTTCTATGACCTGTCGGGCGGCACTAGTCTGGCTTTTCGCAAGGACGTCGTTGGTGAGGCGCATGTGTTCCGCACGCCATACTCGGGTTTCACCTTCTGTGACCGATTGCTGCGGGATGCCGTTTGGGACGCAGGCATCGGTGGTCCGAAAAAGTCTTCGGGACTTCGCTTTAAGGATGCCGCCGACCTTTGATTCATCATCTGGGCTCAAGGAAGAGTTTGCGAAATGCCTCGTAAAGGACCTATTTTTCAAGACCACCACGTAATTGAACAGCAGACATTCAGAAATAGTGAGCTACTGAAGATCCTCGAGCCGGCTGGGCTGGTTCAGAAGGATGCTTTTGAGAATCGAATCAACATGCCGGCGGACCGGCAGTTGGCGCACGCGATGGGTGTCTCACCTCATAGCGGAGGGCCAATTGGTGATTATCAGGATGGTATCGGATACCAGCTTGATAGGCTGGCGCGAAGTGCCGATGGCCAGGCAGCGTTGGATAAGGATGCTGGCGCGATGCAGCGAGTCGCTGCTAAGGTGAATTATCTCCGCGACACCATGACCGTAGGTTTGATCAACGGCGATCTGTACACCAATGCGCCGCTTGGTTTGAGCGCAGATGACATTCGTCCTCGGACGCAGAACTTCCTCCTCGGAATAAATGCTTATGGGGGCGCACACGCGCAGCAGCTGACTGCTCTTAGCGGATTCTCATCCGTTGACCGGGCGTATCTGTCAGTTACCAAGTCCGAGTCGCGGATAATTACAGTGCTCGAGTTCGCTCAACAGTCGGGCAACAAGCTGACGAAAGGCAGCGACTTGGGTCTGCAGAGCGATCAACTGGCGCGAGCGATTATCAATGCCCATCAAGATGGCCGGGTCGTTTTCTCCGAAAGGGGGATGCAGACCGTCGAGACCTCGCTGGGACGAGAGGTTGCAAATGCGCTCCGGGTTCCCCGCGACCAGCACGGCTACGCTTCCATCGGTCTGTTGGTTGGCGATACTCCTGTCGGTACTCTAGTACGCTCTGGTGGGTTGGTGACCACCGGTATAGACGGCGCATTGGCCGCCCGTCGCGCCTCCGAACTTCTGGACCAAGGCAACGCCACCGCCGCACGCTCAGAGGTCACCCGCGCCGTCGCTCGAAACGTTGGCGGATGGGCAGGCGGTACCTCCCTGGCCATGGCACTGGGCGGCAGCGGGTTCGTGCCTGCGGCCGCAGTTGCTGCGGATGCGTTGCTCCTCGCCAAGGCGTTCGAAAAGGGGGCCGACCTTCTGGACAACCGCACCATCTACCACCAGACCTTGGCTGGAGTGGAGTGGAAATTCGATGGCATCAACTGGACGCGTGAGGCGGCCTTCGACCGCGCTCAGGAGGGCCGCAGCAACCCCACTGAAGAACGTGTAGCGGCCAGCTACCAACAGTCGCAGAAGTTGGGTGCCTTGGCGAGCGCCAAGGCGGTGGAATTCGCGCTCGGTAAAGTGCCCCCGCCGCAGGACCCGTTCAAGATCCCCGCTCAACCCAGTGACCAGCGCGGCTTGGACAACCAGGACTGGCGCCACAACCCGGACACGGCTACATGGGAACGCCAGGTCAAGACAGCTTTCTCCGGCGCAAACGACCGCGCCTCCTATGAAAACCAGACTGCAACCCCCGAGCGCGCTCGGCAGCTCAACCAGGAGGCTTTGGGCCGTATCGAGGAGAACATCGCCACGGGTCGAGAGGCCATTGCTACGTACTATCTGGAGAACCATGCGGCACAACGCTCCCAGGACCAGGGCGTGGCGGTCCCGGAAGCGGTCGAGTACGCGCGGGCCAGGCCCGATGCCGTACTTGGCTCCGACAACCGTTTATATCACCGCGACGAAACGGGGCAGTGGGCGAATCAGGGCGCGTTGGCCAGCGGCAATCTGGCGATGGAGCTGGAGCTCACCAACCAGATGCGTCTGCCGTCGATAGAGCGCGCCGAGGAGAGCATTGCGGCCATCCAGGCGCTACCGCCGCCCACCGCCGCCCAGGTCGCCAAGAACGAACTGCTACACACATACAGAAGCGCTGGCGTCGATCTCAATGTAAATCCCGATACTCAGCAGGCCATCGAACTGGCCGTGAGTCAGACGCGGGAGGCCAATGGCATCCCTGGTCCCACCATGCAGCAGATTCAGCGCAACGACGCCGGCGTTTTCGGATACGACAGCCCGATTGCCCACTTCCAGACGGGTGAAGATGGCGTCGCGCGACACGTTGCAACGACGAGCTCGGAGGCGCTGCGGCAGGCGTTGAGAGATGTTCCCGCCGTCGGCCAGCAGCAGTCGCCCATTCCTGGCACACCCGTGATGGAGATCGCCGCGCTGTCGCCACAGGAGCGCGATGCTTACCAACAGGCGATGAGTGAGGCAAATCGCCAAGGAGGCTCCGCCGAGGAGGTGCAGCACGTTGCCACGCTGGCGGCGGTGAATGTGCATGCTTCTACCCCGGAGCTTGCTCGCGCACCGCAGGAACGCGGCGCGGACCGTGCTCCCGCTGATCTCTCGGCGCCTGTTCTTCAGCAGCAGACCGTGAAGGTCTCGCCGGCTGCGGTGACGCTACCGGCAGCCGCACTCATGCCCGATCAGGGTCGAGTGTCCTCTCGGGGCGAAAAGCCGCCCGCCGAGGTCAGCGAGCCTGCAATAGGTCACACCTCTGCGCACCAAGGCTCGCTTGTCGGTCAGCACGGGCATGATCAAGCAGCTGAACAGAAGGATCCGACGCCAGAAGCGCAGCCGGCAGCCAGGGCGGGCGCCATCGGCTCGCACAGCTCGACCCAATCGGCGGCGTACGAGCACGCCGGGGCGAGTGGCGCTCATCCTGACCATGCGCCACAACAGGTGAGGGGTGCGCGTTTGCCTCAGCATGAGCATAACGCCGGCCACGTGGATGAGTCGCCGCGCGTCTTTGGCAATCCTGCAGTTCGCGAACAAGCCACGCTTGTCATGCCCGTGGAGGTGGAGCGGAAGGAGCGGCGTGCACCCGAGGAGACGGCGATGCCGTTTGCCGCAGATACGCCTTCTGACG
>NZ_DAMAGC010000030.1:0-38168 GCF_031995405.1 Stenotrophomonas sp. | reverse complement strand
ATTGCCACCCCAATGCACTTTGCGAATCCGACCAGATCGGCGACGGCACCAGGATCTGGGCATTTGTCCACGTGCTGCCCGGTGCCGTGATCGGCGAAGACTGCAACCTCTGCGATGGCGTGTTCGTCGAAGGCGATGTCGTGGTCGGCAACCGGGTCACCGTGAAGTCGGGCGTCCAGCTGTGGAATGGCGCCCGTCTCGGCGATGACGTGTTCGTGGGTCCCAATGCCACGTTCACCAACGACCGTTTTCCGCGCTCCCGCCAGCACCTGGACAGTTTCCCGGAGACCGTGGTCGAAGCCGGCGCTTCGATCGGCGCCAATGCCACCCTGCTGCCGGGCGTGCGCATCGGCAGCGGTGCCATGGTTGGTGCCGGCGCGGTGATCACCCGCTCGGTCCCGCCCAACGCCATCGTGGTGGGCAATCCGGCGCGCATCGTCGGCTATGTCACCGATGGCAAGACCCAGACCCGCCCGACCGCAGTATCCAGCGATGAAGCGCCCCTCAGCAGCGTGTCCGGGGTGAAGCTGCACAAGCTGCCGCGCTACCAGGACCTGCGCGGCGCGCTGTCGGTGGGCGAGTTCTCCAAGGACCTGCCGTTCCAGCCCAAGCGCTACTTCCTCGTGTTCGACGTGCCCAGCCAGGAAACCCGCGGCGAGCATGCGCATCGCATCTGCCACCAGTTCCTGATCTGCGTCAAAGGCAGCGTGCGCGTGCTGGCCGACGATGGGACCCGCCGCGAAGAGTTCACCCTGGATTCGCCAAGCGTCGGCCTGCACCTGCCGCCGATGATCTGGGGCACCCAGTACCAGTATTCACCGGGCGCGGTGCTGCTGGTGTTCGCCTCGGAAGGCTACGATTCGAACGAGTACATCCGTCACTACGATGAGTTCATCGCCCTGACCACCGCCGCGGCCAAGGCGTGAACCTGCGCGCATCCCTGCCAACCATCGCCCGATTCCTGGCAGGTGGTGCGCTCAATACCGGCAGTACGTTCGTGCTGTACTGGCTGCTGTTGCTGGTGGTGGAATATCGGGTCGCCTATGCGATCAGTTTTGTCGCCGGCATCCTGCTCAGTTATGTGATCAATACCCGATTCGTATTCCGGGCCCGACACAGTATGCGCAAGGTGGTGTTGTTCCCCCTTGTGTACCTGGCCGGCTATCTGGCGGGCGCGCTCGTCCTGCAACTGTCGGTCGCGCATTTTGGGGTGGACGCGCGGGTGGCTCCGCTCATCTCGGTCTGCGCGACACTGCCGCTGACCTACATACTCAGCAAGCTTGTCCTTACCTGGGAACGCACCAGCAAGGGCTGATTGCCAGAAACACTTGAATCGCAACAAAGCACAGGGGATCCACGTGCTACTTCGCTTCAATAACCTTACCGCAGCCCGGTTCGTGGCTGCGCTGCTGGTCTTTTTCCATCATTCCTCGCCGCTCGAATACGAGGCGATGACCAACCCGTTATGGAAGAATTTCGCCAACAACGGTCATGTCGGCGTCTCGTTCTTCTTCATCCTGAGCGGCTTCGTGCTGGCCGCATCGAACCTCGACAAGCTGGGCAGGATGAGCTTCAGCGGCACGCTTTCGTTCTACTGGAAGCGCATCGCGCGCATCGTCCCGCTTTGGCTGGTGGTTTCTGCGCCCTTCATACTGAAGGCCATCCAGACCGACGATCCGAACCTGGTCCCGTTCCTGACCTTTACCCAGGCATGGAGCTCGGACGTATTCGTGTCATTCGGCCTGCTTGCCGTGGCATGGACGTTGTCGGTGGAAATGTTCTTCTACCTGACCTTCCCGTTCATTGCAGCCGCGTTGCGACCGTTCAAGGGGCGCGCACTGGGGCCGATCCTGACGCTGCTCGGGTTGATGATTCCTGCTGCGGGGGCGCTCTACTACTGGTTGAATCCGGACATGGCAGCGCTTTTCTTCCCCGACCCCAACAGCTCGCATCGATGGCTGTATCGCTTCCCAGTGGCGCGCCTGGGTGAATTCATTGCCGGCATCGGCATCTTCCTCACCATCGCCCGCTGCAACGCCGATGGGGCGCGTCAGCAGCACCATTGGACTGGTCGCATCCACAATTGCACTCCTGATGGTCATGGGCACGATGGAGAAGACCAACACCATGTGGATCATTCCCTACGCGGCGATCTTCACCTTCATGGTGCTGATGCTTGCGCAGATGGAAAAGCTCGACCTGCGCGTCACCTGGAAACTGCCCATCCTGCTCGGTGAAGCCTCTTTCGCGTTCTATCTGATCCATCAGTTCTATTTCAAGGCCGCACTACTTCCCCCTCTGACGCAGTTCTCGGGCCTGGCAGTTGCCCAGGTGGAAGTACTGATCGCTGCGATCGCCACCAGCGTCGGGCTTCATCTGTTGATCGAGGGGCCTGCGCGCGACGTACTGCTGCGCGTGCTGCATATCCGCTCGACCATGCCCAAGGTCGCCGTGACCGAGGCCGTCCCCGGCGAACCGCAGCCCAAGCTCGCGACCTGAACATGGACGGCGTCCTGTTTCTGCCGTGAATGGCGTTGAGGTCTGTTGTTCCTCTACGTGAATACGGTGCTTCCGCCGCCACTACCCCTGCGTCGATAGCGGTGGTGGTGGCGGTGGCTGCACATGAGGGAATGGGCCGAGCACGGCAATCGGATTTTGCACGTGCTCGTGACATCACCGATACATACACAAAGAAGAATGAAGAACTACTTCGGCATCCACCCCACCGCACTCATCGGCGAAAACGTCAGCCTCGGCCGGAACGTCACCGTCGGCGCACGCACGATCGTCTATGACAACGTCGTGATCGGCGATGACACCTTCATCGGTCCCGATTGCCTCATCGGTGAGCCGAACGTGGCCATCCACACCGAGCGTGACGCGTACGTCAATCCGGAGCTGTCGATCGGCAGCAACTCGCTGATCCGCTCCGGCACCATCGTGTACGCCGGCAGCACCTTCGGCGATCACTTCGAGACGGGCCACCGGGTGACGATTCGTGAGCAGGCCAACATCGGCCACCACGTTCGCATCGGCACCCTGTCGGACATCCAGGGCCACTGCGACATCGGAACTACGTGCGCCTGCACAGCAACGTGCACGTCGGCCACAAGAGCACCATCAAGGACTACGTGTGGATCTTCCCGTATGTGGTCCTCACCAACGATCCGCACCCGCCGTCGAGCACCCTGGTGGGTGTGACCATCGAGGAGTTCGCCGTGGTCGCCACGATGAGCGTGATACTGCCGGGCGTGACCATCGGCAAGGACGCGCTGGTCGGGGCATCCTCGCTGGTGCGTTTGGACGTGCCGGCCGAGGCCGTCATCGTGGGCAACCCCGGAAAGCAGGTGGCCAGCGTGCGCGACATCAAGTCGAAGTTTGACGGCACCCCGGTGTACCCGTGGCGCGAAACCTTTGATCGCGGCATGCCCTGGCAGGGCGTGGGCTACGACGAATGGATGAGCGCCAAGGCGGGCCAGCAGGGCGCCTGAACACCCCTGCCGCCGCTGACGCGGCAGGCGCTGCCGCGCGGTTCGACGCCGCCGTCCCCCTGGGCCGGCGGCGTTTTCATTACTGCGCCGGTGGCACCGTGGACGCGGCCTGGAGTTCGGCAAAGGCGCCCTCTTCCTTGATCGCCTGCAGGCACCCCAGTTCCGCCGGCACATCCGCCGGCTTGCCCTGCCGGCAGTAAAGCGCGTTGATCAATGCACCCGGTGACAACGCGTCCAGGCTGCGTGCATCGTCGATCCGGACCAGGCGGCTGTCCTTGTTGAAATACACCACCTTGTCGAAATCAACGCTACGCACCTGTCGTCCCTCGATCAGGCGGGTGGTATCGGTCGACATCGGGATCAATACCGCGTCGACCGCCGGAATCGCGACCTTCCACTCGAAATCGTAGGGGAAGTTGGCTTTGATGAACCCGTCGTTCTTGAACGGCGAGTAGGCGTTGATTCCCCCCACGAACAGCACGCGCTCGCCCGGCTGCACGCGGCTTTGCAGCGCGCGGATGCCAGCGTAGGCATTTGCGCTCATCTTCTGGTTGTAGCCGTACCAGAACCTCACATCCGGCTGGGACCGGATGATCGCCACCAGGCCGATGGCCATGCACACCCAGAGGAGCGCTACCGTTACTGGACGCTCAATACGCCCCCGGAGGCTGTCTACATGCACAAGCGCCAACGGCAACAGCAGCAGCGAAGTTCCGAACCAGCCATACATGGCGAGCTTGTTGCGCGGGATGGCTACCATCGGTGCCACCGCGAGGACGGATATCACGGCCACGCACAGTGGAACTTTCCAGCCGAACCGACGGCCCAGCAGGTAAAGACAGATGGCGACCAGTGGCGCCGCCCCGAGGGGCAGCATTGAATGCAGATAGAACCTCAACGACTCGACCATATCTCCCAGGCCGGTGGCGATCTTGTAGGTCGAGGCGCTTCCGGCCGATGTATCCAGGAAAGGACTGCCGAAATACTTGTCCTTCAGAAGAATGGCAACCACCACGGCGCACACAATGACCGCGTTCAGGAAAGCCTTCTTCCACCCTACGCGCGTGGCGAAAAAGAACGGCACCGAGGCCAGCAGGATGGAGTAGGTAGGCTTGGTCTCGATGCTTGCCCAGGCAAGGAAGAACGGCGTGACTGCGATCAGCAGGGATGAGGTGCCATTGACCGTGGCCATCGCGTAGCGTCGGAATGCGAGTACGCACAGGCACGCAACGATCCCGGACAGGCAGCCGCCGAAGTCCAGCGTCTGCAGCTCATAGAAGGACGGGAGGGTGTAAGCCAGAACAAAGTAGCTGAAGGCGAACCACGGCCCCGCAGCAACGTTGAACAGTTTCTCGGCGGTCCTGAGCAGCGTTGCAGGCAGCAGCACGGCAGGTACGAGGATCGCGGCGACGAACCAGGGGAAACTGTCGATGCCCCCGAGGAGCTTGAGCGCCAGAATCATCAGCGGACGTGGCGACGTCACATCGATGAAGATGTAGTCCGTCTTCGAGAACGCGAAGTATCGCCAGACGTCCGAGTGCGTAGGCGTCAGGGGCTCGAAGAAACCCGGCGTCACCAGGCGTGTCACCAGCAGATACGCCATGACCGCCAAGAGCGACAACCATGCGAACCTTGCGACTTCCGGGCGAAGATCGTGCAGCACGCCATTCCCGCCCGGCAGCGTACCCATCGCGGGACTATTTGAGTTTGAGCGCATGCTTTTCAACCAGATGCCATGAGGCGTAGCCCAACACAACGGCCATCGTAAGGGCCAGGGTCACGTGGACGAACAGACCCGCAGACGGGACCAGGAAGGCGACCAGCTGCTGGCACGGCCAGCCCCACAGGTAGATGCCGTACGACGGGTCACCGAAGCGCTCCAGCCAACCCACCACCGGGGTCATGTAGGCGAATACGAATACGAAGCCGCTCAGCGCCAGCGGGAATGTCAGCGAATAGGTGGGCAGGTGCTTGGTGAGCACGGCCAGCAGGACCAGGCCGATCAGCATGATGTAGCCGACGCGGATCGATTCGCGATGCAGGTAGATCAGCACGCCCAGGGCGAAGTAGAGGCCGAGGCGGAACCAGTCCTGGTGCAGGGGCAGGTAATACGGGTACAGGGCACCGATGGCAACCACGGCCAGCACCGCGATCGTTGCCACCCGTCGCGAGGCGAACACCCCGACCAGGCCCGCCACGCCCAGCAGGACATACATCCGGGTTTCCGCCGGAAGCGTCCACTGCGAGCCATTGATGGTGGATGTCTTGGCGTTGGTCTCGAACACTCCCGGCAGGTTCCACGCCATGTCCGAGGACAGCCGCATGTTCTTGAAGACGTAGTCCCATACTTCCTGTCGGTGCAGGTACTCACCGATCGGCAGGGTAGTCATGATGCCGCCGACCACCAGCGCCAGCAGGAGCACGTTGACCGCATACCCCGGCACCAGGCGGAGCGCCCGCAACTTGAAGAAGTTGAGCAGGTTGCGCTGGCGCATCAGGCTGCCGGTGACCAGGAAGCCGCTGACCAGGAAGAAGATGTTGACCGCGATGTCGCCACTGTAATGGCCAAGGCCAAGACGGACGAAGATGTCCTCGGCCCCCACGGCCGGTGCGATGGCGCGCGCATGCCCGTAAATGACCATCGATGCGGCGAGGATGCGCAGCAGGAGGAAGTTGTCGGCGCGCCGACGAAGCCCTTCGTCGATGGAAACACTGTCAAGCAGCCAGGAGAAACGACTGGTCATGGTGGCCTTATTCAAACGACGTGAGCTGGGTGCGCCGGAATCCGCCGTCTGCGGGCAAACTGTCATCCGCCTGGTACCCCGGGCAGATGGCAGACCACGTACATGCGGAATGGGTCCGGACCGGGCGCAATTGTACCTGCTTTGGCCAAACCGCCACCCGTGCCTGCTGTCCGCTCAACGATAGGCCCGTGCGCTTTCCCGGGCGAGAATGTGCATCACCGTGCCCATGCTGCCATCGGTGAGCAGATCGACATTGGCCTGGGGCGCGGTCCAGATGCGGTCCTGCAGTGGAACATCCTGCTTCGGATCGTCCGACGGATACTCGACCACGAATGCCCAGCTCTTGCCCGGGAGGGGAAGCACCTTGAATCCGTGCACGGCGAATACCTTCTGCGCAGCCGTGACCGACCAGCAGGTGATGTGGCCCCGCAGGAAGGGATCCAGATAGCCCGGATCTTCATGACGGACGTAGTCGGTAAGGCCGGTATTGAACAGGAACAGCGAACCCGGCGTGGCCGCCTTGCGCAGTGAGCCGGCCAACGACCTGGCCATGGCAGGGGTCAAGTGCTCGATCACTTCGACACAGACCCCGCATTCGAAGGTCATGCCCATGTCACCCAGATCGGCGCAGACGTAATTGGCATGGCTGGAGCGGAACGCGGGGTCCGGCGGGAATTTCTCCACGCCGTAGAACTGGCTGGAACTGGCCGGCAGATACCGCTCGACCGCATCGAGCAGAAAGCCGGGGCCGGTACCGATATCGATGAATTTCCGCACCGGCACCGAGCAGTACAGCAGTGCCTCGCCAAGGCGGGCCAGCGAGGAGCCGAACGAGCGGTCGCGTGCCGATTCGAGCTCGGATCGCCAGTAATCCTCGTCATATTCCCGCGGGGAATTCCCGGCGTCGATGGCAGCGATCAGGACAGGGTCGGCGAAAATGAAATCGCACGCACTGCATTCGAAATACTGCACGCCATCCACCACCCGGAAGGGCGTGGCCGGCAAGCTGCACAGAAGGCAGTCGCCCTCTTCCGATACCGACTCGAATCGCGCCACGGACCTCTCCCTTCCATGATGGTGGAAGCATCCTAGCAGCCCGGCCGCGTGACAAAGATGACTGCGCGGCCGAGTGCCGTGGCCTACAGGAACTGCTGCACGGACCTCAGATCCGCGACGGTCACCGTATTGTGCGGCGCGTCACCTTTACCCGTGTCGCCGGCCAACAGAAACAGGCGGCCCACGCCGGCGGCGTGCCCGGCACGCATATCGCTGATCTTGTCCCCCACCAGGACCGAATGGGGCAGATCGACCGGGTAGCGGCGTGCGGCCTCGATAAACATGCCCGGTGCCGGCTTGCGGCAGGTGCAATGGACGGTAAGCGGGCCCGCCCCGGCGTCGGGATGGTGCGGGCAGAACAGGGTCGCGGCAATGCGGATGCCACGTTGTGCGAACTGCGCATGCATCCACCGCGTATACGCCTCGAACGTGGGAATGTCGTAATAGCCCCGGGCGATACCGGCCTGGTTGGTGGCGATCACCACCCCGCAGCCGCGCTCCTGCGCCAGCGCGCAAAGCTCGAAGATGCCCGGCACCCACTCGGTCTGCTCAGGCGTATGCACGTAGCCATGATTGACGTTGATGACGCCATCGCGGTCGAGAAACAGCACCGGTCCGGCAGTCGCGTCCGCCATGCCCACCCCTTCGACCACGCCGGGGCCGGTAGAGGCATCGCTCATCGCGCTGCAAACTCGATCTGCGCGCGGCGGAAGTCGTCCGGCACCCCGATGTCGATGAACGCGGCGGTGTCCACCAGTGCGCCGACCTGGCCATTGGCGGCCGTCGGTTCCAGCACGTCCTTCTCGAACGAGAATGCCGCCCCGGTCGGCAACGCAGCGAGCGCGGCGCCACTGAGGAAGTAACTGCCGGCGTTGATCAGACCGGCACCGCCCGGGCGCTTCTCGTGGAAACGCAGCACCTTGCCCTGCGCGACATCGACCGTACCGTACCGCGAGACATCGTCCACCCGCGCAAGTGCAATCGCCATCGGCAGGCCGGCGGCGGCGGCTTCCAGCGCCGCCGGCGAATACTCCAGATAGGTATCGCCATTGCAGACATGCAGGCCGTTGCCGCTGGCCAGGCGTGCGGCCGCCGCAATGGCACCGCCGGTGCCCAACGGCGTCTCTTCGCGTGAGTACACCACGTCCATGGCGCCCCAGCGCGCACCGATGGTCTGTTCGACCACGTCACCGAGGTAGCCGGTGGCCAGGATCGCCCGGGTCATGCCGGCGGCCGCGTAGCGGTCCAGCAGGTAGGCCAGGAACGGGCGGCCCGCAACCGGTGCCAACGGCTTGGGAAGATCCGGCACTTCGCTGCGCAGGCGGGTGCCGAAGCCCCCCGCCAGGATCAGGATCTCGTTGACGGCCATGTCAGCGCGGGAACATTTCGCTTTCGATCAGCGCACACAGCAGGTGGCCGATGAATTCGTGGCCCTCCTGGATGCGCGGCGTCTCGTTGGACGGAATGCGGAAGCAGATGTCGCAGCGATCGCGCATGTCGCCGCCGCCCTCGCCGGTGAAGCCGATCACGCGTACGCCCTTGGCTTCGGACGCCTCCAGCGCGCGCATGATGTTCTTCGAGCGGCCCGAGGTGGAGATCGCCACGAACACATCGCCTTCCTGGCCCAGCGCTTCGATCTGACGCGCAAAGGTGTAGTCGTAGCCGTAATCGTTGCCGATCGCGGTGAGGATGGAGGTGTCGGTGGTCAACGCGATCGCGGGCAGGCCGGGGCGATCGTAGTAGAAGCGGCTGACCAGCTCACCGGCCCAGTGCTGCGCATCGGCGGCGCTGCCGCCGTTGCCGGCGAACAGGATCTTCTTGCCGGCCCTCAGCGCGGACACGCACAGCGCGACGGCATCGCCGATCTGCGCACGCAGCGCCTGGTCGTTGGCCATCGTCTGGAAGTTCGCCAGCGTCTTGTCGAACTCGGACTGCACAAACCGGTTCATCCCAGTTTCCATGAGCTTGCTCCCTGATCAGTAAAATGAGTATCGAAAACGGTGCCACCGGCACCGCTGAGCGCGCGCACCAGGCCCACGCGGTGGGCCGGATCGCACAGGAACATCATGAAGCCACCACCACCGGCGCCGGAGACCTTGGTCGCACGTGCGCCGTGGCGCATCGCCAGCGCCTCGATCTCATCGATCATCGGATTGGAGATGCTGCTGGCACTTTGTTTCTTGGCTTCCCAGCCGGACTGCATCACGCTGGCCAGCCGGGCGAAGTCGCCGCGCAGCAGCGCCTCCTTCATCTGGGTGGCCTCGATCTTCAGCCGATGCATGGCATCGAGCGAATCGCTGCGACCTTCGCGGATATTGCGCGACTGCTCGTCGATGATCTTGGCCGAGGCCCGCGACACGCCGGTGAAGTAAAGCACCAGTCCCGACTCGAGTTCGGACCAGATCCAGCTCTTGATCCGAAGCGGATTCACGATGACCCGGTCCTCGGCATAGAACTCCATGAAATTGAAGCCACCGAATGCCGCGGCGTACTGGTCCTGCTTGCCACCGGACAGGCCCAGGTCGTTGCGCTCGATCCGATAGGCCAGCTGGGCGATCTCATACTCACCCAGCGGCAGCGAGAAATACTCGGCGAACGCGGTGACCAGGGCCACCACCATGGTCGAGGAGGACCCCAGTCCGGACCCCGGAGGCGCATCGGAGTGTGCGCGGATCCGCAGCGGCGGACGGTCGCCGCCCAGGTAGTCTTCGCTGACGCGCAGGTACACGCCTTTCATCAGCTGCAGCGGGCCGGCCGTGGCGACCACGTCCTGCGGCGCCAGGCGCTCACTGACATCGGCATCCTGCGCGTGGAATTCCACCTCGCCGGTCGGCGACGGATCCAGCGTGGCGTAGGCGAACTTGTCGATGGTGACGTTCATGACGAAGCCACCGAACTGGTCGCAGAACGGCGAGACGTCGGTACCGCCCCCCGCCAGGCCCAGGCGCAGCGGCGCACGCGAGCGGACGATCATGCGGTTTTCTCCATATCAAATGCCTTTTCCAGTGCCTGGCCCAACGCGTCGCGCGAGAACCGGGCGCGAACGAAGCTGGCTGCAGCACGCGACCGTTCGATCCAGTGGCCGTCGTTCTCGAGCAGTTCGATCAGACCGGCGGCGATGCGCGCCGGATCATCGGCAACCGTGGCGACGGTGTCCAGACCATCAAGACCCTGTGCGCCGATGCCGGTGGTGACCAGCGGCAGGCCCTGCTGCATCGCCTCGACCACCTTGCCCTTCACCCCGGCGCCGAAGCGCAGCGGCACCACGGCCACGCGGGCCTCGGCATAGCGCCGCGCCAGTTCCTCGTCGGTGACGAAGCCAGTCACCTCCACATGGCTGGCCGCCAGTGCGCGGACCGCGCTGGTGGGGTTGGAGCCCACCAGGGACAGATTCACGCCCGGGTGCTTCTCCCACACCAGCGGCATGACCGCCTCGACCAGCCACTGCGCCGCGTCCACGTTGGGACCGTGCGCGAAACCGGCCACGAACAGGATGCCAGCGCGCTGCTCGGGACTGGCCGCATCGTTGAAGTGATCGAAGGCATACGGCAGGATCGCCTGCGCATCCACGCCGGGGGCCAGTGCACGCACGTCATCGGCCTCCTCCTGCGAGGGATAGAGCACGCGGTCCACGCTGCCCCAGATGCGGCGTTCGAGCTGTTCCATGCGACGGGCATCGGCCTCGGTGGCACTGCCCCGCTGGATTTCCATGTCCATGCGACGGAAGTGCAGGTCGTGGCCGTAGTACACCGCGCGGATCTGCGGGTGTCGCTGCAGTGCTTCGATGTAGTGCTCGGCGATGTGCGGCCGCGACAGCATCACGGTGCTGATATGCGGATTTTCCTGCAGGTAACGCCCGAAGCCGCCGACCCACTGCCCGCCGTACATCACTTCCACGCCGCGCGCCTGCAACGGCGGGGTGTAGTCCGGATCGTAGTAGAGGTTGTCGGCCCAGAACTTCACGATGCATCCGCGCGCCAGCAATGCGTCGATGAACGCGACCATGGTGCGCGAGCCTGCGTCGCGATCCGGCTGCGGCACGTAGTGGTCGACGATGAGCACCGTATCGCGCTCCCACGCGCGGTCGCGGGCGCGCACGACGTGCTGTCCATTGGGCTCATGCAACGCAAGCTGGGCCTGCCAGCGCTCGCGGAGTTTCTGCTGGTTGGCCACCTGATACGACTTGATGCCGCTGCCGGTATCGGTGCCGTGCGAGATGCCCTCGTAATGGACCACTTCCGAGCTGGGGCAGTAGTACAGTTCAAGCCCGGCCTGGCGGACGCGGAACGCCAGGTCGGAGTCCTCGCAGTAGGCCGGAACGAAGGCCGGGTCGAAGCCACCGAGCGTGCGCAGCAGTTCGCTGGGAATGAGCAGGCTGGCGCCGCTGCAGTAATCGACGCGGCGGAGGTAGTTGTATTGGCTGGCGGCCGGGCTGTCCAGGCGACCGTAATTCCACGCCGAGCCGTCCTGCCAGATGATGCCACCGGCTTCCTGCAGCCGCCCATCGGGATACACCAGCTTGGAGCCGACCATGCCGCAGTCGGGCATGCGCGCGAACACATCCAGCATGGCGTCCATCCAGCCCGGACGCACCTCGGTATCGTTGTTCAGGAAATAGGTATAGCGGCCACGCGCCAGCTCGAGCGCCTGGTTGCAGGACAGCAGGAAGCCGAGGTTCTTCGGATTGTGGTGGAAGCGCAGGCCCGGCACCGGCACCAGCTTCTCGATCTCCACATCGCCGGAGGCATCTTCCAGCACCAGCACTTCGTAGGTGGCCGCCGGCGGGTTGTCGGCGATCGAGCGCAGGCAGGCCAGCGTATGCGGCAGGTTGCCGTAGGTGGGGATGACGATGCTGACTTCCGGCGCGTCGTAGACCGGGAACGACAGCGTCTTGAGCACTTCGTCGGCGTCTTCGATCACCAGCGGCAGCGACAGGTCGCTGGGCGGCTGCACCGATTCCTTGTGATGCCGCAGCATCCAGTTGCGCACCGGACGCGCCAGCGGCGCCAGCAGCGGATGCCGCGCAAGCCCGGAGGCGCGCAGCGACGACATGAGTGCGGGCACATCGCCGCGGACCACGCGCGAGGCAAATCGCATCGGCCGGGTAATACGCCAGGACTTGGACCTCAACACCTGGTCCAGGGTCTGGTGCAGCGACTGCACCTGTTCTTCGTAACTGGCGATGATGCGCCGCACCTCGCCCTCGGCCACGACCTCCCTGCCCTCCACGGCGGGGTCGAACCCCGCCTGGCGGCGGAGCGCATCGGTATCGACGCGGTATCCGGTCAGCGCGTCGTGGGCATTGCCCAGCTGGCGCTGCAGTTCGGCAGCGTGCTCCTCACCGGCCTGTCGGTAGGACGCGTACTCCTGCTGCAGCGTCTGCAGTTCGTCCTTCGTCTGTTGCAGCTGGTCCTTCATCTGTTGCAGTTCTTCCCTGGTCTGTTGCAGCTTGGCGGCGGTGCCGGCGTCCCTGGCTTCGGCCAGCGCCTTGTCCAGTTCCAGCGCCCAGCGGGTGCGGTCCTCGAACTCGCCTTCCAGGCGGGTGTAGTCGGCCCTGGACTTGTCCAGATCCGATTCGAGTGAAAGCGCCCACTGGTGAATGCCCTCCTTCTCCGCATCCAGGCCCTGCGCCCAGCGCGCGACCTCGTGGTGGTGACCGTACAGGTCTTCGGATTCGGCGTAGAGAATCGAGGCCGGCAGTGCGGGGATCAAGCTTGCGTCGGCGGCGGCAAGCGCCACGAAGTACACCGCATCGGGGACCTCGGCCACGCGCTGCTCCACGCGCTCGCCGGTATCGGCCAGCGCCTGGTACACCGTCTGCTGCGACCCGCCCTGCAATGGCGTGATGGTCGAACACACCGCCATGCGGTGGCCGGATACTTCCACGGCGGGGAAATGACGCTGCAGCAGCGCCTTGAACTCGCCAAGGTAAAGTTCCTTGACGTGGAAATCGTTGTGGTAACCGGCCTTGTCCGAGTAGATCTCCTTGTTTGGCGAAGACATCACCAGGACCCCGCTCGGGCGCAGTACCCGGCGGATTTCGGCCATCATCTCTTCCTGCTCGAGCAGGTGCTCGATGGTCTCGAACGACACCACCACATCCACGCTGTCGTCATCGAGCGGAATGGCGGCAGCCGATCCCTGCAGGTAACGCAGGTTGCCCAGCGCGGCATAGCGCTCGGCGGCATGGGCCACCGCTTCGTGGGAGATATCCACGCCGCGTACCGAGCGGGCCGTGGACGCCAGCATCGCGCTGCCGTAGCCCTCGCCGCTGGCCACGTCCAGCACGTCCTTGTCTGCCACCAGCGGCAGGCACCATGCATATCGGTGCAGGTGTTCCTGCCTGATCACGCCCTGTTCGGTAGGAACAAAGCGCTCACCGGTAAACTCGATCATCGCGACTCCTTGGAAACTTCGATGGCCAGCATCGGCAGGCCGAGCAGCCCAAAGCGCATCGTTTCATCCATCGCGCGGAACTCCAGCGCGTCATGGATCCAATGCTGCTGGGTGTGGTCGTGCTGGTCGCCGGACGCCACCGCCGCATCGATCATGTAAGACCCCGACGGCATCACCGGCATCCGGAACAGGAACGAGCCCACCACCGTTTCGCCCGCTTCGCCGGATACCGGCTTGTCCTTGCAGGCGAAGTAACTGTTGTCGCCAAACAGCCGCTGGCCGAGGCGATCCTTCACGTAGAACCCGACGATCAGGTTGTCCAGCGCCTGCTCGAGGGCGACCTGCAGTTCCAGCCGGACCAGCTCGCCACCTTCGAACACCAGCACGCGGTTGCCGTCGGCATCGGTCAGGCGCACATCGACGATACGCGCGCCCTGGGCGCCGAATTCCTGGCCCACGTTGTCCGGATCGAATTCGAACAGGGACATGCGGTTCTGGACGCCGGCCTCGCGCAGCGCCTCCTGGCGGAAATCGGGCGCATCGCTGAGCAGCTTGCGCGGCTTCTTGTGCGCCACGACGATCTCTTCGGACCCCACCTCGCGCCGCCCGACCACATGCTGCTCGGTCATGTAGGCCTCGATCACCTCCTGCGAGGTGCCGACCAGGCGCATCTGGCCATTCTGCAGCCACACCGCGTTCTCGCACAGGTTGGTCACCGCTGCGGCGTCATGGCTGACGAACAGCAGCGTGCCGTTCTTCTGGAACTCGCGAAGGAAGCGCATGCACTTCTGCGAGAAGAACGCATCGCCCACGGCAAGCGCCTCATCGATGATGAGGATGTCCGCATCGACGTGGGCGATCACCGCAAAGGCCAGGCGCACGGACATGCCGCTGGAGTAACTGCGCACCGGCTGATCGATGAACTCACCGATGTCGGCGAAGGCCAGGATGCTGTCGATGCGCGCTTCGATCTGCGCACGCGTCAGGCCAAGAATGGTGGCATTGAGGTAGACGTTCTCGCGACCGGTGAACTCCGGGTTGAACCCGCTGCCCAGCTCCAGCAGCGCCGCCACCCGCCCCTTCACCGAGATGCTGCCTTCGGTGGGGTTCAAGGTGCCGGCGATCATCTGCAGCAGGGTGGATTTTCCCGAGCCGTTGCGACCGACGATACCCACCGTCTGGCCACGGCGGATGGAGAAACTCACCCCGCGCAGCGCCCAGAAATCCTTGTAGTACGACTTGCGCTTGCCGGCCAGTGCCTGCCACAGGCGGTGCGAAGGGCGTTCGTACATGTGGTACGCCTTGCCGACACCGTTGACCTCGATGACGGTTTCCGCGACAGCGACTTCAGAGGACATCGGCAAACCCCACGCGCAGCTTGGTGAACATACGGTGGCCGATCACCGCCACGACGCAGGCGATCAACGTATAGATGGCCAGCCCGGTCCAGTCCGGCAGGCGGCCCCAGATCACCACTTCACGCACCTGGTTGATGATGAAGGTGAGTGGATTGAGTTCGAAGACGATGCGATAGCTGGCCGGCACCGATTCGACCGGGATGATCGCCGAGGACAGGAACAGCATCGCCGCGGCGATGACCCCGGCGATCTGGCCGATGTCACGCAGGTACACGCCCAGGGCCGATGCCATCCAGCCGATACCGGCGGTGAGGATCACCAGCGGGATCAGCACGACGGGAAGCAGCACGGCGGTGGGGTGGATGCTGCCCTTGACGCACAGGTACAGCAGCAGCAGCACCACCATGTTCATGACCAGGTGGAACAGCGCCGACAGCGTCATGCTCCACACCAGGATGTCCAGCGGGAAGACCACGCGCTTGACGTAGCTGGTGTTGCTCACGATCAGCTGCGGGGCACGGGTGAAGCATTCGGCGAAGAAGCCGTGCACGGTCAGGCCGGCGAACAGGATCAGGGCGAAATCGGTCGTGGACCCCGACGAGCCCGGCCAACGGCCTTTCATGATGAAGCCGAAGGCCATGGTGTAGACCAGCAGCATCAGGAACGGGCTGATCAGCGACCACAGCAGGCCGAAGCTCGCACCGCGATAGCGGCCCAGCACTTCACGCTGGGTCAGCTCGAAGGTCAGCGAACGGTGCTTGCCGAAAACCGAGAGGATGCCCATCTCAGCGGGCCTCGCCGCCCAGCGCCTGTTCCAGATCCACCTGCAGATCGCCCAACTCCTCAACCCCCACGCTCAGGCGCACCAGTGCGTCGCTGATGCCCAGCTTTTCGCGGCGTTCCACCGGAATTGAAGCATGCGTCATCACCGCAGGATGGTTGACCAGGCTCTCCACGCCACCGAGCGATTCGGCCAGGGTGAACAGTTCGGTCTTCTCGCAGAAACGCTTGGCCGCGTCGAAGCCGCCCTTGAGCACGATCGAGACGATGCCGCCGTAGCCGTTCATCTGGCGCGTGGCCAGTTCGTGCTGCGGGTGCGAGGTCAGGCCGGGGTAGATCACCTTCTCCACCGCCGGGTGGGTCTCCAGCCATTGCGCCAGGGCCAGCGCGTTGGCGCAATGGGCCTTCATGCGCAGCGGCAGGGTCTTCAGGCCACGCAGGGCCAGGAAGCTGTCGAACGGCCCCTGCACGCCCCCGATGGAGTTCTGCAGGAAGGCCATCTGCTCGGCCAGCTCGGCGTTGTCGCCCACCACCACCATGCCACCGACCATGTCCGAGTGACCGTTGAGGTACTTGGTGGCCGAGTGCAGGACCAGGTCCGCGCCCAGCGCCAGCGGGCGCTGCAGCATCGGCGAGGCGAAGGTGTTGTCGACCACCACGATCAGGCCATGGCGCTTGGCGATGGCGGCCACCGCGGCGATGTCCACGATCTTCAGCATCGGGTTGGTCGGGGTTTCGATCCAGACCATCTTGGTCTGTGCGGTGATCGAGGCCTCGAAGGCGGCCAGGTCGGTCAGGTCGACGAAGCTGAACTGCAGGTTGGCGGTGCGCTTACGCACGCGCTCGAACAGGCGGAAGGTGCCGCCGTAGATGTCGTCCATCGCCACCACGTGGCTGCCGGCGTCCAGCAGCTCCATCACCGTGGAGCTGGCGGCCATGCCCGAGGCGAACGCGAAGCCGCGGCTGCCGCCTTCCAGGGAGGCCACGCAGCGCTCGTAGGCGAAGCGGGTGGGATTGTGGGTGCGCGAGTACTCGAAGCCCTGGTGCTCGCCGGGGCTGGACTGGGCATAGGTGGAGGTCGCGTAGATCGGCGGCATCACCGCGCCGGTGCTCGGATCGGGCGACTGTCCGCCGTGGATGGCCAGGGTAGCCAGGGCAAGCGCACGGTTGCCGTGCCCGGAGGAAGCGTGGTCGGACATGTTGTTTCCCAGCGATGGAGAGCCCCGGAAGGGGCTCCCGCAAAAGGAGCGGAAGTCTATCAGCGGCGGCTTAATTGGCCGTTGACGCGGATAAACGCTGATTCATGACAGCTGCGGCCGGTGCGGGGCGGTTTACTGGACCCGGCGGCGCAGGTAGTTCAGCAGATCGATGCGGGTGATCAGGCCCAGGAAGGCGGTGCCGTCCATGACGATGGCGACCTGGCCGCGGTCGAACACCGGCAGCAGGGCCTCGATCGGCGATTTCACGTCCAGCCGGTCCAGTTTGCTGACCATCGCCGTGGCCACCGGGTCGCGGAAGCGGGCTTCGTCGCCATACACGTGCAGCAGGACGTCGCTTTCATCGACGATGCCGACCAGCTGGTCGCCGTCCATCACCGGCAGCTGCGACACGTCATACAGCTTCATGCGCTGGTAGGCGGTGGTCAGCAGGTCCTTCGGCCCGATCACCACGGTGTCGCGCTGGCCATACGGGCGCAGGATCAGGTCGCGCAGGTCGCCCGACTGCGGGCGCTCCAGGAAGCCGTTGTCCAGCATCCAGTAGTCGTTGTACATCTTGGACAGGTACTTGTTGCCGGTGTCGCAGACCAGCACCAGCACCTTCTTCGGGGTGGTCTGCTCCTTGCAGTACTTCAACGCCGCCGCCAGCAGGGTGCCGGTGGAGGAGCCGCCGAGGATGCCTTCCTTGCCCAGCAGCTCGCGCGCGGTATGGAAGCTCTCGGCATCGCTGATCGCATAGGCCTTGGTGACCCGGCTGAAGTCGGCGATCGAGGGCAGGAAGTCCTCGCCGATGCCTTCCACCAGCCAGCTGCCGGACTTGTCGTTGAGCACGCCGTCGTTGATGTACTCGGCCAGGATCGAGCCGACCGGGTCGGCCAGCACCAGTTCGGTCTTGGGCGAGGCAGTGGCGAACGCGCGCGACAGGCCGGTCATGGTGCCCGAGCTGCCGCAACCGAAGACGATCGCGTCCAGGTCGCCGTCCATCTGCGCCAGGATTTCCGGACCGGTGCCGAACTCATGCGCGGCCGGGTTGTCCGGGTTGCCGAACTGGTTGATGAAGTACGCGCCCGGGGTTTCCTCGGCGACGCGCTTGGCCATGTCCTGGTAGTACTCCGGATGGCCCTTGGCCACGTCCGACCGGGTCAGGCGCACTTCGGCGCCCATCGCCTTGAGATTGAAGATCTTCTCGCGGCTCATCTTGTCGGGCACGACCAGGATCAGCTTGTAGCCCTTCTGCTGGGCGACCAGCGCCAGGCCCAGGCCGGTGTTGCCGGCGGTGCCCTCGACCAGGGTCGCGCCGGGCTTGAGTTCGCCGCGCTTTTCAGCGGCTTCGATCATCGACAGGCCGATGCGATCCTTGATCGATCCTCCGGGATTGGCGCTCTCGAGCTTCAGGTAAAGCTCGCAGACGCCTGTATCCAGGCGCTGGGCCTTGACGATCGGGGTCTGGCCAATGAGTTCAAGTACGGAGGAATGGATTGCCATCGGTTCACATCGATTCGCGCCGCAATGCGGCCGGACCGGTGATTATCCGACGGTTGGCGGAGAAAGTCAGGTTGCCGCGATCTACGGCTGTCGGCGGCCGGCAGAGGGCCTGCACTGCAAGGCCCTGCACAGAACGACGCGGACGGCGTCCCTCGACGAGGAGACGGACGCCGCCCGCGGCGGCTGGGAGTCGGTGCCCACCGTGGGTGGGCACCGCAAAGGGCTCAATGCATGGGGGAGTCGTACATCCGTTCCAGCTTCTGCTTGGCCAGCAGCTTCTCACGCTTCATCCGGCCCAGGGTCAGATCGTCTATCGGCAACACACCCAGCTGGGCATCCATGCACTTTTTGTTCAACTTCTGGTGCCGCTCGTACAGTGCCTTGAATTCCGGGTCACGCTTGCGGCGTGCATCGATCTCGCTCTGGGGCTGACCTTCGAACATGATGAACCTCCTATCGCTTCTTGCAGAAACAAGAACGCCCCGGCCTCACGGCACGGGGCGTTGCTTTTGGGTGGAGCGCCGGACACCAGCCGCGACCGAACCTGCACGCGCAACCGGGACTGCCCGGACTGCAGACTGCTGTGGTTCGTGCCCTCGGTTCATCGGCCCGGCCCTCCAATCGTCCGGGTCGCGGAAGGCCACCCGGACAACTGACCCTACGCCTGCTCCGGAGGGTCTTCAAGCGTTTCATCTGAAATTTTCGACGTGGCCCAGCAGAGGTTCAGGCTGAACACGCAGAACAACGAAAATTAAACAAAAACAACCAGTTGCACCGTGGCCAACGGTCGTGACCGCCCACTACGCCCTGCTCAGGGCGCGATGATCACCTCGGCCGAACGCGCCTTGGTCGCCGCCGCCTTCTTGCCGCTCACCTGCAGCCGGCTGGCACTGACGCCTGCGGCCACCAGCGCGTCGCGCAGGGCCTGGGCGCGCTGATCGCCCACTCCGGGGGCCGCGTCGTAGGCCTCGATCCGCACCCGGCCCTTCTTGCCGATGTTGAGGTACTCGGCCAGCGCCTTGGCCTGGCCCTTGGCCCCGCCCGAAAGCGCGCCCTTGCCGGCGGCGAAGGCGTCGCCGTTGAACGTGAAGACTTCGCCGCGGGTGTCGAACTTCGAGCCCGGCAGCTTGCTGCCCGAGACCAGCTCGGCCTCTTCGCGGGCCAGCTTTGCCGCGTTCTGCTGGGCTGCGCTCAGCCGCGCGGTCTGCTTGCCGGCCACGCTGGTCAGCGCGGTTTCGGCATCCTGGCGGGCCAGGGCTTCCTGTTCGGCGGCCACGCGCAGGCGCTCGCTCTCCTCGGCCTGGATCTGCGCCTGCACGCGCAGGCGTTCGGCCTCCTGGCGGGCACGCTGGGCGTCGCGGCGGCTGGCTTCGATCAGCAGCTCGCTGCGGGTGCGTTCGAGCTGGTCGACCTCGCGCTGGGCCAGCGCGGCGCGCACGCTGGTTTCAGCGATCTCGACCCGGCGCTCGGCCAGGTAACGGGCCTGGTCCACGTCGCGGCGCTTGGCCTTGGCCAGGTCGGCCACGGCCTGTTGGGCCTGCAACCGCTCGAAGGCGGCCAGCTGCGACGCATCCGGGTTGGCCTGGATGGCCATCAGGCGCTGGTTCAACTGGGCCACGGCGGGGTCTTCGGCGGCCTGGGCCAGCAGCGGCAGGGCCAGGCTGGCGGCCAGCAGCAGGGTGGAGGCACGCAGCGTGGGGGACTTCATTGGCGCGACCTTCATCAACGGTTCTCCCCGGTAGCCAACTGGCGTTGCAGCTGGGTCACCTCATTGCGGCGCAGCTGCAGCTGGGCGGTGGCCGTGGCTTCCTCGCTGCGGGCGCGGGCCAGGTCGGCATCGACCGTGGCGCGAACGGCCAGGGCCGGGGCGTTCTTGCGCTCGCGGCGGTCGCCGGCGGCACGCTGGGCCTGTTCCAGCCCTTGCCGGGCCACGGCGATCAGGTCCGGGGCGTACTGGTCGGCATCGGCCTGGGTGGCCTTGTCGACCGCCTGCCGGGCCTGCATCAGCTCCAGCGCGCCGTCCTGCGCCTGGGCGGCGCCTGCGAACGCGAGTGTGCACACCGTCACGCATATCAGCAGCGTCCGGTACGGGACACGTCGTATTTGTGCGAAGCTAGGATTCATTGGGGGTGCCGTCGCCAGAAGTAGGAGCGCGGCCATTGTCGGAAGCCTGCGGCGTGCTTGCAATGGCACGCGGCCGATTGTTGGGGAAACATTTCGCATGGATATCGGCTATTTCCTGAAGCTGATGACCGAAAAGAACGCTTCGGACATGTTCTTGACGACCGGAGCACCGGTATACATCAAGATCGAGGGCAAGTTGTACCCGCTGGGCAATACCGGCCTGCCGCCCGGAATGGTCAAGAAGATCGCCTACTCGCTGATGGACGAGGGCCAGGTGCCCGAGTTCGAGCGCGAGCTGGAGCTCAACATGGCCATCGCCCTGGCCGAGGCCGGGCGTTTCCGCGTCAACGTGTTCAAGCAGCGCGGTGAGGTGGGCATGGTGATCCGTGCCATCCGCAGCAAGATTCCCAGCATCGAAGAGCTCAACCTGCCGCAGGTGCTCAAGGACGTCATCATGACCCCGCGCGGGCTGGTGCTGGTGGTCGGCTCGACCGGTTCGGGCAAGTCGACCTCGCTGGCCTCGATGATCGACCACCGCAACAGCACCACGACCGGGCACATCCTCACCATCGAGGACCCGATCGAGTACCTGCACAAGCACAAGATGTCCATCGTCAACCAGCGCGAGGTCGGGCTGGATACGCATGCCTTCCACAACGCGCTGAAGAACGCGATGCGTGAAGCGCCGGACGTGATCCTGATCGGCGAGATCCTGGATGCCGAAACCATGGAGGCGGCCATCGCCTTCGCCGAGACCGGGCACCTGTGCCTGGCCACGCTGCACTCCAACAACGCCGACCAGACCATCGAGCGCATCCTCAACTTCTTCCCGGAAAGCGCCCATCGCAACGTGCTGATGAACCTGTCGCTGAACCTGCGCGCGGTGGTGTCCCAGCGCCTGGTGAAGGGCAAGGACGGGCGTCGCCTGCCGGCCACGGAGGTGTTGATCAACACCCCGATGATCCGCGACCTGCTGCGCCGCGGCCAGGTGCATGAGATCAAGGCCGCGATGGAAGCCTCGCTGGAAGAAGGCATGGAGAGCTTCGACCAGTGCCTGTTCCGGATGGCCAAGAACGGCATCATCGAGCAGGAGGAAGCGCTGCGCGCGGCCGACTCGCGCGATGGCCTGGCGTTGAAGTTCCGGCTGTCCGAAGGCGGCAGCGGCGAGCACGATCCATACGCGGATTTCTCGGCCAACAGCGCGCCGGCGGCGATCACGCACGGGTTCTGAGGATGGTGGGTAGGGCCACGCATGGCGTGGCTCTACCGGCGCGGGTTTCGATCGATGTTGCCGACGAGCCGGCCAACGGCCGGCACAAGCGCGCCCGTTGCCGCCGGTCAGGCGGCGTCGATCTGGTTTTCCGGGCGCGCCGCGTCGAACGCCGGCAACGCCAGGCACGCCGCGTCGATCCGGACCAGGGTCGGGTACGGCTCCAGGTCCAGGTTGAAGCGGCGCGCGTTGTACAGCTGCGGGACCAGGCAGCAGTCGGCCAGGCTCGGGCTGTCGCCATGGCAGAAACGGCCGGTATCGACCGATTCGACCAGCATGCGTTCCATCGCGTCGAACCCCACCCGCATCCAGTGCCGGGTCCAGTCATCGCGCTCGACCTGCGGCACGTTCCAGGTGTCGCTGAAGAACTGCATCACCCGCAGGTTGTTGAGCGGATGCACATCGCACGCCACCAGCTGTGCCAGCGCCCGCACCCGCGCGCGCCCGGCCGCATCGTCGGGCAGCAGCGCCGGCAGCGGGAACAGCTCGTCCAGGTATTCCAGGATCGCCATCGACTGGTGCAGCACCTGGCCGTCATGGCACAGCGTGGGTACCAGTTCCTGCGGGTTGAGCGCGGCGTAGGCCGCGCTGTGCTGCTGGCCGCCGTCGCGCACCAGGTGCACCGGGGTGAGCCGGTGCGGCAGCTGCTTGAGGTTCAACCCGATCCGCACGCGATAGGCTGCGCTGGACCGCCAGTAGCTGAACAGTTCGATGGCGCTCTCGTCGGTGGCGGCGGCAGCGTTCAGGGCTTGGCGGCCTGTTCGATGCGCTGCTCGATCGCCCCGAAGATGCTCTCGCCGGCCGCGTCGAGCATCTCGATCCGGACCACGTCGCCGAAGGACATGAACGGCGTGCTCGGCTTGCCGTCGCGCAGGGTTTCCACCGTGCGCTGTTCGGCGAAGCAGGACGCGCCCTTGCTGGTGTCCTCGTTGGCGATGGTGCCCGAGCCGACGATCGCACCGGCACCCAGCGGACGGGTCCTGGCCGCGTGCGCGACCAGCTGGGCGAAGTTGAACTGCATGTCCACGCCGGCTTCCGGCGCGCCGAACCAGGCGCCGTTGATATGGGTGAGCAGCGGCAGGTGAACCTTGCTGTCCTGCCACGCATCGCCCAGCTCGTCGGGGGTGACGAATACCGGCGACAGCGCCGAGCGCGGCTTGGACTGCAGGAACCCGAAGCCCTTGGCCAGCTCGCCGGGAATCAGGTTGCGCAGCGAGACGTCGTTGACCAGCCCGACCAGCTGGATGTGGCCGGCCGCCTGTTCCGGGGTCACCGCCATCGGCACGTCGTCGGTGATCACCACGATCTCTGCTTCCAGGTCGATCCCGTAGTCCTCGCTGACCACCTTGACCGCATCGCGCGGGCCGTAGAAGCCGGCGCTGGTGGCCTGGTACATCAGCGGGTCGGTGTAGAAGCTCTCCGGCACTTCGGCGCCCCGCGCACGGCGCACCCGCGCCACGTGCGGCAGGTAGGCACTGCCATCGACGAATTCATAGGCACGCGGCAGCGGCGCGGCCAGTGCCTGCAGGTCGATGTCGAACACGCCGTCGGCGCTGCCGTCGTTGAGCGACTCGTACAGTGCGTTGAGGCGCGGCGCCAGGTGCGACCAGTCTTCCAGCGCCTGCTGCAGCGTGGTGGCGATGCCGGTGGCGCGCACGCCATGGCGCAGGTCGCGCGAGACCACGATCAGGGTGCCGTCGCGGCCGCCTTCCTTCAAAGAACCAAGCTTCATGGGTGGGTATCCGGAATCGCGAAAATAGGTTTCAAGTGTAATCAAATGCGCGACCGGGCCACCAGCTGCACCGCCGCATCGCCCACCCTAAAGCATCCTTGACGTTACCGGCGACCAGCTCCGTCGCGGCGCGGGGGACCCTGTGGCACTGCCGGTGGATCCACGCCATGCGTGGAGATGCGCGCCAGGCGGCTGACCCTCGGAAGATGGTCCGGCGCCGTGCTGGGCGCTGCCCGGCGTTGAACAGGTACTCGGGCCAGCCTCCGGGGATGGACGCCCGGCAGGGCCGGAACGGGTCGGACCCGGGAGGAGAGCATCCACGCATGGCGTGGAGAGCATCCACGCATGGCGTGGATCTACGGTCCGCGTCGGGGCCATTGGGCAATCCCTGCCCAAACTGAACAGGGAGATTTGGTATGGATCTCAACTATCCGCTAGACTATGCCGGTCTGCAGCGGCCGTCCGTTTCCCTTCGGGATCGCCGGCGATATGGATCATCGATCCGTCGCCCGCCCCCACTCCGACGCCATTCGTCATGCATACCAGTCTGCGCACCGCGCCGGCTGCACCCAATTCTCGCAGCGCGGTTTACGGGAACGCTCCGAGTCAGCCGATCACCTTGATCTGCCTCGCGTCCGGCCATTCGGCCTGGCGTTACCTTGTCTTTGGAGCTTCCACCCGATGTCTTTTGAATCCTTGGGCCTTGCCCCGTTCCTGCTGCGCGCGTTGGCCGAGCAGGGCTACGATACCCCCACCCCGATCCAGGAGCAGGCCATCCCGCTCGCCCTGGAAGGCCGCGACCTGCTGGCCGGCGCACAGACCGGTACCGGCAAGACCGCCGCGTTCGGCCTGCCGCTGCTGCAGCACCTGGGCACCAACCCGCAGGCCGTCGATGGCCCGCGCCGCCCGCGTGCGCTGGTGCTGGCCCCCACCCGCGAGCTGGCCACCCAGGTGCATGACAGCCTGCGCGGTTACAGCAAGTACCTGCGCATCCCGAGCGCCTGCATCTACGGCGGCGTCGGCATGGGCAACCAGTTCGACGTGCTGCGCCGTGGCGTGGACCTGCTGGTGGCCTGCCCGGGTCGCCTGATCGACCATATCGAGCGTCGCAGCGTCGACCTGTCCGGCATCGAGATCCTGGTGCTGGACGAAGCCGACCGCATGCTCGACATGGGCTTCCTGCCGTCGATCAAGAAGATCCTCGCCAAGCTGCCGCGCCAGAACCGCCAGACCCTGTTGTTCTCGGCGACCTTCGAAGAGAGCATCAAGCAGCTGGCGCTGGAATTCATGCGCAACCCGGAGCAGATCCAGGTCACGCCGAAGAACACCGTTGCCGAGAACATCAGCCACCGCGTGCACCCGGTCGATGGCCCGCGCAAGCGCGAGCTGCTGCTGCACCTGCTGGCCCAGGACAGCCGTGAGCAGACCCTGGTGTTCGGCCGTACCAAGCATGGCTGCGACAAGCTGGCCATGTTCCTGGACAAGTCCGGCATCAAGACCGCGGCGATCCACGGCAACAAGAGCCAGGGCCAGCGCCTGCGCGCACTGGGCGACTTCAAGGCCGGTCGCGTGACCGTGCTGGTGGCTACCGACATCGCCGCGCGCGGCATCGACATCAACGAGCTGCCGAAGGTCATCAACTACGACCTGCCGATGGTCGCCGAGGATTACGTGCACCGCATCGGCCGCACCGGCCGCAACGGTGCAACCGGCCAGGCGATTTCGCTGGTGGCGCAGGACGAAGCCAAGCTGCTGCGCCAGATCGTGCGCCTGCTGGACAAGGACATGGACATCCGCGATGTGCCGGGCTTCGAGCCGCAGACCCCGATCCGCTGGGGCAACAGCGCGCCGGGCAAGGCCGAGCTGCCGGGTGGCGATCGTTCGCCGCGCAAGCACGCACGTCGCCCGCACGCCGAGGCGCCGCGCCACGCCCATGCCGGCCCGAAGAAGGCCGGTGGCGGTCAGCGTGATGGCGCCGGTCGCGGTGCCCCGCGCGGTGGCCAGCCGCAGGGCCAGCGCCGTGGCGGTGGCAATGCCGGTGGTGGCCGCAGCCAGGGTGGCGGCGGCGGTCGCGCCAGCTGATCCGTTCGCGGACCGGTTGAATTGAAAAGGGCGACGCATCTGCGTCGCCCTTTTTTTTGGGTTTGCATCCGGGCCGTGGGGCCACTGTTGCCTTACGATGGCGGCCGTTGCGTCACCCGCGCGGCTTGCTCGGGTTGAGCTGGTTGCCGAAGAAGATCGCGTTCAACAGCAGCCGCTCGGTGCCGTGCCAATACTTGCGGTGGGCCGGATCGTCGGCGAACAGCACCACGTTGCCCTGCCCCTGCGGCGACACCAGCAACCACGCCGCGCCCGCCACGCGGTTGCGGTTGCTCTCGGACAGGTAACCATTGACGCGCGGCGTCTCGTCCACGCGTACGACCGTGGAGAACGGATTGCGGCTCGGCTTGAAGCTGATGCCGTTTTCCTTGTTGATGGCCAGCTGCGCGCGCGGCAGGCCGAAGCCGAGCGGATGGCTGGTGTCCACATCGGCACTGAGGATATTGCCGCTGACCCGCTCGATCGCGGCGATGTCGCGCTGGTCGCCGAAGGCACGGCGCGCGGCATCGGGGGCCTTCTCTTCCTCGCCCAGCACTTCGTCGGCCAGCTTCTGTTCGATCGCCCAGCGCGCGGCGGTGCCGTAGGTGACCAGCGAGCCACCGGCGTTGATCCAGCGCTTGAGCGCGGCCACCGCCGTGGCGTCCACGCCGGCGTAGGTGCCACCGGCCAATACGATCGTGGTGTAGCGGTCCAGGCTCACTTTGCCCAGCTGTGCCGGGTCGAGCTTGCTGGCGGGCAGCTGCACCTGCTGGTCCAGCAGGAACCACGCCGAGCCGATCTCGGTGGCGCTGACGCCCTCGCCCATCACCAGGGCTACCGCCGGCTTGCGCAGCGCCTTGACGCTGTCGCTGCCCAGATCGATACCGCCGCGGCTCTGGCCGCTGGCCAGGGCGTGCACGCGCACGCCACTGCTGCGGGCGGCCTCGTCCACGGCGGCGAGCAATGCCGCACCGGACAACGGCTGGCCGGCGACCGGGATCACCACGCTGCCACGCGCGAACGATTGCTCGCCCTCGGCAGTGGCGGCGGTGAACGGCTGGAACGCAGCGCGCGTGGCCAGGGCCCGCGCCTGCAGGGCGTACAGCGCGCGGCTGGCGTTGTAGTCGCGCCAGTCCAGCACATAGGCAAAGCCGGCCTGGCCGCCGACCACACCGCCCTGCGCAGGCGCCAGCGCGGCAATGCGTGCGCCACCGGCAATGCGGCTGCGGCTGCCGGCAAACGCCACGCCGTAGGCCGGTGCGATCGCGTAGGAGGTGCTGCCGTAGAAGACGTCGCCCTTGATCGGCGGGGTGTCGGCAAAGATCGAATGGACCAGGCGGAATTGCGGCTGCGCGGTGGGCACCACGTAGGCACTGCCCGGTTCGAAGCGCTGGCCGTCGACGGTGACCGCTGCATCCAGCGCCTGCACGGTGATCTGGTGCTGCAGCAGCAGGTCCAGCAGCTTGGCGGTCAGACCGGGGTCATGCGCATCGCCGAATACGAATGCCTTGATCGGCTGATGGCTGGCCTGCTTCAACGCGGACTGGAAGAAGTCCTTCTGCAGCTTGCGCAGCCCATCGCGCTCGGTCACCGCGCCGCGGATCGTACCCAGGCCGGTGGCGACCTGGTTGCGGATGGTGAAGGGGAACGTCAGCAGCCCGTTGGCCGATTCCTGCACGCGGCCACGCGAGCTGGCCTGCTCGACGGTCACCCCGACCGCACCGTGGAAGTCCGGATAGGTCGAGCCGTACACCGGCGAGAAGTTGTCGAAGTTTTCCCCGGTGTAATACAGCGAGCCCAGCGCATCCAGTGCCTGCGCGTGGTACTTGGCCAGGGTCTTGTTGAATTCATACGACGCTGCCGGAATCAGCGGGCTGTGCATGCTCGCCGGCGACGGCTCGAAGTAGTAGGTGCTGTCCTTGCCCATTTCGTGGAAGTCGATCTGGACGTTGGGGTACCACTGGTGGAAATACGCGATCTTCGGCCGCGTGTCCTGCTGGGTGAGGGCCAGCCAGTCGCGGTTGAGGTCGGTGAAATAGTGGTTGGTGCGGCCCTGCGGGAACGGCTCGACGTGTTCCTTGTCGGCCGGATCGGCGGACGCCGGCGAGGACGCATACGCGTTGTGCCAGCTGGCCGCGCGGTCGCGCCCGTCCGGGTTCTGCGCCGGGTCGAACAGTACCACCGCCTGCTGCAGCCACTGCGCGGTGTCGGCGCTGCGGTTGGCCACCAGGTAGTAGGCGGTCAGCAGTGCGGCTTCGCCGCTGGAGGTTTCATTGCCATGCACGCTGTAACCCAGCCACACCACCACCGGGCTGCTGCCGGCCGCACTCAACGGCTGCGCCGGATCGGCCAGGGTGACGTGCTGGCGGCGCAGGGCGTCCAGCTGCTGCTGGTTCTGCGCCGAGGTGACCGTGGCGATCAGCAGCGGACGGCCTTCGTAACTGCTGCCGATGCGCTCGACCTTGATCTTGTCCGAGTGCCTGGCCAGTTCCTCGAAATAGGCCACCAGCTGATCGTGGCGGGTGTAGCGGCTGCCGATCTCGTAGCCGAGGAACTGCTGCGGGGTGGGAATGGACGGATCGAAATCGCCGCCCTGCGGAAAGAAGTACGCGCTCTGCGCGAACGCCGGCGCTGCCAGCAACCACAACGCGCCCACCAGCCAGGTGATGGGACGTGACACGACACGATGCAAAGACACAGCAGTTCCCCATGAAGCGGGGGCCGGCGGCGATGCCGGCCCCGTTGGATACAAAGGTGGTTTAGAAGCGGTAGTCGAAGCCGACGGTGAAGTAGCGCCCGCGCAGGTCGTACTGGCTGAAGTCGTACGGCGCGCGGATGCCGGGGAAGGACGCGTCGTAGGGCGGTTCCTCGTCTGCCAGGTTCTGGATCTTGGCGTACAGGGTGAGTTTGTCGATGCCGGTGTAGCCCAGGTAGAGATCGAACTGGCTGTAGGAATCCACGCGGTCCTGCACGGCGGTGGCGGCCGCGCTGGCCTTCTGGTCGTAGCCGCTGGTGTAGTACCAGGTCAGTGCGGTGCGGAAATCGCCGTAGCTCCAGTCGAAGGTGGTGGTCGCCTTGTTCTTGGGCAGGGTCGCGCCGAGGTTGCTGCCGGCGTAATCCACCAGCGGGCCACCGACCACGGTCGGGCGGCTGTAGTCGCGCACGTGGGTGAAAGCGCTGCTGAGGGTGAAGTCGCCGGCGCGGTCGGTCGGGAAGCGCTGGCGCAGTTCCACGTCGAAGCCGGAGGTCTTCAGTTCGCTCAGGTTCTGGTAGCGGTTGTAGACCGCCAGCAGCTTGCCGCGCTCATCGCGCAGCACCGCACCGGGCACGTTGTCGGTGACCAGGGTCTGGGTGTTGTTGGTGCCCACCAGGTTTTCCAGCTCGATGCGGTAGTAGTCCACGCTCAGGCTGGTGTTGGACCATGGCGACAGCACGATGCCGGCGTTGAAGCTTCTGGTGCGCTCCGGCTTGAGGTCGTTGTTGCCGACGGTGAAGAAGGTCGGGTTCTGCCGCGAGCCGGGCACGTCCGGATCGCGCGGGTCGATCACGCTGCCGTAGGCGATGCTGGTGCTGTTGGAATTCTCCGACAGCGACGGCGCGCGGAAGCCCTTGGAGGCCGCCGCACGCACCAGCAGGATGTCCCACGGCTGCCAGCGCAGGCTCAGCTTGGGCGAGAACGCATCGCCGAAATCGCTGTAGTGGTCGGCACGTGCGGCCGCCTGCAGCTCCAGGCGCTCGGCCAGTGGCACGTTGACTTCGGCGTAGGCGGCGGTGACCTTGCGCTCGCCATGCACTTCGGCAATCGCCGGGCGGATCTGCAGGCCGGCATCGATCTGCCACGGGTTGTTGGAGTCCAGCTTCTCGCGGCGCCACTCGGCACCGGCGGCGAAGCCGATCTCACCGGCCCAGGTATGGCCGAGCGCACCGGAGATCTTGGCGTCCACGCCCTGCAGCACCGACTCGGCCGGACGCAGCGTGCTGATGTTGATCGCGTTGAGCACTTCCGGCGACGTCGCCGCCGGGTTGAGCAGGTTGTAGCTGCCGCTGGCCAGCGCATCGGCCAGTGCGTAGCGGTTGGCAAAGCCGCCGGACACGGTTTCGCGCTCGCTGCTGCGGGCACCGAACGCGCCCACTTCCCAGTCCCAGTTCTGCAGGCTGCCGCGCAGGCCAACCAGGCCGCGGTACGCCTGCGAGCGGTTGGTCTTGATGGTCGCGCCGAGGTTGAAGAACGTGTATTCGATCGGCACCGCGCGGCCATACGGGTTGTACGGGCTGCTGGCCGGCAGGTTGGAGGAGACCGGTTCGGCCAGGCCGGTATCGGCGTTGAGCGCGAAACGGCCGCTCTCCAGGGTGAAGAACGGGCTGCTGCCGAACCAGGACACGCCCTTGATGTCGCTGTAGAGCACTTCGCCGAAGGCCTCGACGTTGTCGTTCACCCGGAAGGTGCCGTTGACGTAAGCCTGGTAGCGCTTGGTCGAGGGAATCAGCGTGGTGTACGGGGCCTCGTTGAAGCCGCAGGTGTTGCCGGCCAGGCCGTCGATGGGCGCGCTCGCCACCAGCGTGGTGCCTTGCGGGCAGTTGCCGCTGGCATCGAGCATCGGCACCGAGGTGCCATTGACCAGGTAGCGCGCGCCCTTGGCCGACCAGCCGTTCCAGCGTCCGCCGGGCTTGTCGGTGTAGATGCCGGACTTGGTCAAGTCGCGCTGGTCCTGGTCCAGACGCTCGCGGTTGTAGCCTTCCAGGCTGACCAGGATGTTGTAGCCGTCGGTATCCAGGTCACCGATGCCACCAATGAACTTGAGCGTCTGCTCGTCCAGCCCGCCCTGGTCGGCGGTGCCCAGGCTGCCACCGAGTTCGGCGCCCTGGAAATTCTGCCGGGTGATGATGTTGACCACGCCGGCCACCGCGTCGGAGCCGTACACCGCCGAAGCGCCGTCCTTGAGCACTTCGATGCGTTCGACGGCCACCAGCGGCAGCGCGTTGAGGTTGACGAAGGTGTCCGACAGGCCGCCGGCCGGGAAGCCGTAGTTGGCCAGGCGGCGGCCGTTGAGCAGTACCAGCGTGTTCTTCTGCGACAACCCGCGCAGGCCGATGCCGGCCGAACCGGAGGCCCAGCCGTTGTTGGTGGTTTCGTTGTTGGCGTTGCCGGTGTTGGCCGAGATCGAGCGCAGCAGGTCGGCGACGGTGGCCTTGCCGGTCTCTTCCAGCTGCTGGCGGCCGATCACCTGGACCGGGTTGGCCGACTCGGTATCGGTGCGTTTGATGTTGGAACCGGTGACCCGCACGGCGGCAAGGGTCTTGCTGTCGCCGGCGGCATCGGCGGTTGCATCGGCGGCGGTATCGGCAAACGCAGGCAAAGGCGTAGCCAGAGCGGCGGAAAGCGCCGCTACAAGAAGGGTGTGCTTGGGCATGAACTTCAGTGGGGTGGTGGACGACGAGTTCCGCAGTAATCCATGCCTGGCGATGAACCGGCCAATAACATCTCTTCATACGGATATAAGAGAAGCTAACATCTCTTCATCCGGATGGAAAGATTGCCTTCACGAACAAGGCCGGTTCCAACCCACCGCGGTGGCGGCCGGCCGCTACAATGGCAGGATGGAAATCTTCAAAGTCTTTACCCTCGAGGCCGCCCACCTCCTCCCCAACGTGCCGCCGGGCCACAAGTGCGCGCGCCTGCACGGGCACTCGTTCCGGGTGGAGCTCAAAGTCGAAGGCGAGCCGGGCGAGCACAGCGGCTGGATCATGGATTTCGGCGACGTCAAAGCGGCCTTCCAGCCGATCTACGACCGCCTGGACCACCACTACCTCAATGACATTCCGGGCCTGGAGAATCCGACCAGCGAACGGCTGGCGATCTGGATCTGGGACGAGCTCAAGCCGGCGCTGCCGCAGCTGAGCGAAGTCACCGTGCACGAAACCTGCACCTCCGGCTGCCGCTATCGCGGTTGAGCCACCCAGGCGCATCCCGGCACGGATCAGGTAGTGCCGGCCGTTGGCCGGCGACCCAGCCCGATGACTCGGGCGAATAACTCGCGCAACCCATTGATCTAAACCAGGTTTAATCGATACCGGACCACAACTGGCAACAAGTTGTTGCAATGCAATATTTTCGGCGTATGCTGCATTGCATCAACGTTCTCGAGCCGTCCTGCCATGACGTCCGCGTTCACCGATTCCTTCAGCGCCTACACCCGCCAGTTGGCCGCCACGGCCACGCGTGCCAATCGGCTCGCCCTGGAAAATGCCGAAAGCATGTTCGGGGTGCAGTTGAAGACGCTGGAGAAGAACATCACCGCCACCAGCGGGTTCTTCGGTGACATCGTGCAGTCACGGCAACCGGATACGCTGCTGCCCAAGGGTGCGCAGCTGGCCCGCGACAATCTCGACCGTTGGACCCGTGCCAACCAGGAAGTGCTGGGGCTCGGGTTGAAGGCCTCCGTGGCCTTTGGCGAACTCGCCCGGCAGCCGTTCGCGGCCGCCACGCCCGACGCAGGCAAGACGCGCGGCTGAGCGGACACAACATCGAATTTGCGTGGGTCCCTCCCCCCACGCAATCCCAGGCCCGACAGAACCCTCCCTCTGTCGGGTCTTTTTTTGCGTCGCGCTTTTTAAAGCAGCATCTGGGTTGCGGTCGCCGGGCGGCCTGCGCACGACCTACGGACGGTTTCCCGTCTGCGGACGGAGACCGCGCCACATCGTGTTGAGGGGAATGGCGGCTATGGGCCGGCTCCGACCACGCAAACCACCATCACGCGGCGCGCTCAGCCGACCCACGGTCGGCTCTACCGACGGGCGAGGCCACCAACACAGCCTCTACGCCTCAGGCATCATCGCGCCGCCATCGGCAGCGTGAACACGAACAACGCGCCTTCGCGGCTGTCCATCAGTCGAATCTCGCGGTGGTGCAATTGCAGGATGCGGTGCACGATCAATAGACCGAGCCCGCCGCTGTCCGGGCGCGCACTGCCCAGCGCCGGTGGCGTACTGAACAGGCCGGCGCGGCGCTCGGGCGGGATACCCGGTCCGGTGTCGGCGATGGCGACCTGCACCTCGCCGTCCTGCGCGCGCAGCACCACCTCGATGCGGCCGCCTTCGGGAGTGTGGCGGATGGCGTTGTCGAGCAGGTTGGTCAGTACGCGCTCGATCAACGCCAGGTCCGCCACGACCGCCGGCAACCCAGGCGGTATGTCCGCGCTGAGCGTCTGCCGGCGTGCCTGCGCGGCCAGTTCGAATTTCTGGAACACATCCTGGACCAGGTCCGGCAGCGAGAACGCCTGCAGGTCCAGGGTGACCGCGCCGTGTTCCAGCCGCGCCAGCTCGAACAACGCCTGCGCCAGCGCACCGACCTTGCGGCTCTGCGCCAGCGCGATGCCGAGGTAGCGCTGGCGCTCGTCGGCGCCCAGCGTGGCGTCCTTCAGGGCCAACGTTTCCAGGTAGCCGTGCAGCGAGGACAGCGGCGTGCGCAGGTCGTGGGAAATGTTGGCCACCAGTTCGCGGCGCTGCAGGTCCTGTTCGCGCAGCTGCTGCCATTGCTCGCCCAGGCGCTGGCCCATGTGCCCGAAGCTGTGCTGCAGAATCGCCAGCTCGTCGCGCTCGCCGGGACGCAGCGGGGTCGGCGGCAGCGGCGTGCCGGCACCGGCGGCATCCACGTCGAACGCCTGGATGCGGCGGGTCAGCTGGCGCAGCGGCCGGGTGACCCAGCGGAACGCGACCACCCCGGCGAGCAGCCCGACAGCGGCAAGGATCGCCAACGACCACAAGGTGGTACGCAGGGTCGCGTTGGCAGCGATGTTGGCGGCCAGTGCCTCGCGCTGTTCGCCCACCAGCACCACGTAGATGTAGCCCGCCTGGCGTCCCTGTACCCACAGCGGCGCGGCGTTGAACACCTTGCGGCCGGTCGCGCTGCGCGGGTCGTCACCGAGGATCGGCAACGGCTCCTCGCGCAGCAGCGCGCGGACCGGCGCCAGGTCCACGCGGTCGCGCTTGAGATGACCATCGGGCGCGTCGTGGCCGAGGATACGGCCCTGGTCGTCGAGCAGGTACACCTCGACACTGGGATTGACCGCCATCAGCTTGCCGAACAGCGCGCGCACTTCGCCACCGCGCATGCCACGCGCGTCCATCAACTCGCCGCTGCGCGCGATGTGTTCGGCCAGCCCGCGCGACAGCCGCTGCACGGTTTCCTGCTCGTGCATGGCGGTGCTGCGCATCTGGATCCACATCAACGCGCCGCAGCAGACCAGCAGCAGCGCGCAGAACACCACCGACAGGCGCTGGGACAGGGTCAGGCGGATCACGCCGCCGCTCCTTCATCGCCAACCAGCTTGTAACCCCGGCCCCACACCGTCTGGATGCGCTGCGGGGTGGCCGGGTCGCGCTCGATCTTGTTGCGCAGCCGGTTGATGTGGGTGTTGACGGTATGCTCGTAGCCGTCGTGCTGGTAGCCCCAGACCTGGTTGAGCAGGTCCATGCGCGAGTACACCTGGCCGGGGTGGCGGGCGAAGAAGTACAGCAGGTCGAACTCGCGCGGGGTCAGTTCCAGCGCACGCCCGTCGACCTGCGCGGTGCGCGCCACCGGATCGATGCGGATGCCGGCCACGTCCAGTTCGCCGGCATCGATGCGCGCGTTCTGCGCCATTGCTTCCACGCGGCGCAGCAGTGCTTTCACCCGCGCCACCAGTTCCAGCATCGAGAACGGTTTGGCCAGGTAGTCGTCCGCGCCCAGTTCCAGGCCGAGGATGCGGTGCACTTCGCTGGCGCGCGCACTGGTGATGATGATCGGGGTGTAGCGCGTCATCGCGCGGGCGCGCTTGCAGATTTCCAGGCCGTCCACGCCCGGCAGCATCAGGTCCAGGACCAGCGCGCTCCACGGCTGCGCCTCCAGCAGGGCCAGGCCCTCGTCGCCGGTGGCGGCGTGGGTGACCTCATAGCCCTCGTCGCGCAGGTGCATGCGCAGCAGGGTGGCGATGTGGACATCGTCTTCGACGATCAGGACACGCTTGGCGCTGCTCATCGGCTGTGGGGGCGGCAGGAAGGCATGGCGGCATTGTCGACGGATCGCGGCCCGAATGTGTCACGGAAAATTTAACCCTGCGTGAGGATTCGTTGACCGGCCCGGGCGCAGCATGGCCCCATCGTTCCCGGACCTGGAGATCGGCCATGCGTTACTCCCGTCGCAATGTCCTTGGCATGGGTACCCTGGCGGCCGCTGCCGGCGTGCTCGGCCTGTCCGCATGCAGCGGTCCGGCCCCGGCCGCGACCGCCGCCCCGGCCCGCCGTTTCGAGGTGATGCGCACCGACGCGCAGTGGCGCGAACAGCTCAGCCCGGCGCAGTACGCGGTGCTGCGTCAGCAGAGCACGGAACGACCGTTCAGCAGCCCGCTCAACAAGGAACACCGGCGCGGCACGTTCAACTGCGCCGGCTGCGCGTTGCCGCTGTTCTCCTCGTCCACCAAGTTCGACAGCGGCACCGGCTGGCCCAGCTTCTGGGCACCGCTGCATGACGCCGTCGCCGAGGACCGCGATACCACCCTGGGCATGATCCGCATCGAGGCGCATTGCCGGCGCTGCGGCGGCCACCTTGGCCACGTGTTCGACGACGGTCCGCGCCCGACCGGGCTGCGCTACTGCATGAACGGCGTGGCGATGAATTTCACCGCGGCCTGAGCGCCGTTTCTCCCTGCATCCTGGAAGGATCTGTCCATGTTCCTGCTTGTCCTGGCCTACCTCGGCGGCGTACTCACCATCCTCAGCCCGTGCATCCTGCCGGTGTTGCCCTTCGTGTTCGCCCGCTCGAACCGTCCGTTCCTGCGCAGTGGCCTGCCGCTCCTGGTGGGCATGACGCTGATGTTCGCGGTGGTCGCCAGCCTGGCGGCGGTGGGCAGCCAGTGGGTGGCGCAGGCCAACCAGATCGGGCGCTGGATCGCGCTGGTGGTGATGGCGCTGTTCGCGCTGGCGCTGTTGTGGCCCTCGCTGGCCAATCGCCTGCTGTCGCCGTTCCAGCGCCTGGGCGCACGCCTTAGCGCCTCGGCCGATGCGGCCAGCGATGCCGGACGCGGCGGGGTCGGCACCTCGCTGCTGATCGGCATCGCCACCGGCCTGCTGTGGGCACCGTGCGCGGGGCCGATCCTGGGGCTGATCCTGACCGGCGCGGCGCTGCAGGGCGCCAGCGTAGGCACCAGTGGGCTGCTGCTGGCCTATGCGCTGGGCGCGGCGACCTCGCTGGCGCTGGCGATCTGGATCGGCGGCCGCCTGTTCGCCGCACTCAAGCAGCGTCTGGGCATGGGCGAGTGGATCCGTCGGGCCCTTGGCGTGGCGGCGCTGCTGGCGGTGGTGGCAATCGCGATGGGCTGGGACACCGGCGTGCTGACGCGCTTGTCCACGGTGAGCACGGCCAGACTCGAACAGGGCCTGCTGGATACGCTGCCCGGCCAGTCGCCGTCCGCGGGCGCGGCGATGTCGACGGCCAGCAGCCAGCCCAACGGCGAACTGCCGGTGGAAGGCACCCTGCCCTCGCTGGCCGGGGCCACCGGCTGGCTCAACAGCCCGCCGTTGAGCGTTGAAGGCCTGCGCGGCAAGGTGGTGCTGGTCGATTTCTGGACCTACTCCTGCATCAACTGCCTGCGGGCCCTGCCGTATGTGCGGGAGTGGGCCGAACGGTACCGCGACCATGGGCTGGTGGTGATCGGCGTGCATGCGCCGGAGTTCGCCTTCGAGCGCAATCTGGGCAACGTGCAGGGCGCGGTGAAGGACCTGAAGGTCACCTACCCGGTGGCGATCGACAACGAGTTCGCGATCTGGCGCGGCTTCAACAACCGCTACTGGCCGGCGCACTACTTCATTGATGCACAGGGCCGTATCCGCGCGCACCACTTCGGCGAAGGCAACTACGCCCAGTCCGAGCAGATCATCCGCCAACTGCTGCGCGAGGCCGGCAACACGCTGCCCGACGAACCGGCGCAGGCCATGGCGATGGCCGCGGCGGCACCGCGCGACGGCGTGGAGCAGCAGGCCGACATGCGCAACCTGAAATCGCCTGAGACCTACCTGGGCCATGCGCGTGCGGACAACTTCGCCTCGCCCGGCGGGCAGCAGCCCGATCGCGCCGCCGACTACACCGTGCCGGCCACGCTGGCGCTGAACCAGTGGGCGCTCGGCGGTCGCTGGACGGTGGGCGATGAAGACGCACAGCTGGACGCGGTCGGTGGCCGCATCGCCTTCCGCTTCCATGCCCGCGACCTGCACCTGGTGCTGGCGCCGGCGGTGGATGGCAGGCCGGTACGCTACCGCGTGCGCATCGATGGCCAGCCGCCGGGTGCGGCCGCCGGTGGCGATGTGTCGGCCGATGGCAGCGGTCAGGTGGGCGGGCATCGTCTGTATCAGTTGATCCGCCAATCCGGCGAGGTGCGCGAACGGACCTTCGAGATCGAGTTCCTGGATCCGGGTGTGCACGCCTACGCCTTTACGTTCGGTTGAGCCCTGGAGGCCTTCGATGAAGATCGCAATGGACAAACTGGTTGCCGGCAGCATCGCCGCAGTGATCGCGGCCCTGACAGTTACGGCGGTGCTCAGCCTGGACGGCCCGGTGCATGCCGCGCCGGCGCAGGCGCTGGTCACCGTGCCTGCCCCCAGCGGCAGTGCCGATTTCAAGCAACCCGGCAGCACGCGTGCGCAGGTGGTATTCGCCGGCGGTTGTTTCTGGGGTGTGCAGGGGGTGTTCCAGCACATCAATGGCGTGGACAACGCGGTGTCCGGCTACATCGGTGGCAGTGGCGCCGATGCCAGCTATCCGCGCGTGGGCGGCGGTGGCACCGGGCACGCCGAAGCGGTGCAGGTCACCTACGATCCGTCGAAGGTCAGCTACGGGCAGCTGATGCAGGTATTTTTCTCGGTGGTGCATGATCCGACGCTGCTGAATCGGCAGGGTCCGGATCGCGGTACCCAATACCGTTCTGCGGTGTACGCCGATGACGCCGCGCAACGCGACGCGACGCGCGCCTATATCGTCCAGTTGCAGCGCGCCAAGGCGTATGCGGCGCCGGTGGTTACCCAGGTCGACGGCGGCAAGCGTTTCTATCCCGCCGAGGGCTATCACCAGAACTACCTCACCCTGCATCCGGAATCGCAGTACATCCAGATCAACGATGCGCCCAAGGTGGCGGCACTGAAGCAGCAGTATCCGGCGCTGTATCGCGAGAAGCCGAGGTTGGTGTCGACTCTTTCTGCGCGGTGATGCTGTTGCTCTGGAGCGTCGATGTCTGCGTCTCTCCCGCGCTGGTCGGGGGTGTGTGGGTTCGCGGGACACGCTGCAAGTACATCCTTGTAAGCTCGTGTACGCCATCCATGGCGATCGCTGGAAGCCGGACTTGGTGTCGACTCTTCTGCGCGGTGATGCTGTTGCTCTGGAGCGTCGATGTCTGCGTCTCTCCCGCGC
>NZ_DAMAGC010000029.1:0-39596 GCF_031995405.1 Stenotrophomonas sp. | reverse complement strand
CCGCTCGCACCGACATCGTGATTCGCCGACACCCCCGGCCATGACCCTCCTCAGGCGAATCGTCGCGCCCATGTCCATTGCCAGGAAGATCGCGTTCGCCGGCGTACTGGCCGTGTTCGCCGCCACCTGGGTGCATCCGCTGTGGCCGGCCGAACAGGCCTTGCACGGCTCACTCGCGGTGATCGGGCTGGTCGCGCTGTGGTGGGTGAATCGCCGCTGGCCGCTGGGCAATGGCGCCTTCATCGCGATCTGCGCCTTCATCGCCATCCACTGCGTGGCCGCGCGCTGGCTTTATTCCAACGTGCCCTACGACGCCTGGCTGCAGGCCGCGACCGGCTGGTCGCCCAATGCGGCGTTCGGCTGGCAGCGCAACCACTTCGACCGGTTCATCCACCTGCTCTACGGCCTGTGCTTCACCCCCGCGCTGGTACAGCTGGCCAGGCATGCCTGGCCAGCACTGCGCATCGGCCAGGCCTTCACCCTGTCGGTGATGGTGATCATGTGCTCCAGCCTGGCCTACGAATGGCTCGAATGGGGTATCGCACTGCTGCTGTCGCCCGAGGCGGCCGAGGCCTACAACGGCCAGCAGGGCGACATGTGGGATGCGCACGCGGACATGCTGCTGGCCACGCTGGGCAGCCTGCTGATGTGGCCGCTGGTGGGCCGGGAGGCGCGGCGATGAGTACGCGCAGTCGCATCGCGGTGCTGGCCTCCGGCAGGGGCAGCAACCTGCAGGCGATCCTGGCCGCGATCGCCACCGGCCAACTCGATGCCGAGGTAGTCGCGGTGCTGTCCGACAAGCCCGAGGCGCCTGCGCTGCAGCACGTGGCGCCCGGACAGCGCTGGGCACGCTCGCCCCGGGATTTCGCCGACCGTGAGGCCTTCGATACCGCGCTCGGCGATGCGCTGGCTGGCTTCACGCCGGACTGGGTGGTCTGCGCCGGTTACATGCGCATCCTCGGCCAACGTTTCGTTGAACGCTTCGACGGCCGGCTGGTCAACATCCATCCCTCGCTGCTGCCCCTTTACAAGGGCCTGCACACGCATGCGCGCGCGCTGGAGGCCGGCGATGCCGAGCACGGCGCCAGCGTGCACTTCGTGGTGCCCGAGCTGGATGCCGGCACCGTCCTGGCCCAGGCGCGGGTGCCGGTAGAGCCCGGCGACACCCCCGACACCCTGGCCCGTCGCGTGCTGGCCGTGGAGCACCCGCTGCTCATCGCCAGCCTGCAGTGGTTGGTGGCCGGGCGCGTGGCTGAACGCGGGGGACAGCTGCTGCTCGACGGTCACCCCCTGTTTAGCCCGCTGCGCCTAGATTGCGCCGGCAAGCTGAACGCGTGATCGGCACGCACACGCGCTGCTGATCCGTTCGCTGTCATCCTCCTCCCTCCCTTCTTTCCCTGCCCGCATGAAGACCTCCCCGTCCAAGCCAGTGCTGCTGCTTGCATCCCTGCTGTGCACCGTGGCGATCGCGCAGGCGCAGGAGCCGCAAACCCCGGCCCCGGCCGCGCCGCCTCCGTTGTCGGCGGTGCCCGCGATCAGCTGGGAGGCCCCCGCGCTGGAACCGTTCACCGCGACCTACCAGGCGCTGTACAAGGGCAAGGAGGCCGGTGATGCCACCATGCGCGTGACCCACACCGGCGGCGCGCAGTGGCGGGTGGACATGCAGGTGGTCGGCCGCCGCGGCTTTGCCAGCGTGCTCGGCTTGAACCTGGAACAGAGCACGGTCTTCGAGAAACGCGGCGATACCTACGTGCCGATCAGCCAGGCCACGGTGCGCAAGGGCCTGTTCCTCGGCAAGAAGGTCAGCGGCACCTACAACTGGCAAGCCGGTACCGCGCAGTGGCTGGGCGACCTGAAGAAGGAACGCACCCAGCCGATCCCGCTGCAGCCCGGCGACCAGAGCGCGCTGCTGATCAACCTGGCGATCATGCGCGATGCCCGTCCCGGCGGGCAGATGCGCTACCGCTATGTCGATGTTGGCCGCGTGCGCCAGCATGAGTACCAGGCCGCCCCGGACACCGAGAACGTCCAGGTTGGCGAGCTCTCCTACAACGCGCTGCGGGTCTATCGGACCAACGGCGGCAATGACGAAACCATCCTCTGGATTGCCAACGGCGTTCCCACGCCGGTGCGCATCCTGCAACGCGAAGATGGCGAAGATCGGATTGATCTGCGCCTGATCGAATACCAAGGAGTCTGAGCATGAACCTGATGAACCGTCCGCTGACCTGGATCGCTGCTGGCGCCCTGGCCGTGGTGAGCCTGCCGGCCATGGCCCTGCAACCCTTCAAGGCCGATTACCAGGCCAGCTACATGGGCATGCAGGCCAACGGCACCATGACCCTGGCCAGCGAAGGCGCCAACAAGTGGCGCTACAGCCTCAACGTCAAGAACCAGCTGGCCGATCTCAGCCAGAGCACGGTCTTCGAGGAAGCCAACGGCCGCCTGCGCCCGCTGAGCAGCAACGACCGCTCGGTGCTGCTGGTCAAGAAGCGCAATGTGGATGCCACCTACAACTGGTCCAGCAACCAGGCCACCTGGACCGGCGACGTCAAGCCGGACCGCCGCGGCCCGGTGGCGTTGAAGGCCGGTGACATGGACGCGCTGCTGATCAACCTGGCGATCGCGCGCGACCTGGCGGCCGGCAAGCCGCTGAACTACCGCATGGTCGACGAAGGCCGGGTCAAGCCGATGAGCTACAAGGTGGTCGGCAAGGAGAAGATCACGGTGGGGGGCAAGTCCTACGATGCCACCAAGGTCTCGCGTACCGATGGCAACAAGGAACTGATCGCCTGGATCGTGCCGGAATTCCCGGTGCCGGCGCGCCTGCTGCAGCGTGAGAGTGGAAAGGATGCGCTGGACCTGACGATCAAGGGCATGAACTGAGGATGGGCCGCGTGTTCGGCCGGGATTGAGCCCCGGCCGGCCGCGCCACCACAGCGATTCTGGCAGCGGATGCTCTGCACCACGTTGCGCGCGGTCTCCACGCATGGCGTGGATGTGCCTGCAGGTGTTGTCGTGGGATGTGCGCCGTTGGAGGCCCTTCTTCCAACGGTGACCTGTTGATCTGGTCCCAAGAGTGGCGCTTGGATCTTGTTGTGTCTTCGATTGGGCTATTGCGCGCGTGAGGGCCCCTTAGCGGCCGGTAGGCCCCTGGCGTAGTGTCCCCCGGCCTGGCGGCCTCCTCCTTTATTTTGCCCAGGAGCCTACCGGCCGCTAAGGGGCTCGGCTTGCGGTAAGCAGGAGAATCCAAAGCTTTTCTGGCGCTGGTCGGTGGGTCGGGCGCTGGGCCCCCATGCCCTTGGAGGCGAAATAAAGGAGGAAGCGGCGGCCGAAGGCCGACGCCGGGGGCGTCGCCGGAAAGGCTATGGAGGCCCGGCGCCCGACCCACCGACCGCCGCGCAGGCAAGACGCAAGGCGTGCTTCGTGGTTACCCCGCGTATGTGCGAAGAATCCAAAATGCGAAGCGCAAAAAAACGCCCGCTTGCGCGGGCGTTTTTCATTCCTTTTTGGCGTCTTCGCCGAACACCGTCTTGCAGTCCACGCGGATCTGCTCGCCGTTGTTGCGCCAGTAGAAGGTGCGGCAATGCCGGTTGCCTTCCTGCTTGTTGGTGACGCCCACCGCATAGAACGCCTGCAGTACTTCGGTGCGGCTGACCGTGCCGTCGGCATTCCAGTCCATGTCCTGCTGCTCGATGCCCTGGGTGATGGCGATGTCGGCGTACCAGGCGTAGCCCAGCCACGCCAGCACCACCAGTACGAGCACCAGCAGTGCCTTGCGGCGGCGGGTGAACTTGCCGCGCAGGATCATGCGGCCACGCGCCGGATGGTCGCGCCCAGCGAGGACAGCTTTTCTTCGATGTTCTCGTAGCCGCGGTCCAGGTGGTAGATGCGGTCGATGGTGGTGTCACCGTCGGCCATCAGGCCGGCCAGGATCAGCGAGGCCGACGCGCGCAGGTCGGTGGCCATCACCGGCGCGCCACTGAGATGTTCAGCGCCACGCACGATCGCGGTATGTCCTTCGACCTGGATGTCCGCGCCCAGGCGCAGCAGTTCGTTGACGTGCATGAAGCGGTTTTCGAAGATCGTTTCATTGATCACGCCCACACCGTCGGCCACGCAGTTGAGCGCCATGAACTGCGCCTGCATGTCGGTCGGGAAGGCCGGGTACGGCGCGGTGGTCAGGTTGACCGCACGCGGGCGCTTGCCCTGCATGTCCAGGGTGATGCTGTCATCGGTGGTCTCGATCTTCGCACCGGCTTCCACCAGCTTGGACAGCACCGCATCCATCGTGTTCGGGCGCGCGCGGTTGACGGTGACCTTGCCACCGGTCATCGCCGCGGCCACCAGGAAGGTGCCGGTCTCGATGCGGTCGGGCAGCACTTCATGACGGCCGCCGGACAGCTTCTCCACGCCTTCGATCACCAGGCGGGCGGTGCCCAGGCCTTCGATCTTCGCGCCGAGCGCGATCAGGCAATGCGCCAGGTCGGTGACTTCCGGCTCCATCGCCGCGTTGTCGAGCACGGTGGTGCCCTCGGCCAGCACGGCGGCCATCAGCACGTTCTCGGTGCCGGTGACGCTGACCATGTCGAAGGTGAAGTGCGCACCCTTCAAACGCTTGGCCTGGGCCTTGATGAAGCCGTTCTCGACGGTGATTTCCGCACCGAGGGCCTGCAGGCCCTTGATGTGCTGGTCCACCGGACGCGAGCCGATCGCGCAGCCGCCGGGCAGCGACACTTCGGCCGCGCCGAAGCGGGCCAGCAGCGGACCCAGCACCAGGATCGAGGCGCGCATGGTGCGCACCAGTTCATACGGGGCCACGTGCTGGTTGACCGGGCGCGGATCGACCACGATCGCGCTGCCACGCGACAGCGTGCCCTGGTCGATGGTGACCTTGGCGCCCAGCTCGCCGAGCAGCTTCACCGTGGTGACCACGTCGTGCAGGTGGGGCACGTTGGTGATTTCCACCGGCGCATCGGCCAGCAGGGTGGCGCACAGGATGGGGAGGACGGCGTTCTTGGCGCCGGAAATGTTCACTTCACCGTGCAGCGGCTTGCCGCCGGTCACTACGATCTTGGCCATGGAATCTACTTGGGGTGAGGTAGAGCCAACCGTTGGTCAGCTGAGTAGAGCCGACCGTTGGTCGGCTGAAAGGGAGGCGCGGGCGAGCGTGCGGAATCAACCGCCGGCTTCAGCAGTGGTCACGGTCTTCAGCGCCAGCGCGTGGATCGCCCCGCCCATCAGATCGCCCAGGGTGGCATAGACCATGCGGTGGCGCGCCAGCGGCAGCTTGCCGGCAAAGCCGTCACAGACCACGGTGGCCTCGAAGTGCACGCCATCGTCGCCCTGCACGTCCGCGCGGGCGCCGGGGAGGCCGGTTTCGATCAGATTGCGGATGGTCTCGGCGTCCAACGGGCTTTCCTAATAAAATGAGCGCTCATTCTACTCTTCCGCGTGGCGCCCGCATGGCTGTATCGCCCCTGCTCCCTCATCCGGCCGACGCTGCGGCACTGGTCGCCAGCGGCCGCCGCGTCTTCCAGATCGAGGCCGATGCCCTGGCCGCCGTCGCCGATCGCCTCGGCGACGCCTTCAGCCAGGCCTGCCAGCTGATCCTGCAGGGCAAGGGCCGGGTAGTGGCCACCGGCATGGGCAAATCCGGCCATGTGGCGCGCAAGATCGCCGCCACGCTGGCCTCCACCGGCACCCCGGCGTTCTACGTGCACCCCGGTGAAGCCGGCCACGGCGACCTTGGCATGATCACCGAGGACGATGTGGTGGTGGCGCTGTCCTACTCGGGCGAGTCCGACGAGCTGCTGATGCTGCTGCCGGTGCTCAAGCGCCAGGGCAACCGGCTGATCGCCATGACCGGGCGGCCGCAGTCGAGCCTGGCCGTGGCCGCCGACGTTCATCTGGATGTCAGCGTGCCGGCCGAGGCCTGCCCACTGGCGCTGGCCCCGACCTCCAGCACCACCGCCTCGCTGGCGATGGGCGATGCGCTGGCGGTGGCGCTGCTCGATGCGCGCGGCTTCACCGCCGACGATTTCGCCCGCTCACACCCGGCCGGCAGCCTCGGCCGCCGGCTGCTGCTGCATATCACCGACGTGATGCACAGCGGCGAGGAACTGCCGCGCGTGGACGCCGGCGCCACGCTCAGCGAGGCGCTGGTGGAGATGAGCCGCAAGCGGCTGGGCATGACCGCCGTGGTCGATGCCGACGACCGCCTGATCGGCCTGTTCACCGACGGCGACCTGCGCCGCGCGCTGGATACCGACCTGGACGTGCGCAGTGCGAAGATCGCCGAGGTGATGACCCGCAATCCGCGCACCATCGGCGCCGACCAGCTCGCCGCCGAGGCCGCCCGCTTGATGGAGACCCACAAGATCACCGGCCTGATGGTGGTCGACGCCGCCGGCCGGCTGGTCGGCGCACTCAACATTCATGACCTGTTGCGGGCGCGGGTGGTTTAAACCACAGTTCCCTTCCTCCATTCAGCCAACCTGCCCCCCTGCCGATGCCCTATTCCCCGCTGCCCGGTTTCCCGTCCCACCTGCATGCCATCGCCGGCCGCATCCGGCTGGCCTGCTTCGACGTGGACGGCACGCTCACCGACGGTCGGCTCTACTACGACCGTGACGGCAACGAGAGCAAGGCGTATTACGTGCAGGACGGACTTGGCCTGAAACTGCTGCAGCAGCACGGCATCCACCCGGTGCTGATCACCGCGCGCAACAGCCTGTCCGCGCAGAAGCGCGGCGCGGACCTGGGCATCGACACCCAGATCGCGGTCGGCGACAAGCTGGCCAGCGTGCGCGCCCTCTGCGACACCCATGGCATCGGCCTGGACCAGGTCGCGTTCATGGGCGACGACCTGCCGGACCTGGCCCCGCTGTGCGCGGTCGGCCTGGCCGTGGCGCCGGCCAATGCCCATCCCTGGATCGCTGAACGCGTGCACTGGCAGACCCGTGCCGATGGCGGCCGTGGCGCCGCACGCGAGCTGTGCGACGTGCTGCTGGCCGCGCAGGGCCATGTGGACGCGGTCCTGGCGAGGTTCGGCGCATGACCTGGCGCAACGCTCTGGGCGCCCTGCTGCTGGTCGCCGCGCTGCTCAGCGGCTGGTCGCTGCTGCGCCACCGCGACAAGCCGGCCGACGAAGTCACCGACGACGGCACCAAGGACTATGTGCTGCATGATTTCCAGATCGTGGCGCTGGACGACCAGGGCAAGGAATCCACCACCCTGCAGGCCCCGCTGCTGGAGCGCCTGCGCAGCGATGAGACGATGAGCATCGTCACCCCGCTGTTCCTGCTGCCCGACAACGAAGGCAACCACTGGGAACTGCGCAGCGAAAAAGGCTGGGTGAGCGCCAACGGCGAACAGCTCAAGCTCACCGGCAACGTCAGCGGCGACAGCCCCAAGGTGCCCAGCGTGCCGCCCACCACCTTCCGTACCGACCACCTGGACGTGTTTCCGAAGGAAAACCGCGCCAAGACCGATGCCCTGGTCACCATGACCCGCCCGGGCATGACCCAGTCCGGGGTCGGCTTCGAGCTGGATTCCAAGAGCAAGACCTACCAGTTCCTGAGCCAGTCCAAGGGCAGCTACACGCCCCAACGCTGAGCCGGTGCCGCCTGGCGACGTCCTCGGGACCGGCGCCGGCGGCACAGCACCACCCGATTCACCGGCCGCGCCCACGCCTGGCCACGACCCCGACAATGCCCGGCCGCCCACGGCCACGCCCCTACACTGGCAGGACAGACCAACTCCATGAAGATCCTATTTGCAGCCGCCTGCGCGATCAGCCTCCTGGCCCCCGCCTTCGCCGCCAGCGCGAAGTCCACGGACCGCAACGAAAACATGAACATCGAATCGGGCGCCCAGGCCGGCACCCTGGTGGGCGACGGCAAGACCGTGCTCTCCCAGGGCGTGGTCGTCACCCAGGGCACCCTGGACCTGCGCTCTTCGGATGCGGAGATCTACATGAAGGATGGCGAGGCGGTGCGCGCGGTGTTCACCGGCAAGCAGGCCAAGCTCAAGCAGCAGCTCGATGACGGCACCTGGATGGACGCCAGCGCCGACCGCATCGACTACGACATCAAGGCCGAAGTGCTGACCATGACCGGCAATTACCACGTCAAGAGCGCACGTGGCACCAACGCCGGCCAGAAGATGACCTACAACACCCGCACCAGCGAAATGAACAGCGGTGGCGATGGCACCCGCGTGCGCACCGTGATTCCGCCCAAGAACAAGACCCCGGCACCGGCGGCGGCCACGCCGGCCACCAAGACCACCGTCCCCACCGCCGGGAGCAAAAAGTAATGCTCGTCGCCAAAGGCCTGCGCAAGCGCTACAAGCAGCGCGAAGTGGTCAAGGATTTCGGCCTGACCCTGGACGCCGGTGAAGTGGTCGGCCTGCTCGGCCCCAACGGTGCCGGCAAGACCACCTGCTTCTACATGATCGTCGGCCTGGTCGAGACCGACGCTGGCAGCATCGTGCTGGACGGCAAGGACATCACCAGCGACCCGATGTACACCCGCGCCAAGCAGGGCGTGGGTTACCTGCCGCAGGAACCGTCGGTGTTCCGCAAGCTGACCGTGGCCGACAACCTGCGCCTGGTACTGGAACTGCGCGAAGACCTGGACAAGGCCGGCCGCGAGAAGGAACTGGCCAGCCTGCTGGACGAACTGCAGATCAACCACGTGGCCGACCAGCTCGGTGCCAGCCTCTCCGGCGGTGAGCGCCGCCGCTGTGAAATCGCCCGCGCGCTGGCCGCCAGGCCCCGCCTGATCCTGCTCGACGAACCCTTCGCCGGTGTCGACCCGATTTCGGTCGGTGAAATCCAGCGCATCGTCACCCACCTCAAGCAGCGTGGCATCGGCGTGCTGATCACCGACCACAATGTCCGCGAAACCTTGGGAATCTGCGACCGCGCGTATATCCTCAACGAGGGCAGCGTGCTGGCACAGGGCGCGCCGGACGAGATCCTGGCCAACGCCGACGTCCGCCGCGTCTACCTTGGGGACACCTTCAAGCTCTGATCCAGCGGCCGCCGCAACGCCTTCCTTCCGTTCGGCACAGGCATGAAAGCACGGCTGCAGACATCGCTGGGACAACAACTGGTCATGACGCCGCAGCTGCGTCAGGCCATCAAGCTGTTGCAGATGTCCAGCGCGGAACTGGAGCTGGAAATCGCCGAAGCGGTGGAGACCAACCCGCTGCTGGACTGGGCCGAGAACGCCGAGCCGACGCTGGACGTGGCGCCCAGCGACGACGAGCGCCCGCCGACACCGGCCGACACCCACACCGACGGCGAGCACCAGGCCTCGGCCAGCGACGACTGGTCGCCCGGTGAAGGCGACTGGAGCAGCGGCAACAGCGGCGGCTCGTTCGACGATGACGACAACGGCAGCGCTGCCGAGCGCGTGGCCGAAACCGAAACCCTGGCCGACCACCTGCTGTGGCAGCTGCACCTGTCGCACCTGTCCGCACGCGACCGCAGCATCGGCGCGGCGCTCATCGACGCCTTCGAAGACGATGGCTACCTGCGCGAGCCCCTGTCGGCCATCGCCGACACCCTGCTCCCGGCCATTCACGCCGATGACGCCGAGATCCTCACCGTCCTGCACCAGATCCAGCGCTTCGACCCGATCGGGGTCGGCGCGCGCAGCCTGGGCGAATGCCTGCAGCTGCAGCTGGACGTGCTGTCCGCCGATACCCCCGGCCTGATGCTGGCCCGGCGCATCGCCGACGGCCCGCTGGAACGGTTGCCGCGCAGTGGCGTGGCCGGCCTGGCGCAGGAGCTGCGCGAGCCGCTGGCCGAGGTCGAAACCGCGGTGCAGTTGCTGCGCTCCCTGGACCCGCGCCCGGGCACCCAGATCGGCGAACTCGCCCATGACAGCTACGTGGTGCCCGATTGCGTGGTGTGGCGCCAGAACGGCGTGTGGCGCGCCGCCCTGGCCGCCCACGCCGGACCGAAGCTGGTGATCCACCGCGGCTACGAACAGATGATCCGCCGCTGCGGCGACGCCGACGCCGGCTACCTGCGCGCCCACCTGCAGGAAGCGCGCTGGCTGCTCAAGGGCCTGGAGGCGCGTGGCGAAACCCTGTTGCGGGTCATGCGCAGCCTGCTGCAGCAGCAGGCTGCGTTCCTGGAATTCGGTGAACAGGCGCTGCGCCCGCTGACCCTGCGCGAGGTCGCCGGCGAACTGGGCCTGCACGAATCGACCATCTCCCGCGCCATCGCCCGCAAGTACGTGCGCACCCCGCGCGGCACCCTGCCGCTGCGCGCGTTCTTCGCCTCGGGCATCGACACCGACAGCGGCGGCGAGGCCTCCAGCACCGCCATCCAGGCCATGATCCGCCGCCTGATCGACGACGAGAACCCGCGCAAGCCGCTTTCTGACGCCAAGCTGGCTGACCTGCTCAAGACCACCGGAATACCGGTGGCGCGCCGCACCGTGGCGAAGTATCGTGAGGCCATGAACATTTCCGCCTCGCACGAAAGGGTACGAATCGTCTGACGCTCCACCGCGCCTGGCGGGAAGGTTCATTGGCACATCCGAACAAAGGAGATACCCGATGCGCATCGAGACGTTTGGCAAAGACGTGGAAGTCACCCCGGCCCTGCAGGAATACGTGGAAACCAAGCTGCAGCGCCTGGGCAAGCACTTCGACCAGCACTGCGAAGTGCGGGTGACCCTTGAGCTGCGCAAGAACGAGCATCACGCCGATGCCAGTGCCAACGTTCCCGGCCAGACCCTGCACGCCGAGGCCGGCGGCCAGACCATGTATGCGGCCATCGACATCCTGGCCGACAAGCTGGACCGCCTTGTGATCAAGCACAAGGAGAAAAAACAGCAGCACGCACCGCTGCCCGTGGGCGACAATGACGACTGACGTCCTCGCTCTTCCCCTGACATGCCCTTGACTGATCTTCTGGCGGCCGTGCGCACGCAAGTGTTGCCGGCCGCCGATCGCGACAGCGTCCTGCTGGCGGCCGCCCGGCTGCTGGCCTGCCGCGAAGCCAATGCCGAGCAGATCTACCAGAACCTGTGCCAGCGCGAGCAGCTGGGCAGCACGGCGATCGGCCACGGCATCGCCATCCCGCACGGCCGCGCGCCGCTGCTTGAACGTCCGCGCGGTGCCCTGCTGCGACTGGAAGCCCCGGTCGAGTTCGGCGGCAACGAGCCGGTGGACCTGGTGTTCGCCATTGCCGTGCCGGCCCACTACACCCATCAACACCTGATGCTGCTGTCAGAACTGGCCGAGCTGTTCTCCGAGCCGGCCATCCGCCAGGCGCTGCGCGACGCGCGCGACGGCGAGGCACTGCGCCAGGTCATCGAATTTCCCCCGCCGGCGAGCGCCGCATGAATACCAGCATCACCGCGCGTGAGCTGTTCGAACAGCAGCGCGACCGCCTGGCCCTGCGCTGGGTTGCCGGCAAGCAGGGCGAGCGCCGCGAACTGGAAGCGGGCAACACCGTTTCCCGGCGCCCGTCGCTGGCCGGCTACCTCAACGCGATCTACCCGAACAAAGTGCAGATCCTGGGCACCGAGGAATTGTCCTGGCTCGACTCGCTGGACTCGCGCCAGCGCTGGGAGACCATCGAACGGATCATGCAGTCGCACCCGCTGGCGCTGGTGATCACCCGCAACCAGCCCTGCCCGGAAGACCTGCGCGCGGCGGCCGACGAATCGCAGACGCCCCTGTGGATCTCGCCCAAGCGTGGCCACGAACTGCTCAACCATCTATCCTACCACCTGGCGCGCACGCTGGCGCCGCGGGTGATCCTGCATGGCGTGTTCATGGAGATCTACTCCATCGGCGTGCTGATCACCGGCGAAGCCGGCTCGGGCAAGAGCGAGCTGGCGCTGGAGCTGCTCAGCCGCGGCCACCGCCTGGTGGCCGATGACGCCCCCGAGTTCACCCAGATCGCCCCGGACGTGCTGGACGGCACCTGCCCCGAGCTGCTGCAGGACCTGCTGGAAGTGCGCGGCCTGGGCGTGCTCAACGTGCGCGAGATGTTCGGTGACACAGCGGTAAAGAAGAACAAGTACCTTCGGCTGATCGTCCACCTGACCAAGCCCATGACCGAACCCACCCCGCACGGTTACGAGCGCCTGACCGGCGATTCCGGCACCCGCCACGTGCTGGACCTGGACGTGCCGCTGATCACCCTGCCGGTGATGCCCGGCCGCAACCTGTCGGTACTGACCGAGGCGGCCACCCGGCTGCACATTTTACGTACCAAGGGCATCGACCCCGCGGCGATGTTCATCGCCCGCCACAGCAACCTGCTGGAACGCCGAACGCCATGAACACCCCCGCCCCCGCCTCCGCGCCTGCCGCCGCCACCCTGATCATCGTCAGCGGGCTGTCGGGTTCGGGCAAGACGGTCGCGCTCAAGACCCTGGAAGACCTGGACTACTACTGCTCGGACAACCTGCCGATCAACCTGCTGCCCGACTTCGTGCGCAGCCTGTTGGCCGGGCACGACGCCGAGGCGCCCCGGCGGCTGGCCGTGGGCATCGACGTGCGCGGGCAGAGCGACCTGAGCCAGCTGTCGCACTGGCGCGAAGAGGCCCAGGCCGCCGGGCTGGATGCACAGCTGCTGTTCTTCGATGCCACCGACGAAACCCTGCTCAAGCGCTACGCCGACACCCGGCGCCGCCACCCGCTGAGCCAGCTGGGGCTGTCGTTGCCCGAGGCGATCGCCCGCGAGCGCGAGCTGACCGCGCCGCTGCGCCGCGCCGCCGATGCGGTGATCGACACCACCACGCTCAACGTGCACCAGCTGCGCCGCAAGGTGGTTACCGAGTTCGCGCTGACCCACGGCAACAAGCTGTCGCTGCTGTTCGAATCCTTCGCCTACAAGCGCGGCGTGCCGGCCGAAGCGGACTTCGTGTTCGACGTACGGGTGCTGCCCAACCCGCACTGGGACCCGGCGCTGCGGCCGTTGTCCGGCCGCGATGCCGGCGTGCGCGAGCACCTGGATGCGCAGCCGGACGTGCAGCGCTACGCCGCCCAGTTGATCGACTTCCTCGACACCTGGCTGCCGCGGCTGGGCAATGACACCCGCAGCTATGTGACTGTCGCCTTCGGCTGCACCGGCGGCAAGCACCGCTCGGTGTACATGGCCGAGCGCATGGCCCGGCATGCCCGCGAGCAGGGCTGGGCCGAGGTGGCCACGTTCCATCGCGAGCAGGATTGAGGGCGCTGCGGTCACCGGACATGGAACACACCGATGTCCGCCGACCGGCCACCCCGCCTCCGGAGACGCTTTTTCAAGGGGCATCGGCCCGACGGTCCGCTGTCACCCGGGGCATGCCGCATGCGGCCTCCCCCTACCCCCAATTCATGTTGACCTGTTAACGTTCGAAGATGACCTGTGGCATTCTCCTCGTAACTCATCCTGGCGTTGGCACCTCCCTGCTGGAGGTGGCGACCCGGCTGCTGCGGCATCTGCCGCTGAAGACCGACGCTTTCGAAGTACCGTTCGACGCAGACCTGGACGTCCTGCTACCGCTCGCCTCGGCCGCCTTGCGCCGGGTGGACAGTGGCCAGGGCGTGCTGATCCTGACCGACCTGTACGGCGCCAGCCCCAGCAATCTGGCCGGGCAACTGGCTCGTCTGGGCACCCCGGTTCGCCGGGTTTCGGCGCTTAGCCTGCCGATGTTGTTGCGGGTGATGAATTATCCGGAACAGGGACTGGATCAACTGCCTGCCACAGCCGCGGCAGGCACTCGCAATGGAGCGATTGTCGACGATGCTTGAACGTGAACTCACCGTATCCAACCGCCTGGGCCTGCACGCCCGCGCCACTGCAAAGCTGGTGCAGGAGCTGGCGCCTTTCCGCTGCAACGTGACCATGGCCGCCAAGGGCCGCGAGATCAACGCCAAGAGCATCATGGGCGTGATGCTGCTGGCCGCCGGCCAGGGCACCCCGGTCACCGTGCGCATCGACGGCGAGGATGAAGCCGCCGCGATGGAGGCGGTGGTGGGGCTGTTCGAACGGCGTTTCGACGAGGACAGCTGAGCATGGGGGGGCAGCCGCGACCGGGATCCTCCGCACCGGCCCGGACCGCGTCCGGGGCGATGCTGTTGTCCGGCCACGGTGCCTCGCGCGGCAACGCCCTGGGCCGCGCCCGGGTGCGCCTGCCGCACGCGCTGGAAGTGGCCGAGCAACGCATTCCGCCGGGCAGGATCGAGGCCGAGCTGGAGCGCCTGCACGTGGCCGTGGAAGCGGCCCGCGGCGAAATGCACGACCTGCGCCAGCGCCTGCACGGCGCGCTCAACCAGGAAGTTGGCGAGTTCCTCGACCTGCACGCGCTGCTGCTGGACGACCCCGAGCTGCTGTTTGGCCTGGACGAGCTGATCCGCAGCGGCCCCTACAGCGCCGGCTATGCGCTGCGCGTGCAGCGCGACCGCCTGGCCAAGGTCTTCGATGGCATGGACGATGCCTACCTGAAGAGCCGCATGGACGACCTGGACCATGTGATCGGGCGCATCCACGCCTTCCTGCAGAAGCGCCCGCCAGACGTCAAGGGCATGGCCGGGGAGATCCTGGTCTGCGACAACATCGCCCCCTCCGAGCTGGCCCAGCTGCAGGCCCACGGCGTGGTCGGCATCGTCACCGCCGGCGGCAGCGCGCTCTCGCACAGTGCGATCCTGGCGCGCAGCCTGCACCTGCCCCTGATCGTCAATGTTCCCAACGTGCTGCAGAAGGTCGCCGACGGCGACGTACTGATCATCGATGGCAGCGACGGTACCGTCACCATCAACCCGCAGGCGCCCGACCTGCGCGACTACCGCCTGCGACTGCGCGAGCATGCGCGCGAGCAGCGCGAACTGGGCCGACTGCGGACCAAGCCGACCCGCACCCGCGACAACGTCGACATCGCGCTGCTGGCGAACGCCGAATCCAGCGAGGACGTGACCCAGGCGCATGCGCTGGGCGCGCACGGGCTGGGCCTGTACCGCACCGAATTCCTGTTCCTGCAGCGCAACGAACTGCCCGACGAGCAGGAGCAGTTCGAAACCTACCGCGACGCCGCCCTCGGCATGAGCGGGCGACCGGTCACCATCCGCACCCTGGACCTGGGCGCGGACAAAGCCGACCGCACCGGGCTGACGCTCAGCAATGAAGAGAACCCGGCGCTCGGCCTGCGCGGCGTGCGCCTGTCGCTGGCGCGCCCCAAGGTCGCCGACACCCAGCTGCGCGCGATCCTGCGCGCGTCGGCCTACGGCAAGCTGCGCATCCTGATCCCGATGGTGAGCACCCGCGAGGAAATCCTCGCGGTGCGCCGGCGTCTGCAGAAACAGGCCGCGCTGCTGCGCGCCGAAGGCCACGAGGTGGCCGAACACATCCCGTTCGGGGCGATGATCGAAGTGCCGGCCGCGGCGATCGCGCTGGAGAGCTTCATCGACCTGGTCGACTTCCTGTCCATCGGCACCAACGACCTGGTGCAGTACCTGCTGGCCGCCGACCGCAACAACGAAGCGGTGGGTGAACTGTACTCGCCGCTGCATCCGGCGGTGGTGCGCCTGCTGGCGCATATCCTTCGCACCGGCCAGGCCTACGACATCCCGGTGGCGGTATGCGGGGAGATCGCCGGCGACCCGCAGATGACCCGCCTGCTGCTGGCGCTGGGCTTGACCGAGTTCAGCCTGCACCCGGGCACGCTGCTGGAAGTGCGCCGCGCGATCCGCGACAGCGACCTGTCCGTATTGCAGGCGATGGCACCGAAGCTGCTGCGGGCGCGCGACCGGCGCGGGATCGAACGCTGGATCGAGAAGGCGAGCCAAGGCTGATTGATTTTCCAACCGCCCCCTGTTCACATCAGGCCGAACCTCCAGCGATTCGGCCAACGGGACCGCATCTCATGAGACATTTCGCCATGGCGCTGACGATGGTCCTGGCGGAATTTTCGCCCTCCAACAGCTCCTGCACTGAAGAACGCGTCATCCATGTTCACCGGATGCGCTGGGCTCGATTGTCGCCCCCACAAATCAAGCGGAGGTCACCGAGCGCCTCGGCTACGAGCCGTTTGAAGCGCATCTGGAAACCTGCCATGACAACAAGCAGGCGAGAATTACTGTCGGGAGAACTTCGCGCTTATCGAGCGGAAGCTGCAGATCATCAATGGCGGACGCGACAACACATTGACCAAAAAAGATGCTGCTCAAATCGTCAATGAATCCTGCGGGAGAGGGAGTTGCTCAGCGTGAAGGCCCCTTTGTCCACCCTGTGCCTGCTGGCACTACTTTCGAGTTTGGCCTGCAAGGCTGAATCGGGGAAGGCGGCATCGTCCTACTCGACGCTTCAACACCTGCCACTTGGAACGCCCACTACGGTGGAAGCCTGCTACCACTCAGGGCGCCATGGAGATTCACTACGCAGCTGTGAAGCACCCAGCGCCGATGGCGTGCGAACGACATTTGCAGAGTCCATTCGGGCCGAGCCGGATGTTCGTGCACTGTCAGAGGCCAGTGGCGCTCAGTGGGTGCCAAGCTCTCGACGGGTCATCCGGGCTCGGGTGACCGGGTATTTCGAGCACAGCGATCTGGATGTTCCAGGAGGACAGCGCTTCGTGATCACGAAGCTTCATTGGTTCCATACTGAAGCCAAGTCAGCGCAGGGGCACTGATCGGGTCTGGCACCCCATCCCGGGGCGTGTCATCAAGAATCCGCCTCGGCCGCATCGGTGGTCATGGCGATCTGGTTGCGCGCCACACCCATATCCCCCCCGTTACCTGTCTCCAGCACAAGCACCGACGCCGGGAACGTGGCGAGCCCAACCGCTTACGTGATGCGCGAGCCTGGGCAAATCAGCCATTGCGGTCCTTGTCGGGGCCAACTTTCAGGCCGTTTGCACCTACCCGATTGACACACAAGCACGCGATAATGACGCGGTGACCACCGCACATGCCGCATCCTGTCCCGGATAGCGGCCTTTTCTTTTCCGCAGGAGCTGCCCATGGCCGAAGCCGTACGCCACGACAAGACGGCACGCCAGCTGCGGCTGTTGTCCGATGCACTGGACAGCGGGCGATTGGGTCCGGTGCGCCGGCTGGTCAACACGCTGGCGCCGGCCGAGATCGGCAACCTGCTCGAATCGCTGCCGCCGGGCAAGCGCGAAGTGGTGTGGGGACTGGTCGACCCGGAAGACGATGGTGAGGTGCTGGTCCACGTCGGCGAGGAAGTGCGCGAAAGCCTGCTGGCCGACATGGACCCGGACGAAATCATCGCCGCGGTCGAAGACCTGGACATCGATGACCTTGCCGACCTGGTCGAAGACCTGCCGGACACGGTCATCGATGAAGTGCTCAAGTCGATGGACCGCGAGAACCGCGAGCGGCTCGAGCAGGTGCTGTCCTATCCCGAGGACAGCGCCGGCCGCCTGATGAACCCCGACGTGGTGACCGTGCGCGCCGACGTCAACGTGGACGTGGTGCTGCGCTACCTGCGCCTGCGCGGCGAACTGCCCGACCACACCGATCACCTGTTCGTGGTCAGCCGCCGCCACCAGTACCTGGGTCGGCTGTCGCTGGCCGCGCTGGTGACCCACGAGGACCACACCCCGATCAACCGGCTGATCGACGACGAACAACCGGCGATCGACGTGGGCGAGAACGCCGATGAAGTGGCCAGGCAGTTCTCCGACCATGACTGGGTGTCCGCGCCGGTGGTGGACGACAACAACATCCTGCTCGGCCGCATCACCATCGATGACGTGGTCGACATCATCCGTTCGCAGGCCGAGCACCAGGCGCTGGGCGCCGCCGGTCTGGACGAAGAGGAAGATCTGTTTTCGCCGATCAAGCGCGCCGTGCGCGGCCGCGTGGTCTGGCTGGGCATCAACCTGTGCACCGCGTTCCTGGCCGCCAGCGTGATCGGCCAGTTCGAGCTGACCCTGCAGAAGGTGGTCGCCCTGGCCGTGCTGATGCCGATCGTGGCCGGCGTCGGCGGCAACGCGGCGGTGCAGGTGCTGACCCTGATGGTGCGCGGCATCGCGCTGGGCCAGGTCGGCCCGAGCAATGCACGCATCCTGCTGTGGAAGGAATCGCGCGTGGCGCTGATCAACGGCACGTTGATCGGCACGGTGGTGGGCATCATCGCTTACGTGTGGTTCCACAGTTTCCTGCTGTCGCTGGTGATCGCCATGGCGTTGATCATCAACTTCTGCGCGGCCGCCCTGGCCGGCGTGCTGCTGCCGCTGATGCTCAAGCGCATGAACGTCGACCCGGCCGTGGCCGGCACCGTGGTGGTTACGGCGGTCACCGACGTCATGGGCTTCTTCAGCTTCCTTGGCCTGGCCACCCTGATTTTGCTGCACTGATTCCGGACCCCGCATGGCGCTGACCCTCGACAATTATTTCCAGCCCGGCTGGCGCGATGCCCGCTACACCTGCCCCGCCTGTGAATGGCAGGGCAGCGCGCGCCAGATGCCCATGGAACTGCACGAGGACGAGGCGCAGTTCGACTGCCCGCAATGCGAGAACCCGATCCTGCTGGTGGTCCACCCCAGCCTGGCGCAGGTGCAGGCCGCCGCTGCCGAGGGCCATCCCGAGGCGATCGAGCAACTGGAGATCCTGGCCTCGGTGCCGCGCCGGGACTGATGCACTGCAAGATGCCCCCCGCCGCAAGCGCGCCTAGACTGAAAACGATTTCAATCAGGGCACGACAATGGCACGACGCTGGGGTGGGTGGCTGCTGTGTGCGGTGGCGATGACGGTGTTGGCCGGGTGCGCGAGCGCCCCTGACGCTTCGCGCGGCCACTTCGTTGCGCGCGCGGTCAAGGTCGAGGGGCGCACCGCGCATTACCAGGTGTTCGTGCCACGCGCAGCCGCCACCGACGTCGGGGCGTTGCCGGTGGTGTTGTTCCTGCACGGCTCCGGCGAGCGCGGCCGCGACGGGCGCCGCCAGACCAAGGCCGGCCTCGGCCCCTACCTGCGCAGCCACGCTGACCGCTTCCCTGCCCTGGTCGTGTTGCCGCAGACACCCGCTGGCGAGGAATGGTCCGGGGCCAACAACCGGATCGCGTTGGCCGCCCTGGACGCCACCCTGGCCGAATTCGGTGCCGACCCGCAGCGCCAGTACCTGACCGGCATGTCGATGGGCGGCTACGGCAGCTGGAACATCGCCCTGGACAATCCGCAGCGTTTCGCCGCCATCGTGCCGGTCTGCGGCGCCGTGCTGGCCCCGCGTGCGGTGCGCCCCACCCTGTTCGTGGAGGACGTGGCCCAGGAAGCCGATCCGTATGCGGCCATCGCCAAACGCCTCAAACACGTGCCGATCTGGATGTTCCATGGCGCACTGGACGACGTGGTGCCGCCGGAGGACGACCGCCGTTTGAAGGCCGCGTTCGCGCAGGCGGGCGCCGACGATGTGCGCTACACCGAGTACCCGGGCGGCAACCACAATGCCTGGGATGCGACGTATGCCGATGCGGCGATGTGGGACTGGCTGTTCGCGCAGAAGCGGTAGTGCCGGCCGTCTTGCGTAGCGAACGTGCGGGCGCTCATGCGGGCCGATGACAGCCTGCGGCTGCGCTGCTAGGCTGCGCGAAACGGCCGCCAGGGAGCGTGCGATGAAGGCAAGGATGCTGGTGATGCATGCGTTGGCACTCGGGGTAACGTTGTTCTCGGCGGAGGTGCCGGCTCAAGAGCCCACCGCCCCGATCGAGATCCTTCGCAGCGGTCAGAAGACCATGCCAAGCGATGCCGGACTGGGAATCGAGTTCCGCGCGCAGATACAGGAGGCTGCGCAGTCCATCCAGAATGGCAACTACGATCAGGCATTGGCACAGATGCAGCCTGTATTGCGCTACTGCCGCGCGCAACGCGATGTTCCCAATCGACGCAGCCTGTCCTTCGCCACCCGGCGACAGTACGAACGATTCCTTGCCGAACACGCCGATGGCATAGCAACCGAGTGGTTGGACATGGGCTGCGGCTGGGCATTGCGCGAACTTGGCTACATGCGCGTGGAGCAGCAGCAACCCGAATCTGCCGTGGCCTTCCTCGAGGAAGCGATCCAGATTGCGCCGTTTGACGCCGACAGCTACATAGAGCTTGGCGTAGCGCGCATACAGATGCGTCAATGGAAACAGGCGCTGCTGGCCTACCAGCAAGCGCTGGCCATTGGCGAAGCCCACCCCGAAGCGCGCGACACCCGTGCCATGGCCTTGCGCGGCATCGGTTTCGCCCATGTGGAGCTGGGGGACCTCGCACAGGGACGGATCAGCTATCAGCGCTCACTGGCGCTCGATCCGGGTAATCCACGGGCATTGCACGAGCTGGAGTACATCGGCCAACTGGAAGCAACGCGTGCAGCGGACGGAACCGCCACGCGCTGATACGCGTGGCGCTACGGGCTTATCAACTCAGATGGCAATGCCAGCCGAACATGGCTCGGCTGCATCCGGCGGCGGCCGGCACTCCACTCACCCCAACAACGTTTCCAGCACCGCCATGCGCACAGCGACGCCGTTGGCGACCTGGCGCAGCACCCACGACTGCGGGCCGTCGGCCACTTCGTCGGTGACTTCCACGCCGCGGTTGATCGGGCCGGGGTGCAGCACCGCCGCATCGGTGCCGGCGCGCTTGAGGCGCGCGGCATCCAGGCCGTACTGCGCGTGGTACTGCTCGATCGAGGGCACCAGGCCTTCTTCCATGCGCTCGCGCTGCAGGCGCAGCATCATCAGCGCGTCGGCGCCTTCGAGCAGGGCGTCGAAATCCTGGCCAACGATGCAGCCCTTCAGGGTGTCATCGTCGGGCAGCAGCGACTGCGGGCCGCAGACGCGGATTTCGCCCACGCCCAAGGTGCGCAGTGCGTGCAGGTCGGTGCGGGCCACGCGGGAGTGCTTCACGTCGCCGACGATCAGCACCTTCATCTTCGAGAAATCGCTGCCCTTGGCTTGGCGCAGGGTAAGCATGTCCAGCAGGCCCTGGGTGGGGTGCGCGCTGCGGCCGTCGCCGGCATTGATCAGCGCGGTGCCTTCGCCGGCGGCGGACGCCAGTTCGGCCACGGCGCCGTCGTCGGGGTGGCGCACGACGAAGCCACGAACGCCCATCGCTTCCAGGTTCTTCAGCGTGTCGCAGGCGGTTTCGCCCTTGCGCGTGGACGAGGTGGACGCATCGAAGTTGAGCACGTCCGCACCCAGCCGCTGCGCGGCCAACTGGAACGAGCTGCGGGTCCGCGTGGAGGGTTCGAAGAACAGCGTGCACACCGCCGAACCGCCCAGCACGTGGCGCTTGTTGCCGACCCGGCCGACCGCCGCATCGCGGATCTGGCCGGCGCGGTCGAGCAGTTGCAACAGCGTTTGACGGGGCAGACCTTCCAGGGTCAGCAGGTGGCGCAGGCGTCCATCGGAATCGAGTTGCGAGGCGGTCATGGGCAGGGTCTGGGGGCTCAGGAAACGGGGGTGGCGTCGTCGGGGCAGGACAGCCAGCGTTCGATGATCACCGCGGCGGCCACCGCATCCAGGGTGGCGGCATCGCGGCGACGCTTGCGCCCTTCGGCACGTTCGACCGCGAACCGGCGGGCCGCCTCGACCGAGCTGGAGCGCTCGTCGACCAGCACCACCGGCAGTTTGAAACGTTCCCGCAGCTGGCGGGCAAAGCCCTGCGCGCGCTTGCGGTTGGGCTGGTCCTGGCCGTCCAGGGTCAGCGGATCGCCGACTACCAGGCCATCGGGCCGCCACTCTTTGATGAGGCGTTCGACCGCAGCCCAGTCCGGCCCGTTGCCATGCACGTCGATCACGGCGATCGCCCGGGCATGGGTACCGAATGAACTGCCGATCGCGACACCGATGCGGCGTGAGCCGACATCGAAACCGAGCACCGTGCCGTCGCGACGGATGGCAGGCGGCGTACCGGCAGACGACGCTGGCGCGACCGGCTCAGACATGGCCGCTGTAATCGGTGAGGCGGAACAGGTCCACGCCGATCCGCGAGGCCGCGCCCTGCCAGCGTTGCTCCAGCGGCGTGCTGAACAGCAGGTCGGCGTCGGCCGGCACGGTCAGCCAGCTGTTCTCGGACAGTTCGTTTTCCAGCTGGCCCTCGCTCCAGCCGGCGCAGCCGAGGGTGACCAGCGCATTGCGCGGGCCTTCGCCGCGGGCCATCGCTTCGAGGATGTCGCGCGAGGTGGTCAGGAAGACGCCCTGCCCGACCGCCAGGCTGGAATCCCAGTTGCGCGCATCGTCATGCAGGACGAAGCCGCGCTCGGGATGGACCGGGCCGCCATTGAGCACGACCTGTCCGCGCAGGGTGCTGTCGTCGGTATCGATATCCATCTGCGCCAGCACTTCGCCCAGCGTGTACTCGGAGGGCTGGTTGACCAGCACCCCCATCGCACCGTTGTCGTCGTGCTGGCAGATCAGCGCGACGCTGCGCGCGAAGGTGGGGTCGGTCAGCGACGGCAGCGCGACCAGCAGGTGATGGGCCAGGGAGGTGGAAATCTCGGACATGGGGCCCATTCTAGCCGCTGGCCGTGATGTGCGCTTTCCCGCTGACATAATGCAGGCCTGCGCGTGCCCCGGCCGCGCGCCTGACCCGCCATTCCAAGGAGCTGCACGTGTCCGGCTACTGCCTCATCGCCCCCGGCCATCCCGTCCACGGCCACTACCATGACCACGAATACGGCTTCCCGCAGCGCGACGAGCGCGAGCTGTTCGAGCGCCTGCTGTTGGAAATCAACCAGGCCGGGCTCAGCTGGGAGACCATCCTGAAGAAGCGCGAGGGCTTCCGCGCGGCCTACGACGGCTTCGACGTGGACAAGGTGGCCGCGTATGGCGAACGCGACATCGAGCGCCTGCTGGGCGATGCGCGGATCATCCGCAACCGGCTCAAGGTGCGCGCGGCGGTCCACAACGCGCAGGTGATCCAGCAGCTGCGGGCCAGCCATGGCAGCTTTGCGGCGTGGCTGGACGCGCACCACCCGCAGGACAAGGCGGGGTGGGTGAAGCTGTTCAAGAAGACCTTCCGCTTCACCGGCGGTGAGATCACCGGCGAATTCCTGATGAGCCTGGGCTACCTGCCCGGCGCACACAGCCCGGACTGCCCGGTCCACGCGCGGTTGCAGAAGCTGCGTACCAAGCCACGGGCTGCACCAGCCAGTCGGTAGACCGTTACCGGCGGTGGCGGCGTGGCGGGAATCGCGTCCCGACCCGCAGCCGGCACCTACACGCCCATGTACCGGCCGGGACGGTGGTTGAACATCAGCACCAGGCTGAGCACCACCGCGCCGATGGCCGAGTACATCACCTGCGACGGGGACAGTACGAAGAAGGCCACGCACATCAGCAGCGTGTCGAAGGACATCTGCACCTTGCCGGCGCTCCAGCCCCGGGTGCGCTGCAGGTACACCGCCAGAATGCCGATGCCGCCCAGGCTGGCGCGGTGGCGGATATAGAACAGTATGCCCAGCCCGGCCAGCGCGCCGCCCACCAGCGCCGAGTACAGCGGGGCGATGTGGGCAAAATCGGCCCAGCGCGGCAGCAGGTCGGTGAGCACGCCGCAGGCGGTGACGGCGGCAAAGGTCTTCAGGGTGAACTCCCAGCCCATCCGGCGCACGGCCACCCAGTAGAACGGCAGATTGACCAATACGAACACCAGGCCGAAATTCCAGCCGAAGGCGTAATGGGCCAGAAACGCCAGCCCGGCCATGCCGCCGATCATCAGCCCGCCCTTGGCGAAGATGGCCAGCCCCAGCGAGGCCACCAGCGTGGCCAGGACCATGCCCTGCACGTCCTCGGCGACCGAATGGCGCAGCGCTTTTTCGTCGGCGACGGTACCGGCACTGTCCGGCGGCGGGGTCAGCGGGCCGGCGGTGACCAGGTGGCCGTCAGCGTCGTCGCACGGCGCGGGGCCATGGGAATCAAGGGACATGGGGGTGGGGGGTGAACGTGGGGAGCGGTATTAGACACGATCGGCGTGACAGTTGCAGGTGAAATCGATTCAGCCGCTCCCGGGCGCGGTCAGCCATCCCGAAGGTGGTGCGCCACCAGCGCATTGGCATGCCCATGGCCGAGCCCGTGCTCGGTCTTGAGGAAGGCGACCAGTTCCATGTGCCTGCGCCCGCCCTGGGCGACCAGCAGCGCCAGCCAGTGACCGACCGGCCGGCCGTAAGTCTTCTCGATGGAAGGGAAGTACGACGCCGGGCCCTTGACCTTGGGGGTATCGCTCATGACGTTGCCTCGCTGCAGGTGGCGCGACCGCGCCGGAATGGGCGGTTCTGCTGGTACGACGAACCACGACGGCGGAAATCGACATCTACCTTTCATGCAGGCTGAACGCGCTGCTGCGCAGCATGCCAAGGCACCTCCCGCCCCCTCCTTCCTTCCCTGGAGTCCCCCGTCATGCCCTACGTCACCACCCCCGACAAGACCGAGATCTTCTACAAGGACTGGGGCCACGGCCAGCCGATCGTGTTCCACCATGGCTGGCCGCTCAGCGCCGACGACTGGGATACCCAGCTGCAGTTCTTCCTGCTGCAGGGTTACCGGGTGATTGCCCATGACCGGCGCGGGCACGGCCGTTCCTCGCAGACCCGCGGGGGCCATGACATGGACACCTACGTGGCCGACGTCAACGCACTGGTCGACCACCTGGACCTGCGCGATGCAGTCCATATCGGCCATTCCACCGGCGGTGGCGAGGTGGCCCATTACGTGGCCCAAGCCAAACCCGGCCGCGTGGCCAAGGCGGTGCTGGTCGGCGCGGTGCCGCCGATCATGATCAAAAGCGCGGCCAACCCCGGCGGCACGCCCAAGGAGGTGTTCGACGGTTTCCGCGCGCAACTGGTCGCCGGCCGCGCCAATTTCTACCGCGAGGTGCCCATTCCCTTCTACGGCTTCAACCGCGAAGGTGCGCCGGTGCAGCAGGGCGTGGTCGACAACTGGTGGCGGCAGGGCATGGCGGGCGCGATCAACGCGCACTACGACTGCATCCAGGCGTTTTCGGAAACCGACTTCACCGAGGACCTGAAGAAGATCGACGTGCCGGTGCTGGTGCTGCACGGCGACGACGACCAGATCGTGCCGATCGCCGACTCGGCCGAGCTGTCGATCAAGCTGCTCAAGCACGGCACGTTGAAGGTCTACAAAGGCTACCCGCATGGCATGTGCACCACGCATGCCGAGGTGATCAATGCGGACTTGCTGGCCTTCATCCGGGGCTGACCGGCCCCGCGGCAGCGGCGCGGACGCGCCGCTGCCGTGATCGCTCAGTGCTCGCGCAGCACTGCGAATCCTGCCCGGAGACGACGTTCACACAGCGCCGAGAACTCCGCCGCCTGTGGCGAACTGTCGGTCAGTGGCGCTGCCGCAACGAAACGATGCAGCAGGCTCCAGATCCGGTGGGCGACCTGGGAAGATCGCCGAAAGACGTCCTCCACCCCCTGCAGGGGGCCAGCGATCAGATCCCGCGTGGCCAATACGCCAACGACACGCCACTGCGCGCAAGCGCCGGCAAGATACGCCAGCTCCTCCGTATCATGGGTACGACCCGGCATGAGGAAGTTCGCATCGACGTGGGTCAATTCATGGGCCACCTGGGACACGGCCTCGGTAGCACGATGCTCCTCGTCGGCCAACCAGCGCACTGCCAGACGCATGGACAGCTTTCCCGGCGCGGCAACGCTCAGCCAGCGTGCATCCCGCTTCTCGCCTACGCCGACGATATCCACGTGGATCGTGCTGACGCTGCGCCCCTGGCTGTAGCCAGCCACAAAGCTCGCCGCTGCTGCGATCCAACGGCAAAGCGCCTCGGCCTGATCCGGCTCGATACGCGGATCGCGCCAACGCACGTGGATCCGGGGTACGTCCTCTCCGCATTGGACGCGTTGCTGCGACGCCCGGGACGGCAGGGGTCGTCCAGGAATGAATTGCGTGGTGATGAGATACGACACGCGCCGGGTACCGCCGTAGGAAAGACCTATCGCACCTGCTTCGGAGACCTGTCGCTTTACCTCGGCCGGAAAGTAGGATCGACATCCCACGAGTGACAACGCAACCACGAGCATCATGCCGCGCGCGCCGAAGCATACTTGGCAGGTACGGCCGGCGATTCGAGCGACGTGGAGGACGCACTGACCCGCGCGCGCGCGCCTCCTGGTGTGCTTCACTCCCTGCACTCGGTATCGGTGGGATACCCCGGGCAATCCGGCGTTCCGTCAAAGACAACGGAGAACCGGTTGAGCTCACGCCCTTCGTAGGACGAAATGCCCGCAATAGTCTGCGTGCCCGATCCGAAGTTCGATCGGAAAGGAATGATCTCGTATCGTACGGAATCGGCCCCTGCGCCATTGGCATAGGCCCATTCATTGATCTGATCTGGATCCCGTGCATGGATGCTGTTGCCGGAACGGGTCCAGGCGAACAAACGCGAGGAGACCACCTGGCCATTGCCGCCATTGCTCAGCACGACGTTCATTGTCCCCGTCGCCGGATAAGGAATGGTGGAGCCGCTGATATCCAGAGCGTAGCTCCTGGCATCCGGGGCAAGCGCGCTTCGAGCAAGTAGCGCGTCCAACACGCCGCCCTTCCGCTCCCCGCCCTCCCACTTTGCCTCAAGACTTACGCTGCACTCTCCGCCTCCGCCAGCTTTGAGCGTACATCCCGCCTTGGTGCTTACTGTCGAGGGCGAGTTACATGACGTCGTGGCCAAGCACAGGGGGACAACAAGAAAGCCGCAACAATCCGATTCATCTCCATCTCCCGTCAGCGGTCGAATCCGCCAGAACACCTTAGGGAAATGCACCGCTCGGAAAACCGACGCCGAACTCATTGTTGAATGCGGGTCGATTGAACTTTCCGGCGGTCCGCTGAAAGTCGATACGTTGGTGCGGGCGCGCCGTGCCTCAGCGCGCGACCAGCTTCTGTCGCGCGGCGTCGTAGCGATCGCCGACGATGGCGATGCTGTCCAGCGCATCGCCGATCTGCTGCAGGTCGGCGGCATCGAGCTGCAACGACACCGCGCCCAGGTTTTCCTGCAGGCGATGCAGCTTGGTGGTGCCGGGAATCGGCACGATCCACGGCTTGCGCGACAACAGCCAGGCCAGGGCGACCTGGGCGGGCGTGGCGCCCTTGGCGGTGGCAATGGTGCTGATGCGGTCGACCAGCGACTGGTTGGCCTGGCGCGCATCGGCGGCAAAACGCGGCACGCTGTTGCGGAAGTCATCGGCGGCGAACTGCGTATCGACGTTGATCGCCCCGGTCAAGAAACCCTTGCCCAGCGGGCTGAACGGGACGAAGCCGATCCCCAGTTCCTCCAGCACCGGCAGCACGCTCTGCTCCGGTTCGCGCCACCACAACGAATACTCGCTCTGCAGCGCGGCCACCGGCTGTACCGCGTGCGCGCGCCTGATGCTGTCCACGCCGGCTTCGGACAACCCGAAGTGCTTCACCTTGCCCTCGGCGATCAGATCGCGGACCGTGCCGGCGACATCTTCCATCGGCACGGCGGGATCGACCCGGTGCTGGTAGAACAGATCGATGCGGTCGGTTTTCAACCGCGACAGGCTGGCCTCGGCCACAGCGCGGATGCGCTCGGGACGGCTGTCCAGGCCGGCATCCGAGTGCCCGTCCTTGAACCCGAATTTGGTGGCGATCACCAGCTGGTCGCGGTAGGGGGCCAGTGCCTGCCCAAGCAGTTCCTCATTGCGGAACGGGCCATAGGCCTCGGCGGTATCGAAGAAGGTGACGCCCTGCTCCACTGCCGCGTGCAGCAGCGCGGTGGCCGCACGGGTTTCGGTGGCCGGGCCATAGCCGAAGCTCAGGCCCATGCACCCCAGGCCGAGCGCGGAAACGCGCAGGCCGCTGTTGCCAAGTTCACGCGATTGCATGGGAGTTCTCCTGCGCCAGACAGGCGCGCGGTGGATGTCCTGCCACCATACAGACTGCCCGGACCGGGATTGGAGGCGTCCAGGCGCAGTCGGTCATGAACCCAGATCATCAATTCAGCCCAGCGTGCCTTGCGGCAGGTTGATGCTCACCTCGCCCAGGATGACCACCGCCAGCAGCATCAACAACACCGTGCCGCCTGCCAGGAGGATCAGGACGTGCCAGATCGTCAGGCGGTCCAGTCGCGCGCTGTCGATGCGCTCGTCGCGATGGTACTGGCGCAGTAGCGCGTTGACCGGCAACACCGGTACGAAGCTCAGGAAGGCCAGCAGGGAGGCGGCGTTGTCGAGCCGGCCGGCCAGGTTGAGGGCAAGGAACACGATGCCCAGCAGCGCTACCGGAAAGCCCAGTTCACGGCGGCGGCCGCGTACCAGGTCGGCGAGCTGGGCAAAGCAGGAGAAGCACCACAGCGGGCAGAACAACGCACGTGCCCACGGCCACAGCGAGGCGCCCGTTTCGTGTTGGATGGCCCGCCAGTTCCGCCAGAACCAATACATCGTATAGAGGCCTGCGGTGGCCAACGACATGGCGCCCAGCTTGAAGGCGGACGGGGCGAAGAACACGGGTTTGTCGAGCACATCGGCGGCGACAATGCGCTCCTCTGGAGCGAGTCGCGCGGACATCGGCAACACCGGCGGCGCCGGCGTTTCCGCGTTTGGCGCGCGGTAAGGATTCTGCATTTCCATATGCGTTGTCACCGTTCAAATTGGAGGACCGGCAGCGCCGAAGATCCGCGCCCCGGGAGGGCGCGGCGCGACTATGCCAGAGAACGATCCGCACCGCCACGGGCGGTGCTCATGGGCGTTGAGCGCGGCAGATCCCGCCGCGCGCTCCCGCCCCGCCTCAGCGGATTTCGGAGATCTCCACCCCGTCCAGACCCTGCGACAACGTGCGCGCGTCACCGCCCTGGGACAGCTTGATGCGCAGGCGCACCTCGTTCTGCGAGTCGGCGTAGCGCAGCGCGTCCTCGTAGCTGATCTCGCCGGCCTGGTACAGCTCGAACAGGCTCTGGTCGAAGGTGCGCATGCCCAGCTGCACCGACTCCTTCATCACTTCCTTGAGCTTGTGGATTTCGCCATCGCGGATGTAGTCCTGCACCAGCGGCGTGCCGAGCATGATCTCCATCGCGACCTTGCGCGATTTGCCATCCGGCGACGGCACCAGCTGCTGGGCGACCACGCCCTTGAGGTTCAGCGACAGATCCATCAACAACTGGTTGCGGCGATCTTCGGGGAAGAAGTTGATGATGCGGTCCATCGCCTGGTTGGCGTTGTTGGCATGCAGCGTGCACAGCACCAGGTGACCGGTTTCGGCAAAGGCGATGGCGTGGTCCATGCCCTCGCGGGTACGCACCTCGCCGATCATGATCACGTCCGGCGCCTGGCGCAGGGTGTTCTTCAGCGCCGCTTCCCAGCTGTCGGTATCGATGCCCACTTCACGCTGGGTGATGATGCAACCCTCGTGCTTGTGCACGAATTCGATCGGGTCCTCGATGGTGATGATGTGCCCGGTCGAGTTGTGGTTGCGGTAGCCGATCATCGCCGCCAGCGAGGTGGATTTGCCGGTACCGGTGGCGCCCACGAACAGGATGATGCCGCGCTTGGTCATCGCCAGCGTCTTGATGATCGGCGGCAGGTTCAGCTCTTCGACGGTGGGAATGCGCGTTTCGATCCGGCGCAGCACCATGCCGACCTGGTTGCGCTGGTAGAAGCAGCTCACGCGGAAGCGACCGACACCGGACAGGCCGATGGCGAAGTTGCATTCGTGGGTTTTTTCGAACTCTTCGCGCTGCGCCGGTGTCATCACGTTGAGCACCATGTCGCGGCTCTGCTGCGGCGTCAGCGGGGTCTGGGTGATCGGCGAGATCTTGCCGTTGACTTTGATCGCCGGCGGCATGCCCGCGGTGATGAACAGGTCCGACGCCTTCTGGTGCGCCATCAGCTTGAGGAACGAGGTGAAGTCGATGGTGGTGGTGCTCATCGCGGTGTACTCCGAAGGTTTCCAGGAGCCGGCCAGCGGCCGGCACTACCACTATTCGAAAATCCGCTTGTCCTTGGCGTACTCGCGCGCCTGGTTGCGGGTGATCAGGCTGCGCTTGACCAGGTCCTGCAGGTGCTGGTCCAGGGTCATCATGCCCATCTGCTGGCCGGTCTGGATCGCCGAGTACATCTGCGCCACCTTGTCCTCGCGGATCAGGTTGCGGATGGCCGGGGTGCCCACCATGATTTCCCACGCGGCGGTACGCCCGCCACCGACCTTCTTCAACAGGGCCTGGGAGATCACCGCGCGCAACGACTCGGACAGCATCGAGCGCACCATCGGCTTTTCGCCGGCGGGGAACACGTCGATGATGCGGTCGATGGTCTTGGCCGCCGAACTGGTATGCAGCGTGCCGAACACCAGGTGGCCGGTTTCCGCGGCGGTCAAGGCCAGGCGGATGGTTTCCAGATCGCGCAATTCGCCGACCAGGATGATGTCCGGATCTTCACGCAGGGCCGAACGCAGCGCTTCGTTGAAGCCGTGCGTGTCGCGATGCACTTCGCGCTGGTTGATCAGGCACTTCTGCGAGGTGTGCACGAATTCGATCGGATCCTCGACGGTGAGGATGTGGCCGTATTCGTTCTTGTTGATGTAGTCGATCATCGCCGCCAGCGTGGTCGACTTGCCCGAACCGGTCGGGCCGGTGACCAGGATCAGGCCCTGCGGCTGGTCGATCAGCTCGCGGAAGATCGGCGGCGTGTTCAGGTCTTCCAGCGTGAGCACTTCGGACGGAATGGTACGGAACACCGCACCGGCGCCGCGGTTCTGGTTGAACGCGTTGACGCGGAAACGTGCCAGCGACGGAATCTCGAACGAGAAGTCGACCTCGAGGAATTCCTCGTAATCGCGACGCTGCTTGTCCGACATGATGTCGTAGACCAGCGCATGCACCTGCTTGTGGTCCAACGCCGGGATATTGATGCGACGGACATCGCCGTCGACGCGGATCATCGGCGGCAGGCCTGCCGACAGATGAAGATCCGACGCTTTGTTCTTTACGGAAAACGCCAACAGTTCGGCGATATCCATGCGCTGCTACTCCCCATGACTGCTGCGACTGGAAGGTTCTTTCCCCGGGCGGCAGTATAGCGTTCCTGATCTACCGGAAGACGCCCGTGTCCGCGCTGCCCCTGCCGACGATATTGCTGAACCTGCACAACGCGGCCGCCGCCGTCGGACGGCCAGACCCGGCGCTGCTGGCCGTCTCGAAGACGCAATCGGCCGAGGCGGTGGCGGCATTGGCCGCCCAGGGCCAGCGGGCGTTCGGCGAGAACTACGTGCAGGAAGCACTGGGCAAAATCGAGGCGCTGGCCGCAGCGGGCCTGGAATGGCACCTGATCGGCCACCTGCAGTCGAACAAGGCCGAGCTGGCCGCCCGGCACTTCGACTGGGTGCAGAGCGTGGACCGGCCCAAGCTGGTGGCGGCGCTGGCTGCGCACCGGCCGCCTGGCCAGCCGCCGCTGAATGTGCTGATCCAGGTCAATATCGATGATGAGGACAGCAAGCACGGCTGCCGCCCCGAGGACGTGCCGGCGTTGGCGGCAGCGATCAGCGCCGCGCCGCAGCTGCAGTTGCGCGGGCTGATGGCCATCCCCGCACCGTGGCCCGATGCCGCACCTCGCCGGCAGGCCTTCGAGCGCATGCGCGACCTGTTCGAGTCGCTGTCGACGACGTATCCGCAGGTGGACACGCTGTCGATGGGCATGAGCGGGGATTATCCCGACGCGATCGCCCATGGCGCGACGATGGTGCGGATCGGCACCGCCCTGTTCGGCACGCGCCCACGCGTGGCCTGATGCTTCCTCAACCCCCTTCCCAAGGAGATCGCATGAGCGCTTCCCCGCTAACTTTCATCGGCGGCGGCAACATGGCCCGCAGCCTGATCGCCGGGCTGATCCGCCAGGGCGTGGCCCCCGCGCAGATCCATGTCGCCGAGCCCGTCACCGCGCTGCGCGAAGACCTCACCGCCGACTTCGGCGTGAAGACCTACGCCAGCGCCACCGAGGCCGCGGCCCAGGGCGTGGTGTGGGTACTGGCGGTGAAACCGCAGGTGCTGCGCGATGTCTGCGCCGCGCTGTCGGACCTGGCGCGCGCGAAGCAGCCGCTGGTGCTGTCGATCGCCGCCGGCATCACCAGCGCGCAGCTGGAGCGCTGGCTGGGCGGCAACCCGGCGGTGGTGCGGGCGATGCCCAACACCCCGGCCCTGCTCGGCGCCGGGGTCACCGGCCTGTACGCCACCGACGGTGTCAGCGCCGCCCAGCGCGCGCAGGCCGACACGGTGCTGGCCACTGCGGGGCGCACGGTGTGGATCGACGATGAGGCGCGCATGGACGCGGTGACCGCCGTGTCCGGGAGCGGCCCGGCCTATGTGTTCCTGCTTGCCGAAGCGATGGAAGCGGCCGCCGTGGCCCAGGGACTGCCGGCCGATGCGGCGCGCACGCTGGTGGTCCAGACCCTGCTCGGCGCCAGCCGCATGCTGGACGAATCCGGCGAGGCCCCCACCGAACTGCGCCGCCGCGTGACCTCGCCCAACGGCACTACCCAGGCAGCGATCGAAAGCTTCCAGGGCGATGGCTTCGAAGCGATCGTGGCGCGCGCGATCGACGCCGCCACCCGACGCGGACACGCGCTTTCGGCCGCCAACGACTAACGATGCCCACGCAGAGTCACCCCATGGGTGGCTGCCGCGGTGCCGGAACGAAGAGCAGCCACGCGTGGCGTGGCTCTACCGCGCCGGTCAGCGTTCGGGTAGAGCCACCCCATGGGTGGCTGCCGCAGTGCCGGAACGAAGAGCAGCCACGCATGGCGTGGCTCTACGTGGCCGGGTCCAGCTGGGCCAGCAGAAACGCCACGAAGCTGGACAGCTTCGGTCTCGGCCGGCGATCAGGCAGGTACACCAGGTGCAGCGGGCGAGGCTCGGGCAGGTAGTCGGCCAGCACCGGTTGCAGGCGCCCACCGGCGATGTCCTCGGCAAGCAGCACCTCCGGCTGCAGGATCAATCCCGCACCGGCCAGTGCGGCGCGGCGCAGGCTGTCGCCGTCATTGCAGAGCAGGCGCGACTGCGCCGACCAGTCCTGCTCGGGATGTCCCCGCAGGCGCCAACCGTGCCCGCCACGCCAGGCCAGATGGGTCAGGCAATCGTGATCGCGCAGGTCCGCCGGATGCCGGGGGATGCCCTTGCGCTGCAGGTAGGACGGCGCCGCGCAGATCTGCATCGCATACGGCGGCAACGGTCGCGCCACCCATTCGGCCGAGCCGATCTGGCCCATGCGCACCACCGCATCGAACTGTTCTTCGATCAGGTCCACGCGCCGGTTGCTCAGATCCAGCTCCACGGTCACCTGCGGGTAGGCGGCCAGGTACTGCGCCACCAGCGGGGCCAGCACACAGCTGCCCCAGGTGACCGGTGCGCTGATCCTCAGCACGCCTTGCGGCTGCGCCTGCAGCCCTTCGACACTGGCCTCGGCCTGCTGCACCTGTTCCAGCACGGTGCGGCAACCGGCCAGATAGTTGCGCCCGGCATCGGTGAGACTCTGCCGGCGGGTGTTCCGCTGCAGCAGGCGCACGCCCAGGTGGGCCTCCAGCTGCTGGATGTACTTGCCGACCATCACCGAGGACACCCCCAGCTGCTCGGCGGCGGCATTGAAGCTGCCGTGTTCGACCACGGCGACAAAGGCCTGCATGCAGCGCAAGGTATCCATCAGTAACCCCAGGTTTGCAATCTACAAAGCTTACGCCGGTTACCGAACTGGTAACGCAGGCGCAGACTGGCTGCACACCCTTTGGAAGCCCCTCTCATGAAGATCCTTCTCGTTGGCGCCAGCGGCACCCTCGGCCAGGCGGTGGCCAACACCCTCGGCGTCCACCACGAAGTGATCCGCGCCGGTCGCCACGGCGGCGATGTGCAGGTCGATCTGACCGACGACGCCAGCGTGGACGCGCTGTTCGCGAAGGTAGGCAAGGTCGATGCGGTGATCGCGACCACCGGCCAGGTGCATTTCGGTCCGCTGGCGCAGATGCGGCCGGCCGACTTCAACCTGGGGCTGCAGGACAAGCTGCTCGGCCAGGTGCGGTTGAGCCTGGCCGCCCAGCATCACCTGAACAGCGACGGCTCGATCACCCTGACCAGCGGCATCATCAGCGCCCAGCCGATCCGCGATGGTGCCAACGCCACGGCCGCCAACGCCGCACTGGAAGGGTTCGTGCGTGCGGCCGCCTGCGAGCTGCTGCCGCGCGGACTGCGCATCAATGCAGTCAGCCCGAACGTGCTGGCCGAGTCGATGGACGACTATGGCGCGTACTTCCCGGGCTTTGAACCGGTGACGGCGCAGCGCGCGTCACTGGCGTACCAGCGCAGCGTGGAAGGAATACAAAGCGGGCAGGTGTTCACCGTCTGGTGAGGGCGGAGCCGGCCAGCGGCCGGCACTACTCCCAGCGGCGGGGGCCGTCGCCCTGATCGCCCAGCGCGTCATCGGGATTGGTCAGGCGACAGCGCTTCAACGACAGGCAGCCGCAGCCGATGCAATCGGTGAGCTGGTCGCGCAGCAGCAGCAGCTGCGCGATGCGCTCGTCCAGTTCGCTGCGCCACAACGCCGACATCCGGGCCCACTCGGCCTTGGTCGGGGTCTTGTTCTCCGGTAGCGCCGCGAACGCGGTCGCCACCGCCTCCAAGGGCAGGCCAACGCGCTGCGCGACCCGGATCACCGCCAGCCGACGCAGCACGTCGCGGGCGAAACGACGCTGGTTGCCGGCGGTGCGCAGGCTGCGGATCAGGCCCTTGCGCTCATAGAAATGCAACGCCGAGACGGCCACGCCGCTTCGTTTGGCCACTTCCCCTACACTCAGTTCCTGCGCGATCACTGCTTGACCTCAACCTTGGTTCAGGTGGCATCCTGCGCGCGGCCGGGATGCACTGCAAGTCCGGCACTTCCCCCGATGTCTGGAAACCGCATGTCCGTTGATGCCGCAACGCCACCTGTCGCCGCCCCGGCGATGGACACCCCGATCCCCTCGATTCTGTCACCGGCCTACCGCGCCACCACCATCGGCATGGTCGCGCTGGTGTCGCTGCATGGCTTCGAAGCGCTGGCCGTGGCTGCGGCGATGCCGACCGTTGCCCAGGCGCTGGACGGACTGCCGCTGTATGCGCTGGCCTTCGGCGGCACCCTGGCCACCAGCGTGATCGGCATGACCCTGGCCGGGCGCTGGAGCGACCAGCAGGGCCCGGCGCGTCCGCTGTGGCTTGGCCTGGCCTGCTTCATCGCCGGCCTGCTGGTGGCCGGGCTGGCCCAGCACATGCCGGTGCTGGTGCTGGGCCGCCTGATGCAGGGGCTGGGCGCCGGGGCGATCTCGGTGGCGCTGTACGTGCTGGTCGGGCGGACCTTCCCCGAGCCGATGCGGCCGCGCGTGTTCGCTGCGTTCTCGGCCGGCTGGGTGGTGCCCTCGCTGATCGGCCCCGGCATCAGCGGGCTGATCGTGCAGCACCTGGGCTGGCGCTGGGTGTTCCTGATCGTGCCGCTGCTGGCCATTCCCGCCGCGCTGCTGCTGCGCCCTGCCCTGCGCAACCTTGCCCCTGCCGGCGCGGAAAAGAGCAACCGCACGGTGGTGCGCTGGGCAATCGGTGCCTCGGCCGGCGCGTTGCTGCTGTACGTCGGCGGCCAGCAGCGTGGCTGGACCGCGTTGTCGATGCTGCTGCCGGCGATCGCGTTGCTGGCGCTGTGCAGCTGGAAGCTGCTGCCGGCCGGCACGCTGCGGCTGCGTCGTGGGCTGCCCAGCGTGATCGCGCTGCGCGGCATCGCCGCATCGGCCTTCTTCGGCTGCGAGGCGTTCCTGCCGTTGCTGCTGCAGCGCGAACGCGGGCTGAGTCCCCTGTTTGCAGGGGTGGCGTTGAGCCTGGGCGCGCTGGGCTGGTTCAGCGGGTCGTGGATGCAGGGCCACCAACGCCGCGGCTGGTCGCGGCGTCAGTTGCTGACGAGCGGTGCGCTGCTGATGTGCGCGGGCATCGTGGTCACCTCGCTGGCCCTGCAGCCGGCCATGCCGCTGTGGTGCGCGCTGGCCGGGTGGAGCGTCACCGGGCTGGGCATGGGCATGATCTACCCCAGCCTGTCGGTGCTGACCCTGTCGCTGTCTCCGCCCGCGCAGCAGGGCGCCAACACCTCGGCACTGCAGTTGAGCGAGGCGCTGGGCGTGGCCACCACGCTGGCGGTGTCCGGCTCGTTGTTCGCGCTGTTCCTGCAGGGCAACGTGGTGGTGGGCTACCTGCTGACGTACGTGATCATGCTGATGCTGGCGGTGCTGAGCGTGCTGGTCGCGCGGCGGATCTGATCGCCAACGCGACGTCGCGGCCTCAGTGCCCGACTTCCTTGAGGTCCTCGCGCAGGATGCGGCGGATCTCCAGCACGGCCTGCGGGGTTTCCTGCACGCTGTGCCCGGAGATGATCACCTTCTCCGATACCGCGCCGTCCAGATGCGCGCTCCAGTACGGCACCAGGCCATCGTCGGACTGCTGCAACGGCACGTCCGGTTTGCGCTGGGCGATGATCGAGTGGTACTTCAGGCCCGGCGCGATCGGCAGTGCGCCGGCGGCCTTGACGAACGGGTCGCTGGCCTTGAGGTTGTCGATGCTGTTGGGGATCTGCAGTTTGGTCTGCTGCGCGGACTGCGTTTCGGCCTGCTGCAGGGTCTGGAACACGTCTTCGAACTTGCCCAGCAGGGTGATCGGCAGACGTACCAGCCGCCCGATCAGACGCCCTACGCGGTTGCCGGCGATGTCGGTGCCCTTGTGCGGGGCGGCAATGAAAATGGCGCGCTCCACGTTCGGTTCGGCCGTGAAGTGCAGCAGCGGACCGAGCTTGGCTTCCACGCGCTTGAGGCGTTCACCCTTGAGGTCGTAGTTGGCCAGCAACTGGTCCCACAGCACGTCGCCCGACGAGGTGACCAGCAAGCGCGCCAGCACGCCGCCCATGCTGTGGCCGATGAACACCATGTCCTTCGACGCCGGCGTGCTGCCGTTGGGATCGAAGTGCTTGAGCGTGTTGTTGAACGCCTGGTTGATCTCATAGCGGTTCAATGCGATCGGCGCGTTGGTCGGGTAGTACACCTGCCACACCTGGAAGTGCTTGCGCAGTTCGGGGTCGCCCATCACCTCGTTGGCCACGTTCACCCACGCCTCCGGGCTGCTGCCCAGCCCGTGCAGCATGAAGATGATGCGGCGGTTCGGGTCCCATGGCTGCATCAGGTACATGTGCGGTTCGCCGATACCTTCGCTCAACCCGAACAAGGTTCGCAGCGACTGCGTGGCAAACCCGGACTGCGCCAGCCACATGCCGTAGGCCGCAGTGAAGTTGCCCGCCAGCGGTACCTTCTCGCCGTGCAGGTTCACGCTCTCGGTGGACTCGGGTGAGTACACATCGAACAACACCTGGGTGGTGTCCAGCACCTGCTTGAGGGTGTCGCCTTTGAAGCGCAGCAGCGCGGTGGCGTTGATCGCCGACATCTCACTGTACTGGGGAATCTCGGCCTTCTGCCCGTCCGCCGCGGCGACCAGCTTGGGCGGGTCCATCACCACCACCAGCTCGGCGCCGAAGCCATCGCGGCGATAGGTGCTGCGCAGGCCGGCAAAGCTCAGCGACGAAGCCGAGACCATGCGGGTGGGGATGCTGGTCATGCGCAGTTCGTCGAAGTCCGAGGTCAGCGTCCAGCGCTCACCGGCGACGGGCGCGTTGTAATCCTCGCCTTCCAGCGCGCTTTCGCGGGCGCGCTTGAACACCACTGCGGCAGTCTGCTCGGCGGCGTAATTGTAGTAGTCGCGGACCTGGGTCTGGCGATCCTCGAAGGCACGCTCGGACGGGGTGCGCCCGCTGAAAAACAGGTACGCGTAGGCATAACGCGCCGCTTCCAGCCACGCATCCAGTGCCGCATCGCTCATCGGATGCTTGTCGCGGTCCTTGGGCTTGGGGCTCAACCCCAGCGCATTCTTCACCCACAGCTCGGACAGCGCCGACAGACGCTGCTCCTCGGGCAGCACGTCGGTGTCTTCCAGGGTCTTCTGGCAGCCCGCCACATCCTTGGCGCACATGTCCTCGTCCAGCCCGATCACGCTCAACGTCTCCTGCGAGGCGGCGCTGAGCTTGCCCGAGGTAAGCACGTCGCCGCGCTTGTTTGCCAGGTAGTCGGTGGGCGCCACCTGCTTCATGGTCACCATCGCGCAGCCGCTGGACAGCAGCAGCGACAGCACCACCGCCAGCAGCGGCAGCGTGCGGCGCGGGAACCTCATGGACAGCCGTTTCATGGAACGCTTCCTTGCTCGGTGCCGGGCATGCCCTGGCGGATCAGTCGGGAAAAGTCGGGATCGTCGCCGGCGGCGCGTGCGCGATCGGTGATGCGGCCGCGTGCCTTGAGCGTGGCAAAGTCCACGCCCGGCGTCAGCACGCCCAGGTCGCGTGCGTACTCGGCGAAATAACCGGATACCAGCAGCCGGTAATCCAGCGGCAGGCCCGGCGCGATCTGCTTGGCCAGTTCGTAGACGATGGTGGTGCAGTTGCTGGTGAGCGTGTTGTAGAACGCCGGGGCCGCGTCGAGCTTGCGCGCCTCGCCCAGGTAGGACACGAACAGACCCTTGAGCTGTTCGCCGGTCATGCCGTGCAGCCGATACAGGTAGACATCTTCGCCACGCACGTTGCTGCGCACGCGGATGATGTCGGTTTCCTCCGCAGCCACCAGGGTCATCTCGAACTTGCGGAAGAACCCGCCCAGTGCCGAGAACGACTCGCCGCGCTCCTTGCGGATCTCCAGCGAGAACACCAGGTAGCGACCATCGGCGAAGCCGAAGGACACCAGCGTGTGGGCGATCATCGGCCCCATCCAGTAGGACATCACCAGGTCGGCCGAGCGCAGCTGGTCCAGGTTGTAGCTGCGCCGCACCCAGCGCACGTCGTGGTCGTCTTCGCTGCGCCAGGTGAAGTCGCGCACGTTGTCGAGCACGACATGCTGGCCGTCGAATGCAACAACCTTCAACCGCTGGGCCACATCGTCGGCCCAGACCCGGTCCTGGCGCGGGGTCAGCAGCAGCCACCACACCCCCGACGCCACCAGCGCGGCCACGTACAGCGCGCCCGGCCAGCGCCCGGCACGCGCGCGCCCGACCGCCACCGCCGTGGTCAACGCGAAGCCCAGCCACAGCGCGATCGCGACCCCGCGCAGCCACCCCGGCCCGGGCAACTGGTAGGCCAGCAGGCCGGTGATCCACAGCGCCGCGACCAGCATCACCAGCGCCAATCCCCATCGTCCTGCCTTCTTCACGCGTCGTTCCGTCGTTGGTTCGGGGCGCTAGTTAGCCATAACCGGGGTGTGTGGAACATGTCTGCGTGTTCAGCTTGGCCCGACGGCATACTTGCAGGCCCCGATCCACCCCCTCAGGAGCTTCCGCATGCAGGGTCTGCGTTCCATCGGCGGCGTGCCGATCCAGCCCCATCATCTGGCCCGCTGCCACTGCGGCGCGGTCGTCCTGCGCCTGCATCTGCCCGACGGCGTGCTGTCGCCACGACGCTGCGACTGTTCGCTGTGCCGGCGCAGGGGAGCGATCGTCGGCTCGGTGAAACTGGCCGACCTGGAGGTCATCCAGGGCGAACAGATGCTGCGCCTGTACCAGTTCAA
>NZ_DAMAGC010000028.1:0-41260 GCF_031995405.1 Stenotrophomonas sp. | reverse complement strand
GGCCGTGCCTGTCCGCCGGAGAGGCCGAAGCCCCTCCACCAACACAGTTGCTCCAAGGATGGATTCACGGCTTGTCCCGCGAACTCACACACCCCCGCCCAGCCACGCCGCAAGCGGCAACCTGCTTGCGGTTGCGGTCGCGGTTGCGGTTGCGGTTGCCCTCCCCCCCGTAGACACCCGCAAAAAACCCAAAAAAAATGCGGCGACGCTTTCGCGCCGCCGCATTTGTATCGCTCGATCATCCCAAGCCGTTACAGGATGTAACGGCTCAGGTCCGGATCCTGCACCAGCTCGCCCAGATGCGCGTCCACGTAGGCCTGGTCGATGCTGATGGTCTCGCCATCGCGGTCGGGGGCTTCGTAACTCAGCGTATCCAGCAGACGCTCCAGCACCGTGTGCAGACGACGGGCACCGATATTCTCCTGGCGCTCGTTGACCTGGAAGGCGATCTCGGCCAGACGATCGACCGCATCCACGGTGAACTTCATCGACACGCCCTCGGTCTGCAGCAACGCCTCGTACTGCTTGGTCAACGCTGCCTTCGGCTCGGTCAGGATGCGCACGAAGTCCTGCTTGCTCAGCGCGCCCAACTCCACCCGGATCGGGAAACGACCCTGCAGCTCCGGAATCAGATCGCTCGGCTTGGCCAGGTGGAATGCCCCGGAAGCGATGAACAGAATGTGGTCGGTCTTGATCGTGCCGTACTTGGTCGACACGTTGGAGCCTTCCACCAGCGGCAGCAGATCGCGCTGCACGCCCTCGCGCGACACATCGCCGCCGCCGACATTGTCACCGCGCTTGGCCACCTTGTCGATCTCGTCGATGAACACGATGCCGTGCTGCTCGCAGGCCTCGATCGCCGCGCTGCGGATATCGTCCTCGTTGACCAGCTTGCCGGCCTCTTCCTCGACCAGCAGCGGACGCGCCGCCTTGATCGACAGCGTACGCTTCTGCGCCTTCGCCCCACCCATGCTCGAGAACATCTGGCGCAGCTGCTGGCCCATCTCCTCCATGCCCGGCGGCGTCATGATGTCCATGCTCACGTTGGCCGACACTTCCAGCTCGATCTCGCGCTCGTCCAGCTCGCCATTGCGCAGCATCCGGCGGAACTTGATGCGGGTTTCATTGTCCTGCGCCGACGGCTCGTTGCGCGCGGCCTCGGCATCGAAGCCGATCCCGGCGCTGCGACGCGGCAGCAGCGCATCCAGGATGCGGTCTTCGGCACGCTCTTCGGCCTGCGTGCGCACGCGCACCTTGGCCTGCTCGCGGTACAGCTTGACGGCCGTGTCGGCCAGATCGCGGATGATCTGCTCCACGTCCTTGCCGACGTAGCCCACTTCGGTGAAGCGCGTGGCCTCGACCTTGACGAACGGGGCGTTGGCCAACGTCGCCAGACGGCGCGCGATTTCGGTCTTGCCGACGCCGGTCGGGCCGATCATCAGGATGTTCTTGGGCATCACTTCATTGCGCAGCTCGGCCGGCAGCTGCATGCGCCGCCAGCGGTTGCGCAGCGCGATGGCGACCGCACGCTTGGCGTCGTGCTGGCCCACGATGTGCCGGTCCAGTTCCTGCACGATCTCGCGCGGGGTCATGGTGGCGGACGAAACTTCAATCTTGTGCGGCATGGGTGTGCTCACGAATGAATGTGGTGTGTCGGGGTTGCCGGCCAGCGGCCGGCACTACGCCATGTATCGGGTGCAAGGTAGTGCCACGCCATGCGTGGCAGATCGAACATCGCAGCCACGCATGGCGTGGCTCTACCGAGCGTTGACCCTTCGGATCAAAGCTCCTCGACCACCACGTTGCGATTGGTGTAGATGCAGATGTCGCCGGCGATGTTGATCGACTCGGTGGCGATCGTGCGGGCGTCCAGTTCGGTGTGCGCCATCAGCGCGCGTGCGGCTGACAGTGCGTAGGAACCGCCGGAACCGATGGCGATGATGCCGTCCTCCGGCTCGATCACATCACCGGTGCCACTGATGATCAGCGAGGTGTCCTTGTCGGCCACCGCGAGCAGCGCTTCGAGCTTGCCCAGGCGGCGCTCGGTGCGCCAGTCCTTGGCCAGTTCCACCGCCGCACGCTGCAGCTGGCCGTGCTTTTCCAGCTTGGCCTCGAACAGCTCGAACAGGGTGAACGCATCGGCCGCGGCACCGGCGAAACCGGCCAGCACCTGGCCCTCGCGACCCAGCCGGCGCACCTTGCGGGCGTTGCCCTTCATCACCGTGTGGCCGAGCGTGACCTGGCCGTCGCCGGCGACGGCGACATGCCCGTTGCGGCGCACCGAAATGATGGTGGTGGCATGAAATACGTTGGGGTTCTGACTGGGGTCCATGGAGCCTCCGGGGTGACAAGGACTGAGGTGGGGTCGTTGCCGGAGGCTTCAACCCACCCTGCCCTGCGCCCGGGTGACGCAGTGGATCGATTCAGCTTTCGTTGCCGCTCTTGCGCCGCTTGGCGCGCGGATGGGCCGCGTCGTAGACCTTGGCCAGGTGCTGGAAATCCAGGTGGGTGTAGATCTGCGTGGTGGCGATATCGGCATGCCCGAGCAGCTCCTGCACCCCGCGCAGGTCGCCGGAGGATTCCAGGATGTGGCTGGCGAAACTGTGCCGCAGCATGTGCGGGTGCACATGCTTGAACAGGCCCTGGCGCTGGGCCAGCCCACGGATGCGGATCTGGATTGCGCGCTGGGTGATCGGCCCGCCCTTGCGACCGGGAAACACCGGCTGTGCCTCGCCACCGCCACTCTCGCCACGCCAGCCTTCCAGCGCGGTGCGCGCGTGCGAACCGAACGGCACGCGACGCTGGCGGTTGCCCTTGCCCATCACGTTGACCAGCCCGGTGGCGAAATCCAGGTCGCGCCAGATCAGCGCGCACAGCTCGCTCAGGCGCAGCCCGGAGGAATAGAACAGCTCCAGCAGCGCGCGGTCGCGCAGGCCAAGTGGCGCATCGGTGGGCAGTTCGACCAGTTGCACGGCTTCATCGGCGTCGAGCACCTGCGGCAACTTGCGTGGCGCCTTGGGCGCCTTCAATCCGGCGGCGGGGCTGACCGTGATGCGACGGTGCTTGAGCAGCCACGCATAGAAACTGCGGCAGCCCGAAAGCCGGCGCTGCAAGGATTTCGGCGCCAGCCCGCGACGATGCTCGGCGGCGATGAACTGGCGCAACTGCTCGCCATCCAGCGCTTCGATCTTCGCGCCCTGCTTCTGCGACCACGTATCCAGCGCGTCCAGGTCGCGGCGGTAGGCATCCAGCGTGTGCGCCGACATGCGCCGCTCGACCTCCAGGTAGGCAAGGAACTCGGCGGCGGCGCTCATGGCAGCGGGGCGGCGTAAGAACTCAGACCAGCGCGAAGCGCTTCAACGCCACGCCCAGCGACTCGCCCATCATGCGCAGGAACAGCGTGCCCATCCCCGGGTAGAACCGGTTGGGATCCCGGCTGCCGACCGCGATCAGGCCCACGCCCGGCAGCGGCAGCAATGCGCTGGACTGCACTTCCTCCACGCGCGCCTGGTATAGCAACGCGCTCTTTTCCTGCTGCAGGCGGCCGCAGATCGGCTCGCCATCCTTGAGGCAATCGCGGAACGCGCCGAGCGCGGCACTGTCCTCGGCGATCACCTGCAACCAGGGCGCCTGCTCCAGCCCGTCCACCGGGTGCAGCATCACCAGCCGGACCAGGTCGCCGGCGAAATCTTCTTCCAGCGAGGCGGCCATCGCCCGCAGCGTGTCGGCGGCGGTGGTCTGCTTCATCAGCGCCAGGGTCAGCTGATGGGTGCGCACGGCCAGGCGTTCGTTGACCTGGGCGTTGCCGGCCAGCTCGGCCAGCCGCCGCGACAGCTCGCGGTTCTTGTCGCGCAGCACTTCCAGCTGGTAGCTGGCCAGCGACGCGGTGGGACCGTCATCGCGCGGCACCACCAGGGTCAGGGCCAGGTCGGGGAACTGCTTGAGGAACGCCGGATGCCGACGCAGCCATGCGGCGACTTCATGCGCACCGATCTTTTCGACGGTCTCGTTCATGCGTTCCACTCCCCTTCAAAGACGAAGGCTGCCGGGCCGGACATCACCACCTGGGCGTCGTCGGCCGGCCAGCGCAGCCGCAGGGTACCGCCGGGCAGCGACAGGGTGGCATCGCGCTCCAGGCGTCCGCGCTGCATCATCACCACCGCCGCGGCGCAGGCACCGCTGCCGCAGGCGAGCGTCTCGCCGACGCCGCGCTCGTACACGCGCAGGCGCGCATGGGTGGGATCGAGCACCTGCACGAAGCCGACGTTGACCGACTGCGGGAAGGTGGCGTGTTGCTGCAGCAGCGGTCCAAGCCGTTCGACCGGCGCCGCGTCGACCAGACCGACCTCGATCACCGCATGCGGATTGCCCATCGACACCGCGCCGAAGCGCACCGTGTCGCCCTGCAGCGGCAGCAGGTATTCATCGCGGGCACGGGCGAAGCCCAGCAACGGGATCTGCTGGGGCTCAAAACGCGGCACGCCCATGGCCACCGCGTACTGGTCATCGGCCAGGCGTTCGATGCTGTGGGTGGCCAGCGGGCTGTCGATGGTGAAATGCTCGCCGCTGGCTGCGCCGTCGCGCACCAGCCAGGCCGCCACGCAGCGCGCGCCGTTGCCGCACTGCTCGGACTGGGAGCCATCGGCATTCCAGATCCGGTAGGACGCCACCGAGCCTTCCGCACGCGGGGCTTCGATGGTGAGGATCTGGTCGCAGCCGACGCCGGTGTGGCGGTCGGCCAGGCGCGCGGCCAGCGCCGGGGTGGGTTCGGGGGTGCCGTCGCGCAGGTCCAGCACCACGAAATCATTGCCGGCACCGTGCATCTTGCTGAAGCGCAGTGCCGTGGATGCGGCCTTATTCATTCCCGTCTTCGGACTTCAGCGGCGCATCGACCGGATCGGGCACCACCGGCGGAGCGTTGCTGTCATCGGCCGGGGGCGTGGTTGCATCAGTGGCCGGCTCGGCCACTTCTTCCACCGGGACCGGCTTCTGCGGCAACACCAGCGGGCCCTTGTTGCCGCAGGCGGCAAGGAGAAGCAGCGAGGCCGCTGCCAACGGAATCAGGATTCGGTTGCGATGGGGGATGCTCATGCCCCGAGTATAGCCGTGCCCTCTTTGGCCGAGGGTATCGATTCGATGAACGCGGCCTCACGGCCTGATCGGGTCCCGCGCTGCCGGCCAGCGGCCGGCACTACCCGTCGGTGGGGGGCAGCGGCCGGCTCCAGAGCCAGATCGCCACCATGGTCATGCTGCCGATGGACAGCCATTTCACCCAGGCGATCGGCACGCACCACAGCATGATGCCCGCACACGCGGCCATGGTCAGGGTGGCCATCCATTTGGCGTAGCGGCTGACCGCGCCGTGGGCCTGCCAGTTGACGATGGCCGGGCCGAAGCGCGGGTGCTGCAGCAGCCAGGTGTGCAGACGCTCGGAACCGCGCGAGGCGGCCCAGGCTGAGATCAGGATGAAGACCGTGGTCGGCAACCCCGGCACGAAGATGCCGACGATGCCGGTGCCCAGGCTGGCGTAGGCCAGCAGCCACCACGCCCAGCGGAACCGCACCGCCGGCCGCGGGGCCGGTGCATCGGGAACGTCGGGGCGCTCAGGCAGGGTCATGCATGCAGCATAGCGAGGCCGGACGGCAACGGCGATGGTCCGCGCCCTGCGGTGTGCCGACGACGCGGGGCCGGCGGCACGCCGGGTTGCCGGCCAGCCGCCAGCCTTACGGGGCTTGGGTCACACCGAGCTGGTCGAGCACGAACGCGTACGATTCGGCCAGTTCGTGGTAACGCTGGAAGCGCCCCGACTTGCCGCCGTGGCCGGCCTCCATGTTCGTGCGGAACACGATCGGATGGGTACCGGTGTTGTCGTCGCGCAGCTTGGCCACCCACTTGGCCGGCTCCCAGTACTGCACCTGCGAATCCCACAGGCCGGTACCGACGAACAGCGCCGGATAGGCCTGCTTCCTGACGTTGTCGTAGGGCGAATAGGTGAGCATGTAGTCGTAGTACTCGCGCTGCTCGGGGTTGCCCCACTCGTCGTACTCGTTGGTGGTGAGCGGGATGCTGGCATCGAGCATGGTGGTGACCACGTCCACGAACGGCACCTGCGCGACCATCACCCGATAATCCTGCGGGGCCTGGTTCGCCACCGCGCCCATCAGCAGGCCACCGGCGCTGCCACCGGAGGCCGCGACGCGGTCCTTGGACGCATAGCCCAAGCGGACCAGCTCACGGGTGACATCGACGAAGTCGTTGAAGGTGTTCTGCTTCTTGAGCAGTTTGCCGTCCTCGTACCACGCGCGGCCCATTTCCTCGCCACCGCGGATGTGCGCGATGGCGTAGACCACGCCGCGGTCGAGCAGGCTGACCACGCTCTGGTTGAAGCCGGGGTCCATCGACATGCCGTAGCTGCCATAGGCGTACTGGTACAGCGCGGCGCTGCCGTCCTTCTTGAATCCGTTGCGATACACCAGCGACACCGGCACCTTGACGCCATCGCGCGCGGTCACCCAGACCCGCTCGGTGGTGTACTGCGACGGGTCGTAGCCGATCACCGGCTGCTGCTTGAGCTGGCGACGCTCGCCGGTGACGGTGTTGAGTTCGAAGGTGGTGGTCGGGGTGGTGAGCGAGTTGTAGGCGTAGCGCAGCCACGGGCTGTCCGGCTCGGGATTGGCGGCCAGGCCCATCGAGTAGGCCGGTTCGTCGGCCTTGACGTAATCCTGGCGACCGTCCGGATACAGCAGGCGGATCCGCTCCAGGCCGTTGGAGCGTTCGGCGATCGCACTGAAGCCGTCGAACAGTTCGAAGCCTTCGACCAGCACCGCGTCGTCGTGCGCGACCCAGTCGGTCCACTGCTTGCGCGAGGTGGCATTGCTCGGCGCGGTGACGAGCTTGAAGTTCTTCGCGCCGGCGTCGTTGGTACGGATCACCCAGCGGCCGTTGAAATGGTCGGCGTCGTATTCGACATCGCGCGCGCGCGCGGCCAGCAGCGTGAATGCCTGCGGATCGGCGGCCGGTGCGTAGCGGGTTTCCGAGCTGACGGTGCTGTGCAGTTCGATGGTGAGGTACGTGTCGTCGCGGGTGCGGCCCACGCCCATGTAGAAGCTATCGTCCTTCTCTTCGTAAACCAGTACATCGCTGCTGGTCGGCGTGCCCAGCACGTGCTTCTTCACCCGCACGGTGAGCAGGGTCTCCGGGTCGTTCTCGACGTAGAACAGGGTGCGGTTGTCATCGGCCCAGACCACGTTGGGCGAGACATTCTCGATACGGTCCGGCAGCACCTGGCCGGTGCGCAGGTCCTTGAAGCGGATCACGTACTGGCGGCGGCCGACGTCGTCCTCGGCCCAGGCCAGCAGCTGGTTGTCCTGGCTGACATCGGCATCGCCGACATCGAAGTAGTTCTTGCCCTCGGCCATCACGTTGATGTCCAGCAGGATCTCCTCCGGCGCGTCCATGCTGCCTTTGCGCCGTGCCTGGATCGGGTAGTCCTTGCCGGTTTCGAAGCGGGTGTAATACCAGTAGCCGCGATCACGCGCGGGCACGCTGGCATCGTCCTGCTTGATGCGCGCGACGATCTCCTTGTAGAGGGTGTCCTCGAGCGGCTTGAGCGGTGCCATCACCTGGTCGGTATAGGCGTTTTCCGCATTCAGGTAGGCCAGCATCTTCGGCGCTTCGCGCTTGTCGTCGCGCAGCCAGTAATAGTCGTCGTTGCGGGTGGCCCCGAACGGCGCCTTGACCGTGTGCGGATGCTTCTCGGCGTCGGGTGGGGTCAGCGCGGGGGCGGCATGCACGGTGGAGGTCATCAGGCTGGCAACCAATAAGCAGAGGGCGGGTTTCACGAGATAAGGCTCCTGGCGGGGGATTGCAATGGCGTCCGTGTTCGCCCCAGTCTGGGCGGGCGCCGGGGCAGCGGCAAGCAGGGCGATCGCCACTGCCCCTAGAATGCGCCAGATGAGCATCCCCACCATCACGGCCGGCTACAGCCGCCGCAGCCAGGAAATCGAACCCTTCCACGTGATGTCGCTGCTGGCCCGCGCGCAGGCGCTGGAGCAGGCCGGCCACGACGTCATCCACCTGGAAATCGGCGAGCCCGACTTCACCACCGCCGCACCGATCGTGCAGGCCGGCCAGGCCGCGTTGGCTGCCGGCCACACCCGCTACACCGCCGCGCGCGGTCTGCCGGCCCTGCGCCAGGCCATCGCCGGTTTCTACCACGACCGCTACCAGGTGCAGATCGATCCCGAGCGCATCCTGGTCACCCCCGGCGGCTCGGGCGCGCTGCTGCTGGCCAGCAGCCTGCTGGTGGACCCGGGCAGGCACTGGCTGCTGGCCGATCCGGGCTATCCCTGCAACCGGCACTTTCTGCGTCTGGTGGAAGGCGCGGCACAGCTGGTGCCAGTGGGCCCGCAGACGGCTTACCAACTGACCCCGGAACTGGTCGAGCGGCACTGGAACGCCGACAGCGTGGGCGCGCTGGTGGCGTCGCCGGCCAACCCGACCGGGACGGTGTTGTCGGCGCAGCAGCTGGGCGGGCTGTCGCAGGCGTTGAAGGCCCGGGGCGGACACCTGGTGGTGGACGAGATCTACCACGGCCTGACCTACGGGATGGACGCGGCGAGCGTGCTGCAGGTGGACGATGAGGCATTCGTGCTCAACAGTTTTTCCAAGTACTACGGGATGACCGGCTGGCGCCTGGGCTGGCTGGTGGCACCACCGCAGGCGGTGCCGGACCTGGAGAAGCTGGCGCAGAATCTGTACATCAGTGCGTCGAGCATCGCCCAGCATGCGGCGCTGGCCTGTTTCGCGCCGGAGACGATCGCGATTTTCGAGCAACGCCGCGCGGCCTTCCGCGAGCGTCGCGATTACCTGCTGCCGGCACTGCGCGCGCTGGGCTTCCGTATCGAGGTAGAGCCGGAAGGGGCGTTCTACCTGTATTGCGACGTGAGCGCGTTCACCGATGACGCACAGGCGTTCTGCACGCACTTTCTGGAAACCCAGCACGTGGCGTTTACCCCGGGCCTGGATTTCGGGCACTACCGCGCGAACGAGCATGTGCGGTTGGCCTACACGCAGGAGGTGCCGCGGTTGGAAGAGGCGGTGGCGCGTATCCGGCGTGGGTTGGAGACGTGGGTGCGGTGATGCGGCAGAGTTAGAAGCTGAAAAGCTGCAAAAGCTGCAAAAGCTGAAACGGCGCAAAAGCCGCAACGGCGGCGAACGGTCGAGCTGGGCGGGGATGTGTGGATTCGCGGGACACGCCGTAAATCCATCCGTGGAGGCTCGCGTACGCCATCCATGGCGTACGACGGTCCCGCGAATCCACACACCCCACCCTCAGACAGTGGGTCGGTGCGCATGGCAGACGCCAAAGCGGCAGCAAGGCCGCTCGCTCATCCGCTTTTCGATCTCGCTCCTCCTTTCAGCACCCGCACACTGTCAAGGGCGGGTACGGGTGGGTTGGCGGGACCGTCATGCGCCATGGATGGCGCATGCGAGCCTACAGGGATGTATTTACGGCGTGTCCCGCCAACCCACCCGTACCCGCCCAGACCAGCGAAAGTACACACGAGCAGCTGTGGACGTTGATCCTGCAGTTGCCTTCGGCACTTGAAAGCCCGCCGCAGGCGAAAGAAAACCCAAAAAAAACGCCACGCATTGCTGCGTGGCGTTGAAACTGGGGTGAGGCCAACACGACGCCCCACCACCCGGAGTTCGCTCCCAAGGCGCAGCCTCCGGTGAATGCTGGATGCCTGCGGCCTGCTCGACGGCCTGGACCGTCGAGCAACCCAGCTTACTTGGACAACTGCTCCCACAGGAAGCTATAGGCCAATGCGGACATATGCGCCGCCTGGGCATTGTTCGCCGCCCCGCCGTGACCGCCCTCGATGTTCTCGTAGTAGGTCACATCCTTGCCCGCATCGATCATCTTGGCCGCCATCTTGCGGGCATGGCCCGGATGCACGCGGTCGTCGCGGGTGGAGGTGGTGAACAGCACCGGCGGGTAGGTCTTGGCCGGATCGAACAGGTGGTACGGCGAGAAGGTCTTGATGAAGTCCCAGTCGGCCGTGTCCGGATTGCCGTACTCGGCCATCCACGACGCGCCTGCCAGCAGATGGCTGTAGCGCTTCATGTCCAGCAGCGGCACCTGCACCACCACCGCCCCGAACAGCTCCGGGTACTGGGTGAGCATGTTGCCGGTGAGCAGGCCACCGTTGCTGCCGCCCTGCACGCCCAGGTGCCTGGCCGAGGTGATCTTGCGGCTGACCAGATCCCGCGCCACCGCGGCCATGTCCTCATAGGCCTTGTGGCGGTTCTGCTTCAGCGCCGCCTGGTGCCAGCGCGGACCGTACTCGCCGCCGCCACGGATGTTGGCCACCACGTACACACCGCCCTTCTCCAGCCACGCCCGGCCCATGCCGCCCGAATACGACGGCGTCAGCGAGATCTCGAAGCCGCCGTAGCCGTACAGCAAGGTCGGGTTGGAACCGTCCAGCTTCATGTCCTTGGCATGCACCACGAAGTACGGCACGCGGGTGCCGTCCTTGCTGGTGGCGAAGTGCTGCTCGATCACCTTGCCGTCGGCATTGAAGAATGCCGGCATGGTCTTGAGCACTTCCGGCTGCTTGCCGATCTCGGCCAAAGCCAGGGTGGTCGGGGTCAGGTAGTCGGTGACGGTCATCCACACCGCGTCGCTGTCATCGGCATCGACCGCACTGACGGCCACTGTGCCGAACGTCGGCGCGCCGGTGAAGTCGCTCTTCTTCCAGCCGGTGTCGGTCGGGGTCAGCACGCTCAGGCGACTCTTGACGTCGTCGAGCACGTTGAGCACCAGGTGGTTCTTCGTCCAGCTGGTACCGGCCAACGACGTCGTCGCGGTCGGGGCGAACAGCACCTCGAACGTGCGCTTGCCGGCGATGAAATCATCCAGCTTTGTCGCCAGCAGCGAACCGGCGGTGTAGGTCTTGCCGCCCACGGTCCACGGGTCGCGCAGCTCCAGGGTCAACCACTGCCTGCGCAGACCCTTCTCGGCCGAGTTCGGTGCATCGATCTTGGTGAGCGTGCCGTCGTTGCCGCGCAGGTAGATCTCGTTGTTGTAGAAGGCCAGCGTGCGGCTGACCAGGTTGCGCTCGTAGCCCGGGGTGTCGTCGTGCATCGCCGCGATGTACATGTCATCGGGCTTGCCTTCGTAGACCACGCTGGCCGAGGCCATCGGGGTACCGCGCTTCCACAGCTTGGCCACGCGCGGGTAACCGGAGGTGGTCATCGTGCCGGCACCGAAATCGGTGTAGACGAACACCGTGTCGCGATCGACCCAGTTCAGACCCCCCTTGGATTCGGGGCGGAAGAAGCCGTCCTTGATCCAGGTCTTGTCGGCCAGGTTGAATTCGCGGGTGACGTCGGCATCGGCGCCGCCGCGCGACAGCGCGATCAGGCAGCGCGAGTAATCCGGGCGCAGGCAGTCGGCACCGTGCCAGACCCAGTTCTCACCTTCGGCCTTGTTCAGCGCGTCCAGGTCGAGGACGGTCTCCCAGGTCGGCGATGCCTTGCGGTATTCGGCCAGCGTCGTGCGGCGCCACAGACCGCGCTCGTGCTGCTTGTCCTTCCAGAAGTTGTAGTAGTAGTCACCGATCTTCTGCACGCCGGGGATCTTGGCGTCCGAATCGAGCACCTCGCGGATGCTGGCTTCCATCTGCTTGAACGCCGGGGTCTGGGCCAGGCGGCCCTCGGACTTGGCGTTCTGCTGCCTGACCCAGTCCAGCGACGTGTCGCCGGTGACGTCTTCCAGCCACGCGTAGGGATCGGCGGGGGTCTCAGCAGCCATGGCGGTACCCAGCGTACCGGCCGTGATCAGGCCCGCCAGCAGGCAGGCCGAAGCGATGTTGGACATTGAAGCTCCAGGCAGTCATAAGCCCCGGACGCTATCACACGGTCTGCCCGGCGCTCCCGTGTCGAAGGTCAGGGCGCGCAGTGCGTGGCGCCATGCGGGTGCGGCGCCGGGCCTGTGGGCCGCGACGGCGCGTGCCGCGGCGGCGCAGCAGCAGCTGCGGCAGCCGGAACCGGTACAGGCTCCACCAGGCCAGCCACGGCATGCCCACTAGCCACAGCGGCAACCAGCCCAGCCAGACGCTGCTGCCGCGGGCGGCCGGCCACACCAGGACCAGCGCCAGCCCGGCCAGGGCGAGTTGCCGGACCCAACGCAGCACCTGCGGATCGGGCGCGCCGGCGGTGCGCGAGGGACCGTGTGAACGTGGTTGACGACGCGAAGACGACAAGGGCATGACACGACTCCGTGCGAAAGTGATGTGTCACCTTGCCCTGCCACCATCTCACTGGCTGCGACCTGCCGCCGCCGCGTGGAAGGCCAGCGTGAACGCCACCATTGACGTTCTCCGTCGTCCCACCCACCATGCCCCTGCCAGCCACTGGAGCTTCCTGCCGCATGTCTCTGAACCGCCCGCTTCGCGCTGTCCTGTTGCTGTCGACGCTGTCGCTGCTGTCCGCCTGCGCCTTCCGCCACGAGGCCAAGCCGACCCCGGCACCGGTGGCCAGCGAATCGACAGGCGCTCCGATCGACCTGCAGCGGTTCATGGGCACCTGGTACGTGATCGGTCGGGTTCCCAATCCGGTCGAGCGCGGCCACGTGGCCAGCGTCAACGAGTTCCGCCTGCGTGGCGACCAGAAGGTGAGCATCACCTACCGCTACCGCAACGGCTTCTCCGAACCGCAGCAGCAGCTGACGGTGCGCGCCTCGGTGGACGAGGACAGCGGCAACCACAACTGGCGCACCTGGTTCTACAAGGTCGTGCCCACCCACACCCGCGTGCTGGAAGTGGCGCCGGACTATTCGTGGGCGATGCTCGGCTACCCGGGCCGCGAGATGGCCTGGATCTTCGCGCGCAAGCCGGACATGGACAAGGACCTGTACAAGGAACTGGCCACCCGCCTGCGTGACGAGTACGGGGTCAATACCGACAAGCTCAAGCGCGTGCCGCAGCACCCCGAGCAGGTGGACCGGCTGGGCTATGAGGTTCCGAACGTTCGCTGATGCGGGCGTTCACGCCGCCTGGCGTGGCTGCACCGTGCGATCGATTTCCTGGCGGGTCGGGAGCGTCTTGAGGTCGTATTCGGCCTGAAGGGCCAACCACGAGGCGGCATCGCCGCCAAAGTGACGTGCCAGGCGCACTGCGGTGTGGGCAGTGACCCCGCGGGTTTCATGCACGATCGCGTGCAGACGCGTAGGCGGCACGTCCAGTGCCCTCGCCAACCCCGTGATGCTCAGCGGAACGGGCCGCGTACCGACCAACGGTCGGCACCTGCCAATCACTTCCGGCTGTAACGCGTCACCAGCCAATCGCCCAGCATCTGCAGGACCTGCACCAGCACCAGCAGCAGCACCACGGTGACCAGCGCCACGTCGGTGTGCGAGCGCTGGTAGCCATCGCGGAAGGCCAGGTCGCCCAGGCCGCCCGAACCGATCGCACCGCCCATCGCGGTAAAGCCGATCAGCGCGATAACGGTAACGGTGGCACCGGCGATCAGGCCGGGCCGCGCTTCGGGCAGCAACACGCGGGTGACCAGCTGCCAGGTGGTGGCGCCCATCGCCTGGGTGGCTTCAATGACGCCGCGGTCGACTTCGCGCAGCGCGGTTTCCACCAGCCGTGCATAGAACGGTGCGGCACCGATCACCAGCGGCACGATCGCCCCGCGCACGCCCAGCGAGGTGCCCATCATCCACAGCGTGAGCGGGATCAGCACGATCATCAGGATGATGAAGGGCACCGAGCGCAGCAGGTTGACCAGCAGCGCCAGCGCGCCATACAGCACCGGCTTGCGGTGCAGCTGCGGCGAGCCGGTGAGGAACAGCAGCACGCCCAGCGGCAGGCCGATGACCAGGGTCAGCGGCAGCGAGCCGCCGAGCATCAGCAGGGTATCCAGCGTGGCCTGGCCGATATCGGCCCACTTGCCCGCGTCGAGATGGCGGAAAAAGCCGCCTGCGGTGGCCAGGATCATCGACGCAGCTCCTCGAGGTGGACACCCGCGGCGACGAAGCCGGCCTGCGCGGCCTGCACGTCACCCCCGACCAGCGACACCGTCAACTGGCCATATGGGGTGTCCTTGATCCGGTCGATGCGGCCGGACAGGATGTTGTAGTCCACGCCGGTGTCGCGCGCGATGCGGCCCAGCAGCGGTTCGTAGGTATCCGCCCCCAGGAAGGTCAGGCGCACGATGCGCCCGGCCACGGCCTGGAAATCCTTGTGCAGCTCGCCTTCGTCGACCTGCTCGGACTCGTTGACGAAGCGTCGCGTGGTTGGATGCTGGGGATGCAGGAAGACTTCGGTGACCGGGCCGGTTTCCACCAGATGGCCCGCATCGAGCACCGCAACGCGGTCGCAGACACGGCGGATCACGTCCATCTCGTGGGTGATCAGCACGATGGTCAGGCCGAGTTCGCGGTTGATCCTGCCCAGCAGCTTGAGCACCGAGGCGGTGGTCTGCGGGTCCAGTGCACTGGTGGCCTCATCGCACAGCAGGATCTGCGGACGGGTGGCAAGCGCGCGGGCGATGCCGACGCGCTGCTTCTGGCCGCCGGACAGCTGCGCCGGGTACTTGCCCGCGTGCGCCTCCAGGCCGACGGTGTGCAGCAGTTCGTCCACGCGCGCATCGATCTCCGCGCGCGGGGTGCCGGCCAGTTCCAGCGGGAAGGCGACATTGGCGGCCACCGTGCGCGAGGACAGCAGGTTGAAGTGCTGGAAGATCATGCCGATCTTCCGCCGCAGCACGCGCAGGCCGGCCGCGTCGAGCGCGGTGACGTCCTCGCCGTTGATCAGCAGGCGCCCGCCGGTGGGCTCTTCCAGCCGATTGATCAGGCGGATCAGGGTCGATTTGCCTGCACCGGAATGGCCGATGATGCCGAACACTTCGCCGGCCTCGATGGTCAGGTCCAGTGGCTGCAGCGCGGCGATCGCGCGGCCGCCGACGGCATAGGATTTGTGCAGGCGCTGGAACTCGATCACTTCGCGGTCAACCGGGCATCGACGGGAGGGGGCGTGCAGCCTACCAGCGCGGGACGGCCCTGGCCCGTGCGGCAGCGCGCAATGATATTCCGTTTGGTTCTAAGCGCGCGTGATCGGGGCCGGTCGGGGCCCCGTCCCGTCTCAGGGGTGGTCCAGCGGTGCGGGCGGCTGGACCTGGCGGATGCGCTCGCGGTGCAGCAGGTACAGGCCGGAGGCGACGATGATCGCCGCCCCCAGCCAGGTCGCCCCATCCGGCAACGCGCCCCAGAACAACAGGTCCCAGCCGATCACCCAGACCAGCCCGGTGTATTCCAGCGGGGCGATCATCGACGCCTCGCCGAGCTGGAAGGCCCGGGTCAGGGCGACCTGGCCCCCTGCCCCGGCCAGCCCCATGCCGGCGATCAGCGCGGCGTGGCCGAGCTGCAGCGGCTGCCAGTCCGGGAGGGCCAGCAGGGCGGCGCCGATGGCCATGATCACCAGGAACCACACCACCATCGACTGCGGGGTGTCGGTGCGGGTGAGCATGCTGACGGTGATCGCGGCGACCGCGTAGGCGGTGGCCGCCAGCAGCACCATCAGCCCGGGGATGGAGATGAAGCCGCCCACGCCCGGGCGCAGCACCACCAGCACCCCGACCAGGCCGACGCCGATGGCGATCCAGCGGCGCGGGCCGACGTGCTCGCCCAGCAGCGGCACCGAGAGCGCGGCGATCAGCAGCGGGGCGACGAAGTAGATCGTGTAGGCGGTGGACAGCGGCAGGCTGCGCAGGGCGTAGACGAAGCAGCCGATCATTGCCATGCCGAGCACGCCGCGCAGCAGGTGCAGGGCCCAGCGCCGGGGCACCAGCGAGCGCGGGCCGGCGGTGGCCAGCACCCAGACCAGCACGAACGGCAGCGAGGCGGCGCCGCGCAGGAAGGTGACCTGCATGGTGGGGTAGCTGGCCGAGAGCTGCTTCATGCCGGCATCCATCAGCGAGAAGCAGGCGACGGCAACGAGCATCCAGGCGACGGCGCGGGTGGGGGATTTCTGCGTGTTCATGACCCATTATCGCCGCCTTGGCCGGGCCGTCCATGGTGGCTTGATAGAATGTGTGCATTCACCCGCTGGAGTTTGCCCATGCCCTCTTTTGACGTTGTTTCCGAAGTCGACACCCACGAGTTGACCAACGCGGTCGACCAGGCCAACCGCGAGCTTTCCACGCGCTTCGATTTCAAGGGGGTGGATGCGAAGTTCGTGCTGGAAGACAGCGTGATCACCCAGTCCGCGCCGAGCGATTTCCAGCTGCAGCAGATGACCGACATCCTGCGCCAGCGCCTGACCGCGCGGAAGATCGACGCGGCGTGCCTGGAGTTTGGTGACATCGAATCCAATCTTGCCGGTGCGCGGCAGAAGATCACGGTCAAGCAGGGTATCGAGCAGAAGGTGGCCAAGAAGATCGCCGCGAAGATCAAGGAAGCCAAGCTGAAGGTGGACAGCCAGATCAACGGCGACAAGCTACGGGTGACGGGCAAGAAGCGCGACGACCTGCAGGACGCGATGGCGCTGCTGAGGAAGGAAACCTTCGAGGTTCCGCTGCAGTTCGACAATTTCCGCGATTGATCGAACGCGGATCGGGCGCGCGGATCCGGTAGTGCCGGCCGTTGGCCGGCAACCACGCACACCTACCCCCGCAGGTGCTTGTAGAGCGTCGTGCGTGAAATACCCAGCTGGCGCGCCGCCGCGGTGATGTTGCCCTGATGGGCGGCCACGGCGTCGCGCACGCCTTGCGTGGTCAGCGCGCGCAGCGAACGGCTGCCGACCTGGCGGACGTCTGCAGCACTCCCCACCCCTGCGCGCGCCGCCAGCGGCCCCCGCAGGTACTGGACCTGCACGGCGCTGTCTTCGGCGAGGCGTACGCGGTACGCAGGGCCCGCCTGCAGCAGGCGGCGGCGTTGGTGCACGCTGGCACCGGCGAATAGGGCGTCCAGGGTCAGCAGGGGCAGCGGGCCACGTCGCGGCAAGCCGAACAGGCGTCGCGCCACGCGGTTGGCGGCACGGACGTGGCCGTCTTCTTCGACTGCCAGCAGGCCCTGCAACGGGGAATGCAGCCAGCGCGCGTCGTGCTGCACGGCCAGCAGGTGGCAGGGCCGGTGTTCGCGCATCAAACGGTTTTCGGTGGAGAGCGCGGCCTGGCGGAAATAGCCGTGCAGCAGTTCGGCATCGCGTTCGCCGGTGCCGGTGATGTCCAGCGCGCCCAGTACCTGGCCATCCAGTCCATGCAGCGGCACGCTCAGGCAGAACACCGAGGCGAAACGGTCGAGGTAATGTTCGTTGCCGCGCACGAGCGCGGGCGCATCGTCGGCGAGGCTGCATGCCGGGGCGGTGGTGCCGATGTCGATCTCGCGCAGGCGTCGTCCGATCTGGATCGGGCGCAGTACCGGCACGTCCGCCAGGCCATGCTCACGCTGGGCCACGACCGTGCCCTCGGCATTGACGCAGAACAGGGTCCACTGGCGTCCGCCGAACGCGGCCCAGAGATGGTCGAGGTCCTCGCGCACGCAGCGCGCCAGGCGGCGGTCGGCCGGATCTTCCAGGCGCGGACCGGAGGTTGCCAGCGGAGCGTAATGCGGCTCCTGCCACGGTTGCACGCCAGCCAGTCGCGAGCGTTCCCAGGAGCGCTGCACCGACGGCGCCAACAACGATTCGGCCAGCGCCCCGCCGTCGGCGAAGCGCTGGCGCGCGGCAGCCAGTACCTGCTGCTGTTCCCGTTGCATCACGGCCATCGGTCACCTCCCAGGGGACCGACAGCGTACACCCGCCAAGCTGACTGCCTGCGCCGTCGCGGACACCCATGTCCGCGACGGATTGTTTCACTTGCCGAGGGTCAGGATCGGCTTGAGGGTTACCCCGCGGGTACTGTCTTCGGCCGCCTGGTTGATCTGGTCCAGCGGATAGAACCGGACCAGCTTGTCGAACGGGAAGCGGCCCTGCTGGTACAGCTGCACCAGCTGCGGGATGAACACCTTGGGCACGCTGTCGCCCTCGACGATGCCACGGATGCTGCGTCCGCCGAGCAGCAGGTTGTTGACGTCGAACTCGGCCTTGGTGCCGAGCTTCGGCGCACCGACCACGCCGATCACGCCCCGTCCGCCGAGCGCCTCGATGCCCTGCGCCAGCACCTCGGGACGACCGGTGGATTCCAGCGCGAAGCTGACCCCACCGCCGGTGATCTCGCGCACGGCGTCGACCACATCCACCTCGCGGCTGTTGATCACGTGGGTAGCACCCAGCTCCCTGGCCAGCTCCAATCGCGAGGGCACCACGTCGATGGCGATGATGGTGGTCGCCCCGGCGACGCGGGCGGCCATCACCGCACTCAAGCCGACGGCACCGGCGCCAAAGCTGGCGAAGCTGCTGCCGGCGCTGACCTTGAGCGAATTGATCACCGCGCCGGCACCGGTCTGGATGCCGCAGCCGAGCGGGCCGAGCAGTTCGATCGGCGCATCCTCGGGCACCTTGATCGCATTGTTCTCGCGGCTCAGCGCATAGGTGGCGAAGGAGGACTGCGCGAAGAAGTGATCGTGCAGCGGGTTGCCGTCCGGATCCTGGATCGCGGTGGAACCATCCAGCGCGCCGCCGCCGAAGTTGAGCCCGAAGAAATCCTTGCAGTACGCACCGTGTCCGCCGCTGCAGGGATTGCAGTGGCCGCAGGCGCCGTAGGTCAGCACGACGTGGTCGCCCACCTTGAGGTCCTTCACGCCCGGGCCGAGCGCTTCGACGATGCCCGCGCCTTCGTGGCCGAGCACGGCCGGCAGCGGTACCGGGTAGTACTGGTCGCGCACGATCAGGTCGGTGTGGCACAGGCCGGTGGCGATCACGCGCACCAGCACCTCGTCATCCTGCGGGCCGCGGATGCGGGCCTGTTCAATGGTGAACGGCTGTTCCTTCTCGCGCACCACGGCCACGGTGATGTCGCGCAGTTCGGTTGTTGCGGTCATGTCGGTTTCCTTGGCTCAGATCGGGTAGGCGGGCGCTTCGCCCTTGACGGTCAGCCACTGCCACTGGGTGAACTCGTCGATGTTCGACGGACCGCCGATGCTGGTGCCGTTGCCGGACGCGCCGACACCGCCGAACGGATTGATCACCTCATCGTTCACGGTCTGGTCGTTGATGTGCAGCAGGCCGGTACGTAGCTGCTCGCCCAGCGTGAGCGCGCGACCGACATTGCTCGACACGATCGCCATCGACAGGCCGTACTCGCTGTCGTTGGCCAGCGCGACGGCTTCGTCGTCGGTGTCGAATGGCACCACCACCGCGACCGGCGCGAAGATCTCTTCGCGGAAGGCCGGGTTGTCGCGGCCGACGTCACTGAGCACGGTCGGTTCGAAGAACAGGTCCTTGTAGCCGCCGCCGGTGGCCAAGGTGGCGCCGGCCGACTGCGCCTCGGCGACGATGCGCGCGGCGTGGTCGCGCTGCTGCGCGTTGATCAGCGGGCCGATGGCCACATCGCCAGCCGCCGGATCGCCGACCTTGAGCGACCTGGCCTTGGCCACCAGTTTCTCCAGGAAGCGCGCATGGATGCTGCGCTGGACCAGCACGCGGCCGGTGGCCATGCAGATCTGGCCCTGGTGCAGGTACACGCCCCAGGCGGTGTTGGCGACGGCCAGGTCGAGGTCGGCGTCATCCAGGATGATCAGCGAATTCTTGCCGCCCAGTTCCAGCGATACTTTCTTCAGGTGCTTGCCCGCCGCTTCGCCGACCTTGCGCCCGGCACCGGTGGAGCCGGTGAACTGGATCATGGCGATGTTGGGATCGCTGGTGAGCGCGGCACCGGCGGCACCATCACCGGGCAGCACGTGCAGCAGGCCGGCCGGCAACCCGGCCAATTCAAACAGGCGCGCGATGACGAAGCCGCCGCACACGGCGGTACGCGGATCGGGCTTGAGCACCACGGCATTGCCCAGCGCGAGCGCCGGTGCGACCGCGCGCATGGCCAAGTACAACGGGAAATTGAACGGTGCGATCACCCCGACCACGCCGAGCGGACGACGCCGCGCGAGGTTCAGGCGGCCCGGTTCGGAGGGCAGTACTTCGCCGATGCTGCGCGAGGGCAACGCTGCCGCTTCGTGCAGCGCCTTGGCGTTCACCTTCGCTTCGGAACCTGCCTTGAGCCGGGTGGAGCCGCTTTCGCGGACCAGCCACTGCACGATGTCATCGTTGTACTGCTCGGCCAGCTGCGCGGCGCGGCGCAGCACCTGGGCGCGCGTCTCGTACGGGGCGGCGGCCCATGCGCGCTGCGCCTGGGCGGCGGTGGCGGCGGCCGCGGCGATGCCGGCCGGGTCGGTCATGGCGATCTTCCCCAGAGTGTTGCCGGTGGCCGGTTCGATCACGTCCTGGACGCCGGCGCCGGTCTGCCACGTGCCGTCGAACAGCTTGCCGGACCACAGATCGGTGGGAAGGAAGGAGGTTGTGTCAGTCATTGTCTGCTCGCCTTTATCGTTCTGGTTCACCCGGACATTCAATACCCGTGCTGCGACGTTGCCTATTGGCCACTGCCTGCATCCCGCACAAGTGGTTGCCGGACAAGGACTTTCCAGCATGCCCACTGTCCAGTTAATGGACAGTGGGCATCCGCTGCAGCGTCCGCCGCTGGACGGCGACCTCGCCGCCCGCATACGCGTCCCTGCCGCCGTGCGCCGTACAATCGCCTGCCCAGCCCGCGATACCGCCCGCCATGAACGATGACCGCTTGACCGACAGCAGCGCCCCGGACGGCACCGATTTCATCGCCGAAACCCGCACCTGGCTGGAACAGATCGTGATCGGGCTGAACCTGTGCCCCTTCGCCAAGGCGGTGTATGTCAAGGACCAGGTGCGTTTCGTGCTCAGCGATGCCACCACCCCGGAGGCGCTGGTGGAGGAACTGGCCGAGGAGCTTGTATTGCTGCGCGATACCCCGGCCGAGCAGATCGACACCACGTTGATCGTGCATCCGCACGTGCTGGGCGATTTCCTGGAATACAACGATTTCCTCGACAACGCCGATGCCGCGATCGAGGCACTGGACCTGCAGGGCATCCTGCAGGTGGCCAGCTTCCACCCGCAGTACCAGTTCGCCGGGGCGGCCGCCGATGACGTCAGCAACTACACCAACCGTTCGCCCTACCCGACCCTGCATCTGCTGCGCGAGGACAGCGTCGAGCGCGCGGTGGCCGTGTTCCCCGATCCGGACGTGATCGTGGAGCGCAACATCGAAACGCTGGACAAGCTGGGCGTGGAAGGCTGGACGCGCCTGCTCGGGCGCAAGGACAACTCCCGGTGCCACTGACCCCATCCATCACCGAGTGGGCGCCGCAGCCGCTGCGCGATCGCGTGGTAGTCGTCACCGGCGGTGCGCAGGGCGTGGGCCGCGGCATCGCACAGGCGGTGCTGGGCGCAGGCGGCAGCGTGATGATCGCCGACCTCGATGCCGACGCCGGCAAGGCCTGCCTGAAGGAGTGGGCGTTGCCCGAACGCGCGGCGTTCCAGCGCGCGGACGTAGCCAACGAACGCAGCGTGCAGGCCCTGGTGAAGGCGACGCTGAAGCGCTTCGGCCGCATCGATGGGCTGGTCAACAACGCCGGCATCGCCAGCGCGCATGGCACGCCGCTGGCGGAAATGACGCTGGCCGAATGGCAGCGCCGACTGTCCAGCCTGCACGGCGCGTTTCTGTGCAGCAAGCACGCGCTGCCGGCCCTGCGCGAACACGACGGGGCGATCATCAACATCGCCTCGACCCGTGCGTGGCAGTCCGAAGCGGACAGCGAAGCCTATGCCGCCGCCAAGGGCGGTCTGGTGGCGTTCACTCACGCGCTGGCGCTGAGCGAAGGTCCGACGGTGCGGGTCAACAGCATCAGCCCGGGCTGGATCACCACCGACGCCTGGCGTGCGCCGTCGCGCCGCCGCACGCCGACGCTGTCGCGCCGCGACCATGCGCAGCACCCGGCAGGGCGCGTGGGCCAGCCGGAGGATATCGGCGCGCTGGCCGTGTTCCTGCTGTCGGACCTGGCCGGCTTCATTACCGGACAGGACCACGTGGTGGATGGCGGCATGACCCGGAAGATGATCTACGCCGAATGAAGCCGGGCCGCACGGCCCCACGGCTCACCCGGCCGCCCGGCCGCCCGGCCCGGTAGAGCCGAGCCATGCTCGGCTGCTCTTCGTTCAGTGGCTGCCCTTCGTTCCGACGGCAGCCCTTCGTCCAGTGGCTGCCCTTCGTTTCGGGTCTGCATCGCGTCAGCCGAGCATGGCTCGGCTCTACCCCCCTGCCGCCGGAATTCGCTGCCGCCGTCCGGCGGTTTACCCCGCCATGCCGTTGTGCCGCAGCAGCGCATCCACGCTGGGGGCGCGCCCGCGGAAGGCGGCGAAATTCTCCGCCGCACTGCGGCTGCCCCCGCGTGACAGCACCTCGTCGCGGAAGCGCCTGCCGGTGTCGGCGGTGCGGTCCGGTGCTTCCTCGAAGGCGGCATACGCATCAGCGCTGAGCACCTCGGCCCATTTGTAGCTGTAATACCCGGCCGCATAGCCGCCAGCGAAGATATGGCTGAACTGATGCGGGAAGCGGTTCCACGCCGGCGGGCGGTTGACCGCCACTTCGTCGCGCACGCGCTCGAGCAACTGCAGCACGTTGTCCTGCAGCGGGTCGAAGGTGCTGTGCAGCTGCATGTCGAACAGGGCGAACTCGAGCTGGCGCACGGTGAACATGCCGCTCTGGAAATTGCGCGCGGCGAGCATGCGATCGAACAGCGCGCGCGGCAGCGGCTGGCCGCTGTCCACGTGCGCGGTCATGTCCTGCACCCGCTCCCATTCCCAGCAGAAGTTCTCCATGAACTGGCTGGGCAGCTCAACCGCATCCCATTCCACACCGTTGATGCCGGCCACGCCGAGCTCGCCGATGCGGGTCAGCAGTTGATGCAGGCCATGGCCCATTTCATGGAACAGGGTGATGACCTCGTCGTGGCTGAAGGTGGCCGGCTTGCCCTCGGCACCCTTGCCGAAGTTGCACACCAGGTACACCAGCGGGGTCTGCACGCCGGCCGCGGTATCGCGGCGGTTGCGGCAGTCGTCCATCCACGCGCCACCGCGCTTGCCTTCGCGTGCGTACAGGTCCAGGTAGAACTGGCCCACCAACGCGCCCTGCGCATCGACCAGGCGGAAGAAACGCACGTCCGGATGCCACACCGGCGCGGTGTCCGGGTGCACCTGCAACCCGTACAGGGCTTCGATCACGCCGAACAGGCCATCCAACACCTTCGGTTCGGTGAAGTACTGCTTCACTTCCTGCTCGGAATAACTGTAGCGGGCCTGCTTGAGCTGCTCGCTGGCGAAGGCCAGGTCCCAGGCTTCCAGTGTCTGCAGGCCCAGTTCGTCGCGCGCGAACGCGTCCAGTTCGGCGCGGTCGCGCTGCGCATGCGGCTTGGCCCGCCCGGCAAGATCACGCAGGAAGCCGAGCACCTGCGCGGCGTCTTCGGCCATCTTGGTGGCGATCGAATACTCGGCGTAGTTGGCAAAGCCCAGCAGCGCGGCCAGTTCGGCGCGCAGTGCCAGCACCCGATCGATGTTGGCACTGTTGTCCCACGCGGCATCGCCGAATTCGGAAGCACGCAGCGCGTTGGCACGGTACAGCGCCTCGCGCAGCGGGCGGTGCGTGGCGTAGGTCAGCACCGGCAGGTAGCACGGCATCTGCAGGGTCAACTTCCAGCCGGGAAGACCGTCCTTCTCCGCCGCCGCACGCGCCGCGGCGATCACATCGTCGGGCAGCCCGGCCAGCTCGGCCGGCGCTTCGACGTGCAGCGACCACGCATCGGTCGCGTCCAGCACGTTCTGCGAGAAGGTCGCCGACAGCGCCGACAGTTCTTCCTTGATCGCGCTGAAGCGCGCCTTGCCGGCGTCATCCAGCTCGGCGCCACCCAGGCGGAAGTCGCGCAGCGCGTTGTCGAGCACCTTGCGTCGGGCGTCATCGTACTGCGCCGCTTCCGGCGCGGCGGCCAGCGCGCGGTACTGCTGGAACAACGCCAGGTTCTGGCCCAGCGCGCTGCCGAAGCGGGTCACCTTGGGCAGATTCGCGTTGTAGGCCTCGCGCAGCGCCGGGGTGTTCACCACGCCCTGCAGGTGGCCAACCTGGCCCCAGGCGCGCCACAGGCGCTCGGTGGCATCGTCCAGCGGCACCACGAAGCTGGCCCAGGTCACCGGGCTGACGGTTTCGGCCGCGGTTACCGCGGCCTCGGCCTCGGCCAACAGCGCGTCGATCGCCGGGGCGATGTGCTCAGGCTGGATCTCGTCGAAGCGCGGCAAACCGGAAAAATCGAGCAGGGGGTTGGTGGGGGTCACAGGCATCTCCAGACAACGGGGCCGCGGCAGCGGCATTCCCCCACGATATGGCATTGCCCCCGGTCCGGCACAAGCCCTGCCGGCGATGCGCCGCCCAGGCTCGGCCAGCCGATGTTCACGCGCGACTGACGGGCGCCGACCGAGGCTGGAGTCTCCTACGCTGGCAGTGCGGCGCGATCATGGACGAGCTCACCTACGCACAGCCGCATTTCGCGCTGATCGGCACGGCCAGCGCGGCCGAGCTGGACTGGATCGCCGCGCTCGGACAGGCCGACGAACAGCCGCGTCATCGCGCCGCCCTGGCGCAGGTGGTGGGTCCACAGGCCGGGCGGCTGCAGGACGACCAGCTCTGGTATCCGTATGAAGTCATCGAGCGCGGCGCGATCCGCTGCGAACCCGGCCACGAACGCGAATTCGTGCTGTGCACGCTGCTGGTGATCCTGGCCGTGCAGGCCGGGCAACGCATCGGCGTGGATCTGGCCCTGCAGTTCGACGACCTGGCAGCCACCTATGAAACCCTGCCGCCGGTGCTGCGCGACACCGTGCTGGATGCCTACCAGTGCCTGACCGACTGAGGCCCGTAGAGCCGACCGTTGGTCGGCTGCAGTCGACGTTGCGCTGGGCGGTGAGGTTCACGGAACCCGTTTGGCGGGCAGCCGACCCACGGTCGGCTCTACAACTCAATACAGCGCCTCAAGCGATGCACAGGGCAACGTCGGCAAGCCCTGCCCGGCCACTGCCGCGGCGATCACCGCATCGGCCTGTTCCACGTCGATGCCCTGGCGCGGATACCACTCCGGGTTGTAGTAGCTGTGCGCGTAGCGCTCGCCGCTGTCGCACAGGATGGTCACGATCGACCCGCTGCGCCCGGCCTGGCGCATCCGCTCGGCGGCCTGCAGCACGCCGATGAAATTGGTGCCGGTGGACCCACCGACGCGACGCCCCAGCTGGCGGCTCACATGCCGCATCGCCGCCAGGCTGAGTGCGTCGGGCACCTTCACCATTGCATCGACGCTGGTGGGAATGAAACTGGACTCCACCCGCGGCCGGCCGATGCCTTCCACCCGCGAGCCGCCGCTGCAGGTCAGATCGCGCCACGGCTGGCCCGCCAGCGCGGCGCAGTAACCGTCATAGAACACCGACACTTCCGGGTCCGCGCACAGGATGCGGGTGTCATGCCGGCGGTAGCTGACGTAGCGGCCCAGCGTGGCGGCGGTACCGCCGGTGCCCGGGCTGCACACGATCCATTCCGGCACCGGGTGCGGCTCTTCGGCCATCTGCTTGAAGATGGACTCGGCAATGTTGTTGTTGGCCCGCCAGTCGGTGGCGCGCTCGGCATAGGTGAACTGGTCCATGAAGTGGCCACCGGTCTGGCGGGCCAGCGTTTCCGAATCGCCGTTCAGGTCGCAGGCACGCTCGACCAGGTGGCAGCGGCCGCCGTGGAATTCGATCGCGGCGATCTTCTCCGGCGAGGTCGTGGCCGGCATCACCGCGATGAACGGCAGGCCCAGCAGCCGGGCGAAATAGGCCTCGGACACGGCGGTCGAGCCGCTGGAGGCCTCGATCACCGGGCGCCCCTCGCGCAGCCAGCCGTTGGCCAGCGCGTACAGGAACAGCGAGCGCGCCAGGCGGTGCTTGAGGCTGCCGGTGGGATGGCTGGATTCGTCCTTGAAGTACAGGTCGATGCCGGCATGCCCGGGCAGATCCATCGGGATCAGGTGGGTATCGGCCGAACGGTTGAAATCGGCTTCGATCTTGCGGATGGCAGCAGCCACCCATTCACGCTGCGACATGGCCAGGACTGTGCAAGGAGACGCAGCATTCTACGTCGCCTTGCAGTCGCCCCGCTAAAATGGACGCCATGGCCGTGACCCCACGGCCCCCGCTGCCACAGGATGTCCCCCCATGAGCCTTGCTTCCCTGCAGTCCCAGCCCGGCGTCGCCGCGCAGGTTCCGGCCGAAACCACCGGTTTCGTGTTCAACCACACCATGCTGCGCGTGAAGGACAGCGCCGCCTCGCTGGATTTCTACACCCGCGTGCTCGGCTTCCGCCTGATCGACCAGCGCGACTTCGCCGAGGCGCAGTTCAGCCTGTATTTCCTGGCCCTGCTGCCGGAAGGCACGCAGATCCCGGTCGGCGATGACGCGCGCCGCGTGTGGATGGCCGGCATCCCCGGCGTGCTGGAGCTGACCCACAACCACGGCACCGAGAGCCAGGACGGCCCGGTCTACCACGACGGCAACAGCGACCCGCGCGGTTTCGGACACATCTGCGTGTCCGTGCCGGACATCCAGGCCGCCTGCAAGCGCTTCGATGCCCTCGACGTGCCCTACCAGAAGCGCCTGGAAGACGGCCGCATGAAGCATCTGGCCTTCATCAAGGACCCCGACGGCTACTGGGTGGAGATCATCTCCAACACCCCGGTCGCCTGATCCGGCAGCGGCGCCGTGCCCTTGGAGGGTGCGGTGCCCACGTGGGAACCGCCCCCCGGTCCGTATGCCGGGTCCGCTGTTGTCCGCCCCCCCACGCAGTCAGCAACGTGCATGTCGCGCCCTCCGCCCCGGTGTATACCTGTGCACCTGCCCATCCTGTGGAGTGCGCATGGAAACCATGGAACTGCATCGCGGCCGCCTGATCGACCACCTGCAACTGGTAGTCAAGGACCTCCCCGCCAGCCGCCGTTTCTATCAGGCGGTGTTTGACACCATCGGCATTCCCATCGCCGGCGAAGGCGACACCTACTTCTGGGCCGACGAACTGTTTGTTTCCAGCGCCGACAGCGACGCCGCGGCCGGTCGCCTCACCGGGCGCCACCACCTGGCGTTCCAGGCGCGCGACCGCGCCACCGTGGAGGCGTTCCACACGGCCGCGTTGGCCAGTGGCGGCACCGACAACGGCGCGCCCGGCGAGCGTCCGTATCATCCCGGTTACTACGCTGCCTTCGCACTGGATCCGGATGGCAACAACATCGAAGTGGTGTTCCATGGGCCGGCCAGCTACAGCGCCGATTCGGTGAAGGTCACCTTCTAGCCACGCGCTCGCGCCGCATTCACGCGGACGTGCTGGAATACCACTGCAACGGGGCGGCCGGGCAATGCCCGGCCCGCGATCTGGAACGCCGCGCCCACCGACGTGGCCTGGCAGGGAGCTCGGCATGCATCAGTTTCGTCTTCGTCCTTGGGCCCTGCTGCTCTGCCTGCTGGCATTGCCATGCTGCAACGCGCTGGCGCAATCGCGCTGCACCGAACGCGCACGCACACTGCTACGGCCGGCGGAGGTCAGCTGTACCCATCAGACCGCCTGGATCGATTCGGGTGTGGTGGGACAACGCCGGGTCACCTACCAGCTGCCGGTCGGCACACCACCGCCGCAGGGCTGGCCGGTGGTGCTGCTGTACCAGGGTTCGTTCTTCCCGCTGGAAGACTTCCACTATGCCGACACCGACCCGTTTGGTGGTTTCCACGAAGGCAAGCTGATCCAGCGCCTGCTCGACCACGGCTACGCGGTGGTCGCGCCCGCCGCACCGGCCGATCTGTTCTGGCAGACCAACCTGCCCGGGCTGTCCAGCACCTATGAGCTGGGCACCGACTACGACTTCCTCGGCAACGTGTTCGATGCGATCGCCGCCGGCACGTTCGGCCCGCTCGATCCGCTGCGGCGCTACGCCACCGGCATTTCCAGCGGCGGCTACAACACCAGCCGCATGGCGGTGTCCTTCCCCGGCGAGTTCCGCGCGCTGGCCGTGCAGTCCGGTTCGTATGCGACCTGCGGTGGGCCGATGTGCACCGTGCCCGAGGTGCTGCCGGCCGACCATCCGCCGACGCTGTTCCTGCACGGTTTCATCGATCCGGTGGTGCCGTGGTGGACGATGAACGCGTATTACGGCCGCCTGCAGGCGCAGGGGATCGAGACCGCGCTGTACACCGAAGCGCTGGGTGCCCATGCCTGGTTCACCAGCTCGCCCGCCCGCATCGTGGCCTGGTTCGACGCACATCCCTGATGCCGCCGAAGATGAACTCTTCATCTTCCATACGGGCGATCTCACAGGATGAGACCGCCCTGTCCTAGCGTTTGCGCATGGAAACCATACGCAAACTGGCGATCCTGGCCGATGCCGCCAAGTACGACGCGTCCTGTGCTTCCAGCGGCGCGGGGCGGCGCGATTCGCGCGCGTCCGGCGGCATCGGCAGCACCGACGGCCCCGGCATCTGCCACAGCTACACCCCCGATGGCCGTTGCGTGTCGCTGCTGAAGATCCTGCTGACCAACTTCTGCATCTACGACTGCGCGTACTGCGTCAACCGGGTATCCAGCAATGTGCAGCGCGCGCGGTTCAGCGTGGACGAGGTCGTCGCGCTGACCATGGACTTCTACAAGCGCAACTACATCGAAGGGTTGTTCCTTTCCAGCGGCATCATCCGCAACGCGGACTACACCATGGAGCGCATGGTCGAGGTCGCGCGCGTGCTGCGCGAGGAGCATCGCTTCGCCGGTTACATCCACCTCAAGACCATTCCCGAAGCGTCGCCGGAACTGCTGGCCGCAGCGGGTCGGTATGCCGACCGGCTGTCGATCAACATCGAGCTGCCGACCGAGGCGGGCCTGGCCAGCTTCGCACCGGAGAAATCGTTGCCCTCCATCCGCGGTGCCATGGGTGAGCTGCGCTGGCGGATCGAAGAGGCCAAGGAGGCCAGGAAGGGCGATGCAGCCGCAGCTGCCACGACCACGCCTGCGCCGCGTGTATCGCGTGCGCGGCCGCGCCCGCCCAAATTCGCACCCGCCGGCCAGAGCACGCAGATGATCGTCGGCGCCGATGGTGCCAGCGACCAGCAGATCCTCACCGCGGCTGACAACCTCTACTGCAACTACCGCATGCGCCGCGTCTACTACTCGGCCTTCAGCCCCATCCCCGATGCGAGCCGGATCCTGCCGCTGCAGGCCCCGCCACTGGCGCGCGAGCATCGGCTGTACCAGGCCGACTGGCTGCTGCGCTTCTACGGCTATGGCGTGGAGGAGATCACCGATACCACCCAGGGCGGCATGCTCGACCTGGATATCGATCCGAAGATGGCCTGGGCGATCCGTCACCCGGAACGCTTCCCGGTCGACCTCAACATCGCGCCGAAGGAACTGCTGCTGCGCGTACCCGGGCTGGGCGTGCGCAACGTCAAGCGCGTGCTGATGGCGCGTCGACACGTGCGCTTGCGCGTGGCCGACGTGGCGCGGCTGCGCGCACCGATGAGCAAGCTGCTGCCGTTCGTGCAGCTGGCTGACCACCATCCGCGCAAACAGCTGGACGACCCCGCCACGCTGCGTGCACGGCTGGCGCCGCCACCGCGCCAGGCTTCGCTGTTCCCTGACCTTGCCACGCACTGAGATGGCACGCTGGAGCGTACGCATCGACCCGGCGTGGTCGTTGGAGGCGTGGCGCGACGCCGCGCGCCTGGCCCTGCACCGTGGCGTCGCACCAGCCGAGCTGGACTGGCTGCAGGGGCAGGAGTCCTCGTTGCTGGACGCGCCCGCGTTGCCGCCGATGCGCGATGCCGACACCACCGCAGCCGACACGCCCACCTACGTATCCAGGGCCTTCGTCGAGCTTGCCGCCACCTGCCTGTGCCATCGCGATCCGCAGCGCATGGCATTGTTGTATCGGATGCTGTGGCGCATCGCGTCGGGCGAACGTGGGCTGCTGTCCATTCCCACCGACCCGGACGTGCAACGCGCGATGGCACTGGCCCAGGCGGTGCGCCGCGACACCCACAAGATGAAGGCGTTCGTGCGCTTCCGCGAAGTGCCCGGCGAGCAGGACGCCTTCATCGCCTGGTTCGAGCCGGACCACCACATCGTGGACCGCGTTGCACCGTTCTTCGCGCGTCGCTTCACCGGCATGCGCTGGGCGATCCTGACCCCGGCGCGCAGCGTCAGCTGGGATGGGCAGGCGCTGTCATTCGGCCCGGGCGGCAGGCAGGACGACGCGCCTGCCGAAGATGCGCGGGAAGAACTCTGGCGCACGTACTACGCCAACATCTTCAATCCGGCGCGGCTCAACACGCGGATGATGCAGCAGGAGATGCCGGTCAGATACTGGAAGCATCTTCCCGAGGCAAGCCTGTTGCCAACGCTGGTGCGTGATGCCGGCGACCGTGTGCAGGACATGCACGACCGTGGCGCGCACGCGCCGCAGCGCCGCATCCCCGCACGCAGCATTGCGCTGCGTGCGCCGGCCACCGCCAATGGCGACGACCTGGATGCGCTGCGCACGGCGGCGGCGGGCTGCCGCCGCTGCCCGCTCTGGGAGCCGGCCACCCAGACCGTGTTCGGCGAGGGCCCGCGCGATGCGCAGGTGATGCTCGTAGGCGAACAGCCCGGCGACGCGGAGGACCTCAGCGGCCATCCGTTCGTCGGCCCGGCCGGCCAGCTGCTGGACCGCGCGTTGCGCGAGCTGGGCATCGATCGCAGCACGCTGTACCTGACCAATGCGGTCAAGCACTTCCGCTTCGAGCGGCGCGGCAAGCGGCGCATCCACAGCAAGCCACAGGTAACCCATATCAACGCCTGCCGCCCGTGGCTGCTGAATGAGATCGAGCAGGTACGCCCGGCGGTGATCGCATGCCTGGGCGCCAGCGCCGCCTCGGCGGTGTTCGGGGCAGGGTTCAACCTGATGGAGAACCGTGGGCGCTGGCACGCACTGGACGACGGCACCCGGGCGTTCGCCACGGTGCATCCGGCATGGGTGCTGCGGCAGCCCGAAGGCGACGCGCGTGCGGCGGCATACCAGCTGTTTGTCGATGATCTTCGCCAGCTGACCGGTCCGCAGCGCGCGCGTTGATGGCTGACATGCAACGTGCCGGCCTGGTCGGGAAAATCTACCGGTTCAGCGCTGAAACGCCAGATAGCCCACAAGGGCGACGCAGTCCCCCGCATGCGGGTCTGGACGGAGCACCGCCAAGTTGAGCAGGATCGACGCGGCAATGACCCTACCGGTGCCGACCGATTGTCGGTGCCGGCAGCGCCACGCCACGAGGTCGATCTGGTCGGTCAATGCGCCGCCATGTAGATGTCCTGCAGCACCGCCTTTTCCAGTTCCAGCTCGGTCAGCAGGTTCTTGACGATGTCGCCCAGGCTGAGAATGCCAACCAGTTTGGCGTTCTCGGTCACCATCAGATGGCGGTGGCGCGAGTAGGTCATCAGCGCCATGGCCTGCTTGAGGGTCGCCTCCGGCGCGATGCCTTCCAGGCCAGCCGACGGCAAGCTGGAAATGACGCGCCTGCCGGCCTGCGGGCCGTCTTCGGCCAGACTGCGCACGATGTCTTTCTCGGAAATGATCCTTACCGGCGCATCATCCTTCATCACCACCAGGGCAGCGATCTTGTGCGCGCTCATCTTGTGCGCGGCCGCACCGATCGTGTCCTCCACGTCGATGGTGACGATGGCTTCTTTCTTGGATTGCAGAACTTCGCGGACGTTCATTCTTGTTTCCTGTTGCAGGTTACTGAAGTCGAGAGGTGCGCCTGGTTGCGGCGAGGCAGGCGGCACGGCGTGCGCCCGGTCCTCGGTCACTCGATTCTACGGCCGCACCTTGGCCCAGGAGTTTGCAGATCTGGGACAGTTCGTCGTCGAAAACGGCTGACGACCCCGAGAATGGCACCGCGGCTAAAACCGTCGCTGAACGCCGCCGCCGGGCACGACTAAAGTTCCGCGGCGCCCTGCCGGGTGGCGCGACCCAATGGCGGCGACGCGGTGACCGCCTGCCCGGTAGAGCCACCCCATGGGTGGCTGCGCTTCCACCGGGGAATCACGCAGCCACCCATGGGGTGGCTCTACCGGGCGCGGCATGAAAAAAGGGGTAGCCCGGCTGGGCCACCCCTTCGTATCCGTCTGCCTCAGCGCACGCCGCCGACTCACTCCACCGTCACGCTCTTGGCCAGGTTACGCGGCTTGTCCACGTCGGTGCCGCGTGCCAATGCAGTGTGATAGGCCAGCAGCTGCACCGGGATGGTGTGCACCACCGGGCTGAGCACGCCGGCATGACGCGGCGTGCGGATCACGTGCACCCCCTCGGACTCGACGAAGTTGCTGTCCTGGTCGGCGAACACGAACAACTCACCGCCGCGCGCGCGCACTTCCTGCATGTTGGATTTGACCTTCTCCAGCAGGTTGTCGTTGGGCGCGATCACCACCACCGGCATGTCTTCGTCGACCAGGGCCAACGGACCATGCTTGAGCTCGCCGGCCGGATAGGCCTCGGCGTGGATGTAGGTGATTTCCTTCAGCTTGAGCGCGCCTTCCAGCGCGATCGGGTAATGCAGGCCGCGACCAAGGAACAACGCGCTGCTCTTGCGGGCGAAACGCTCGGCCCATGCGGCGATCTGCGGCTCCATGTTCAACGCATGCTGCACGCTGCCCGGCAGGAAACGCAGCTGCTCCAGGTAGTCCGCTTCCTGCGCGGCGTCGATGCGCCCGTGCAGCTTGCCCAGCACCACGGTCAGCTGGAACAGCGCGGCCAGCTGGGTGGTGAAGGCCTTGGTCGAGGCCACGCCGATCTCGGCGCCGGCGCGGGTGTAGCAGACCAGTTCGCTCGCGCGCGGGATCGCGCTTTCCGGCACGTTGCAGATCGACAACGTATGCAGGTGGCCCAGCGACTTGGCGTACTTCAGCGCTTCCATCGTGTCCAGGGTTTCACCGGACTGGGAGATGGTGACGATCAGGTGCCTGGGGTTGGCATACGCGGCGCGGTAGCGGTATTCGCTGGCCACTTCGACGCTGCACGGCAGCCCGGCAATCGACTCGATCCAGTAGCGCGCGGTGAGGCCGGCGTAATAGCTGGTGCCACACGCCAGGATCTGCACGCCTTCGATGCCGGCCAGCACGCTTTCGGCATTCTTGCCGAACAGCTCGGCCGGGAACCCACCGGCGTCGATCGCCGCTTCGATGGTGTCGCCCAGCGCGCGCGGCTGCTCGTGGATTTCCTTCTGCATGAAGTGGCGGTACGGGCCCAGTTCCAGCGAGGCCAGCGACACGTCGGACAGGTGCACATCGCGCACCACCGGCTGGTCGTTTTCGTCATACACCTGCACACCGTCGCGGCGGATGTCGGCGGTATCGCCCTCTTCCAGGAAGATCACCGTGCGGGTGGCCGAGAGGATCGCCGAGACGTCGGAGGCGACGAAGTTTTCACCCTCGCCCAGGCCGACCAGCAACGGGCAGCCCATGCGCGCGCATACGAAGTGGTCCGGCTCGGCCCGGCTCATCACCGCCAGCGCGTAGGCACCGGTGAGTTCCTTGACCGTGCGCTGCAGGGCCGACAGCAAGGTGTCGCCATCCTTGAGGTGATGGTGCATCAGGTGCGCGATGACTTCGGTGTCGGTCTGCGACTCGAACACATAGCCCAGCGCGCGCAGCTTCTCACGCTGTTCCTCGTGGTTCTCGATGATGCCGTTGTGCACCAGCGCCACGCCATGGCTGATATGCGGATGCGCGTTGGCTTCGGTGACCCCACCGTGCGTTGCCCAACGGGTGTGGCCGATGCCCAGCAGCGCATCGAAGCCTTCGCTGATGGCAGCCTTCTCCATCTCGGCCACGCGGCCGGTGCGGCGCACGCGGCGCACATCGGGCTGCGCCTGGCGCTGGTCGAGCACGGCGATGCCGGAGGAATCGTAACCGCGATATTCCAGTCGCTTCAGGCCTTCGATGAGGACCGGTACCACATCGCGATTGGCGATGGCTCCCACAATGCCGCACATAGATTCTGATCCAGGGTATCGAGCCTTGCATTCTAGCGTGGGCCCAGTGCCCGGGACGCCGCTGTCCGCTTAACGAAAGTGTCCGGCGGGTGTCCGCGGACAGGCGGACAACCGTCACGCGCTCGCAAGCTGTTGATTTCAAATGGCCAAAAGTTGGCACGGGATCTGCTTTGTACTGGGCAACCCAACCGCGAACGAGCCCGATGATCCGCGACACTTCCGCCCAGGACCAGACCCTCTCCGTTGCCGGCACGGCAGCCCCGTGGAAGCGCTGGCTGTGGCCGGGCCTGGCCGCACTGGTGGTGCTGCTGGCGATCGGCTTCGCTGTGCGCGCCTGGCTGGGCGCCAGCCGCTCGTTCGACGGGGCGCGGGTGCGCATCGCCGAGGTCACCCGCGGCGACCTGGTCCGCGACATCGCCGCCGACGGCCGGGTGATCGCGGCCAACAGCCCGGTCCTGTATGCGATCTCCGCCGGTACCGTGGACCTGAAGGTGGTGGCCGGCGACGTGGTCAAGAAGGGCCAGGAGCTGGCGGTGATCGACAGCCCGGAACTGCGCAGCAAGCTTGCCCAGGAACAGGCCACCCTGGCCGGCCTGGAAGCCGAAGCGAGCCGCTCCACCCTCGATGCCACCCTGGCCCGTGCCAAGGCGCGCAAGGAAACCGACCAGGCCAGCATCGAGCGGCAGGCCGCCGACCGCGACCTGCAGCGCTACCAGCGCGGTTTCGACGGCGGCGCGGTGCCGCAGATCGACCTGGCCAAGGCCAATGACAGCCTCAAGAAAGCCGACATCCAGCTGGCCAACGCGCAGACCGACGCACGCCTGCAGGGCCAGGGCGCCGACCTGGATGCGCGCAACAAGCACCTGCTGGCCGAGCGCCAGAAGGCGGTGGTGGCCGAAGTACAGCGCCAGGTCGATGCACTGACCCTGCGCGCGCCGTTCGACGGCCAGGTCGGCCAGGTGCAGGCCACCCAGCACACCAACGTGATTGCCAACGCGCCGATCCTGGGCGTGGTCGATCTGTCGCGCTTCGAGATCGAGATCAAGGTGCCCGAAAGCTTCGCCCGCGAGCTGGCGATCGGCATCCCGGCCCAGCTCACCAGCGGCAACGGCCAGCCCTTCCCGGGCGAGATCAGCGCGGTGTCTCCGGAAGTGGTGGCCGGTGAAGTCAACGCCCGCATCCGCTTCTCCGACAAGCAGCCGCAGGGCCTGCGCCAGAGCCAGCGCATGCAGGCCCGGGTGGTACTCGATACCCGTCGCAACGTGCTCAAGGTCGAGCGCGGCCCCTTCGTCGAACAGGGCAACGGCCAGGCCTACGTCATGGACGGCAGCACGGCGGTGCGCCGCCCGGTCAAGCTCGGCGTGAGCAGCCTGGGCGAAGTGGAAATCCTCTCTGGCCTGCAACCCGGCGATCGCGTCGTGGTTTCCGGCAGCGATCTGTTCGGCGATGCCGATCATGTGTCCATCAACTGACTCCACAACGAATTTCATCCTCAACGAACGGTAAAGGAAAACAGTCATGCTCGAGATGCGCGCGGTCGCCAAAGTGTTCCGCACCGAACAGGTGGAAACCCATGCCCTGCGGTCGCTTGACCTGCATGTCCGCGAAGGCGAGTTCGTCGCGGTGACCGGCCCCTCTGGTTCGGGCAAGACCACCTTCCTCAACATCGCCGGCCTGCTGGAAACCTTCACCAGCGGCACCTACATGCTCGATGGCCAGGACGTCAGCAAGCTGGGCGACGATGCGCGCAGCCGGCTGCGCAACCAGAAGATCGGCTTCATTTTCCAGGGTTTCAACCTGATCTCCGACCTCAACCTGTTCGACAACGTCGATGTACCGCTGCGCTACCGCGGCATGCCCGCCGCCGAGCGCAAGCAGCGCATCGAGAAGGCGCTGGGCCAGGTCGGGCTGGGCTCGCGCATGAAGCACTACCCGGCCGAGCTCTCGGGCGGACAGCAGCAGCGCGCGGCCATCGCACGCGCCCTGGCCGGCAGCCCGCGCCTGCTGCTGGCCGACGAACCGACCGGCAACCTGGACAGCCAGATGGCACGCGGAGTGATGGAGCTGCTGGAGGAAATCAACGCCGCCGGCACCACCATCGTGATGGTCACCCATGACCCGGAACTGGCCGCCCGCGCGCAGCGCAACGTGCACATCGTCGATGGCCAGGCCACCGACCTGCTGCGCGAGCCGGTGCTGTCCACCCCGCGTGCTGTCGTCGCCACCACCCACGACTGAGGCCACCATGCTCGCCTACTACTTCCGACTGGCCCTGCGCAGCTTCCGGCGCAACCGGGTGCTGACCGCGCTGATGGTGATCGCCATCGCGCTGGGCATCGGTGCGTCGATGACCACCCTCACCGTCTTCCACGTGCTGTCCGGCGATCCGATCCCGCACAAGAGCGACCGCCTGTTCTACGTGCAGCTGGACCCGCAGCCGATGCTGGGCTACCAGGCCGGTGAAGAACCCAATGACCAGCTGACCCGCTTCGATGCCGAAACCCTGCTGCGCGAGAAACGCGCCAAGCACCAGGCGATGATGACCGGCGGTGGCGTCACCCTGGAACCGGAGAGCAGCGCGCTGCGCCCGTTCACCACCGATGCCCGCTATACCTCGGCCGACTTCTTCCCGATGTTCGATGCGCCCTTCCTGTTCGGGCGCGGCTGGAAGGCCGACCAGGACGAGGGCCGCGGTCGCGTCGCGGTGATCTCGCGCACGCTCAACCAGAAGCTGTTCGACGGCGCCGACAGCGTCGGCAAGTCGCTGCGGATGGATGGCAATACCTTCACCGTGATCGGCGTGCTCGACACGTGGAATCCGAATCCGCACTTCTACGACCTGGAGACCGGCAAGTACGGCGACAGCGAAGACGTGTTCATGCCGTTCTCCACCGCCATGGACCTGAAGTTCGGCCGCAACGGCAACATGGACTGCTTCGGGCGCAAGAACGAGACCGACGAAACCTCGCTCAACGCCAGCTGCACCTGGATCCAGTACTGGGTGGAGCTGGAGAGCGCCTCACAGGCGTCGGACTACCGTGCCTACCTGGACAACTACTCCACCCAGCAGCGTGCGGCCGGTCGCTTCGAGCGCCCCAACAACATCCGCCTGCGCAACGTGATGGCGTGGCTGGATTACAAACAGGTGGTACCGGGGGACGTGCGCCTGCAGCTGTGGCTGGCCATGGGTTTCCTGCTGGTCTGCCTGGTGAACACCGTCGGCCTGCTGCTGGCCAAGTTCCTGCGACGCAGCGGTGAGATCGGTGTACGGCGGGCCTTGGGTGCCAGCCGTGCGCAGATCTTCCTGCAGTCGCTGGTAGAAGCAGGAACGGTCGGCCTGGCCGGCGGTGTGCTGGGCCTGGGACTGGCGGCGCTCGGCCTGTATGCCGTGCGCCAGCAGCCGGTGGAGTACGCCAAGCTGGCCACGCTGGATGGGCAGATGCTGCTGCTGACCTTCGGGCTGACCCTGGTCGCCAGCCTGCTGGCCGGGTTCCTGCCGGCGCTGCGCGCCATGCAGGTTGCGCCCGCCATCCAACTCAAATCGCAGTAAGGATCCGGAGCACATCATGGATATCCGTCCCATCCTCACCACGCTGCGCCGGCACAAGACCGCCGCCGCACTGATCGTGCTGGAGATCGCGCTGACCTGCGCGATCGTCTGCAACGCGCTGTTCCTGATCGGTCAGCGCATCGAGAAGATCAACCAGCCCAGCGGCATCGCCGAGAGCGAACTGGTCGAAGTCCGTCTGGGCGGCATCGGCACCCAGGTCAACGTGGCCGCACGTACCCGCGAGGATCTGGCCGCGCTGCGCGGCATCCCCGGGGTCAAGAGCGTGGTGCCGCTGAACCAGATGCCGTTCCGCAACAACTCCTGGAACACCAGCCTGGGCCTGACACCGGACCAGGAGCGCCCCACCCTGAGCGCGTCGCAGTACTTCGGCAGCGAAGGCACCGTGGACACACTGGGCCTGGAAATGGTGGCCGGCCGTGACTTCCAGGCCGATGAGTACCAGGACGTGGAGGCCGCCAAGAACGATCCGAATCTGGAAGCCAACGGATCGGCGGTGATTCTGTCCAAGGCGGCCGCCGACAAGCTGTTCCCCGGTACCGCGGCCGTGGGCAAGACCGTCTACAGCGGGCACATGCCGCTGCGCGTGGTGGGCGTGGTCAAGGAACTGGCCCGCCCGACCAACCGCGAAGGCGATACCCGCTTCTCGCTCATCCTGCCCCTGCGCATGGGCTACGACGAGGCCTTCTACCTGATCCGGGTCACCGATCCGGCGCGTCGCAATGAGGTGCTCGAAGCGGCGGTAAAAGCGCTGGAACGCGTTGATTCCAGCCGCCTGGTGCGTGGCAAGCGTACCTATGAAGAGCAGCGCCAGAAGTACTTCGCCAACGACCGCGCCATGGTCGGCCTGTTGATCACCGTCTGCGTCGCCCTGCTGGTGGTGACCGCGCTGGGCATCGTCGGCCTGGCCAGCTTCTGGGTGCAGCAGCGCACCAAGCAGATCGGCATCCGCCGTGCCCTGGGGGCTACGCGCGGGCAGATCCTGCGCTACTTCCAGACCGAGAACTTCCTGCTGGCCACGGTCGGCATCGTGCTCGGCATGTTGATGGCCTACACGATCAATCTGTACCTGATGAACAACTACGAGCTGCCGCGCATGCCCATCAGCTACCTGCCGATCGGCGCGGTGCTGTTGTGGCTGCTCGGCCAGATCGCTGTCTTCGGCCCGGCCCGTCGTGCCGCCGCCGTTCCACCCGCCGTTGCCACCCGGAGTGCCTGATATGCGCAAGACCCTGCTTTCCACCCTCGTGCTGTCCTTCCTGCTGGCCAGCGCACCCGCGCTGGCCGCCACCACCTCCACCCAGACCGAGACCGGACGCCTGGAGTGGCGCGAGGGCGACCATCACCTGGTCGTCGATGCCAACCAGGGCATGGTACGGATCACCGCCACCGAGCCGGCGGCCTACTTCGGCGTGCGCAGCGGTGACCGTATCCTGCGCATCGACGGCAAGCCGGTACGCACGATCGCCGACCTGACCGATACGCTGGCCACCACCAGCCGCTCGCGGCTGCCGATGACGGTGCTGCGCAAGGGCAGCGAAACGACCCTGGACGTGGATACCGCCGCCTGGCGCAAGGTAGCGCCCGCAGCGCCGCCGGCGCCGCCGGCCCCCCCCGCGCCGCCCAGCCCGCGCAACTGAGGCCGGTCAGCGCCGGGCCAGCACCACGTTGGCCCGGCGCTCCGGTACTCTTGATCCCACTTCCTGGCTTTCGATGCCGCATGCCTTCGATCCTGATCATTGACGACAACGCCAGCGTCGGCACCGCACTGGAAGTGCTGTTCTCGCTGCACGACATCGATGCCCTGCACGCACTGTCGCCCGAGGCCGGCCTGGCGCTGCTGGAACAACAGCCGGTGGACCTGGTCATCCAGGACATGAACTTCACCGAGGACACCACCTCGGGCGAGGAGGGCGAGGCCCTGTTCCAGCAGATCCGTGCCCGCCATCCGGACCTGCCGGTGATCCTGCTCACCGCCTGGACCCACCTGAGCAGCGCCGTGGACCTGGTCCGCGCCGGCGCCGCCGACTACCTGGCCAAGCCGTGGGACGACCGCAAGCTGCTGGTCACGGTCAACAACCTGCTGGAACTGTCTGAAACCCGGCGCGAGCTCGACCGTCGGCGCGAGCGCGAGCAGCGCAACCGCTCGGCGCTGGAAGCCCGTTACGACCTGCGTGGCGCGGTGGTTGCCGATCCGGCCAGCGAGCGCGTGGTGAACCTGGCCTGCCAGGTGGCCCGCTCGGCGCTGCCGGTGCTGATCACCGGGCCCAACGGGGCCGGCAAGGAGAAGATCGCCGAGATCATCCAGGCCAATTCGCTGGTGGCCAAGGGCCCGTTCGTCGCGCTCAACTGCGGCGCCATTCCTGCCGAACTGATCGAAGCGGAATTGTTCGGCAGCGAGGCCGGCGCGTACACCGGCGCCAACAAGGCACGCGAAGGCAAGTTCGAGGCTGCCGATGGCGGCACGCTGTTCTTGGACGAGATCGGCAATCTTTCGCTCGGCGGGCAGATGAAACTGCTGCGCGTGCTGGAAACCGGTCGCTTCGAGCGGCTGGGCTCCAACCGCGAGCGTCAGGTCAAGGTACGGGTAATCAGCGCCACCAACGCCGACCTGCCGGCGATGATCCGCGACGGCCAGTTCCGCGAAGATCTCTACTACCGCCTCAACACCGTGGAACTGGCGCTGCCACCACTGGCCGAACGTGCCGGCGATATCCTGCCGCTGGCCGAACGCTTCATGGACGGCGACAAGCCGTTGTCCCCTGCCGCAGCCGCCGCATTGCAGCGGCACGCCTGGCCGGGCAACGTGCGCGAACTGCGCAATGTGCTGCAGCGCGCCCAACTGCTGGCCACAGGGCCACGCATTGAAGCCGGCGATCTCAACCTGCCGCGTGCGGCCAGCGCGCCGCGTCCGGCCAGCCCGACGGTCGACCCGGACCGGGGCCACATCGAAGCGGCGCTGGGCCGCAACCACGGCATCATCGCCCAGACCGCCGCCGAGCTCGGCCTGAGCCGCCAGGCGCTGTACCGGCGCATGGACCGCTACGGCATTCCGCGCGAATGAAGCGCAGCTCGTTCACCTTCCGGCTGTTCCTGCGCCTGCTGCCGGTGCTGGCGCTGGCAGCGGCCTTCCCCTGGTACCTGGCCTACTGGCTGGACCATGGCTGGTGGATCAGCGGCATCTCCATCGTCGTACTGCTGTCGGTGATGTGGTGGAGCCTGCGCCGCGCTACCGCACCGGTGCGTTCGTTGTTGCGCGCCTTGTCCGGTACCACCAGCAGTTACCGCGATGGCGAGTACAACTTCGGCGTGTACTGGCCGGGCAACGACGAACTGGGCGACCTGGTGAATGCCCACCGCGAGCTGGGTGATGTGCTGCGCGAACAGCGCCAGGGCTTGGTGCAACGCGAACTGCTGCTGGACACGATGGTGCAGAACACGCCGGTGGCGATGCTGCTGCTGGCCAATGGCGGCGATGGCGTCCAGCGCGTGGTGTTCTCCAACCTGGCCGCACGCCGGCTGCTGCACAACGGCTGGAAACTGGAAGGCCAGCGCATGCAGGACGTGCTGGAAACCATGCCGGTGG
>NZ_DAMAGC010000027.1:0-42555 GCF_031995405.1 Stenotrophomonas sp. | reverse complement strand
GGCCGCTGACCGAGCAGGAACGCGCCGAGCAGCAGCGTCGTCTCGGCGAGCATCTGCGGCTGGTGGATGTGGTGATCTGCACTGCGGCGGTGCCCGGGCGCCCGGCGCCGAAGATCGTCACCACCGCGATGGTGCAGGGCATGAAGCCGGGCAGCGTGATCGTCGATCTGGCCGCCGAGACCGGTGGCAACTGCGAGGCAACCCGTCCCGGTGAGGTGGTGGAATTGAACGGAGTCACCATCGACGGCCCGCTCGACCTTGCCAGCCTCGGCGCGGTGCACGCCAGCGAGATGTATGCGCGCAACCTCTACAACTTCGTCGCGCTGTTCCTCAAGGACGGGGCGATCGGCTTCGACTGGGACGACGAACTGCTGGCCAAGACCCGCTGGGTAGCCGGCGGCTGAGGGAAGAGCAGCCACGCATGGCGTGGCTCTACCCGGCCATCCGCAACCCGGTAGAGCCACCCCACGGGTGGCTGCCCGCGATGCCGGAACAAAAAAGCAGCCACGCATGGCGTGGCTCTACGGGAGGTGCGCGCTCAGCGCTTCGGCGGCGGCGTGTCCTTGACCGGGTTGGCCTTGAGCCACTCCTGGCGCTGCTCCGGGGTCATTTTCGACCAGCGCTCGCGCAGGGCATCGCGCTGGGCCGGGCTCAGCTCGCGCATCTGCGCGAACAGCGCACGCGCCTGCTCTCGCTGCTCCGGGCTCATGTTCTCGAAGCGATGACGGCCACGCCGGGCCAGCTCGCGCTGTTCCGGGGTCATGCTCTGCCAGCGCTGGCCGTGCTGCAGCATGCGCTCGCGCTGCGGCGGCGGGGCGTCGTTCCAGCGATCGCGGACCGGTGCGATCAGCGCTTCGCGCTGCTGCGGGGTCAGCCGCTCCCAGTCGGGCAGGGTCGGGCTCTGCGCCCCGGCCGCCGCGCTCGCGCACAGCAGCACCAACGCCAGGATCAGTCGCGGTTTCATGTTCACTCCATTGCCAGGTCGGTCGTGCCCAGCCACACGTACAGATCGGGATTCTCGTCGAGCACATCGCTGCTGTCATCCACCGCGGTCGCCACCTGTGGTGCGGCCGGGGTGCGCGGCGCGTTGACGGTGAAACTGTAGCCCAGCGCCAGCGCAGCCACGGCCGAGCAGGCGGTCGCCATCCACCAGCCATGCACGCGCCCACGCCGTGGCGCAGCGGCCTGGCGGTCGCGGCGCAGCCGCGCCAGCGTGGCCGGCGACAGCTGCTGCAGGGCCTGCGCATGCAGCGCGCGCAGGGCGGTGTCATCGGTTACGGGCGGGGCGACGGGGCGGCTCACAGTTCGATCTCCAGGTGCTGCTGCAGCGCCTGCCGGGCGCGCGAAAGATGGGTTTTGACCGCGCCTTCGCTGCAGCCCATGGCCTTGGCGGTGGTGGCGCCGTCAAGCTGCTGCAGGACGCGCAGGGTGAAGGCCTCGCGCTGTCGCGCCGGCAGTTCGCGCAGTGCGGCCACCAGTTGCGCATACTGCTGGCGCTGCTCGTGGGCCTGCGCCGGGCCGGGCGCGGCATCGGCCCAGTCGATGTCATGGTCGCCGCCCTCCTCGTCGCTGCTGCGCCAGAAACGCAGGCGGAAGCCACGTCGGCGCTGCAGGTCGACCACGCGACGGCGCAGGATGCTCCAGAACAGCGGCGCCCACTCGGCGGCCGGCTTGTCCTGGTAGGACAGCATGCGCAGCATCGCGTCCTGCACCGCGTCCAGCGCATCGTCGCGCTGGCGCAGGCCGGCCTCGGCAAAGCGGAACGCGCGCGGGCCGATTCCGGCCAGGAACGCATCCAGCGACACCGGCAGCGCGGCGTCGGCCTGGTCGGGCAGTGTCTGCAAGGTAGGGCTCACCAGCACAGGGTAGCGCTCGCGCAGGGGGATACGGTGAGAACGCCCCAGCGCCGGATCGGTTGACCGGCCTGCAGATCGGTTCAGCGCATGGTTATGATGGGGGGACGGGAAGACCGCCTGGGAGACAGACTGCAATGAGCGACGGGTTCGTGGCGTTGTACATCTTCATGCTGGCCGCGATTGCCGGCCACGTGATCATTTCGCGGGTGCCGGTGATCCTGCATACCCCTTTGATGTCCGGGTCCAACTTCATCCACGGCATCGTGCTGATCGGGGCGATGGTGGTGCTGGGCCATGCGCAGACGCCGCTGGAGAAGATCATCGGTTTCATCGCGGTGGTACTGGGCGCCGGCAACGCCGCCGGTGGCTATGTGGTGACCGAACGCATGCTGGACATGTTCAAGCCCAGCGCCAAGCGCGACGCCGGGGAGAAGGCGCCTTGAACGTGACCACCGCGCAACTGCTGCAGTGGCTGGTGCAGGTGAGTTACCTGGTGGCGGCCACCCTGTTCCTGCTCGGCCTGCAGCGCATGGCCTCGCCGATGACCGCGCGCAGCGGCATCCGCTGGGCCGGGCTGGGCATGCTGATCGCCACGGTGGCCACGTTCTTCCTGCCGGAACTGCACAACATCCCGCTGATCCTGGCGGCGGTGGCCATCGGCACGGGCGTGGCCTGGTGGTCGGCCAGGCGCGTGGCGATCACCGACATGCCGCAGATGGTGGCGCTGTACAACGGCATGGGCGGTGGCTCGGCCGCGGCGATCGGTGCGGTGGAATTGCTGCGCTTCTCGTTCCTGGCCAACCGCGATACCACCCATTGGAGCGAGCAGGCGCTGGCCGACCTGGCCGCGCGCCAGCCATCGGCGACGGTGCTGGCGCTGGCGGTGATCGGCTCGGCGATCGGTGCGGTGTCGCTGTCCGGCTCGATCATCGCCTGGGCCAAGCTCGACGGCCGGCTGGACCGGCGGGTGACCTTCCCGGGCCAGCAGGCGTTCAACCTGCTGGTCGCGCTGGCGATGGTGGTGCTCGGCATCTGGGCTGCGGTCACCCTCAGCCCGGTGGCGATCGTCAGCTTCTTCGTGGTCGCCCTCGCACTGGGGGTGTTGATGACACTGCCGATCGGCGGGGCCGACATGCCGGTGGTGATCTCGCTATACAACGCCTTCACCGGCCTGGCGGTGGCCTTTGAAGGCTACGTGCTCGGCAACGAGGCCCTGATCATCGCGGGCATGATGGTCGGCGCGGCCGGCATCCTGCTTACCCGCTTGATGGCCAAGGCGATGAACCGGCCGATCAGCGGGGTGCTGTTCTCCAATTTCGGCGGCGGGGGCGTGGCGCAGGAAATCAGCGGCGCACAGAAGCCGATCGAGGCCAGTGACGTGGCCGCGATGTTGGCCTTCGCCGAGCGCGTGGTGATCGTGCCGGGCTACGGCATGGCCGTGGCCCAGGCCCAGCACAAGGTGTGGGAACTGGCCCAGCGCCTGATCGATCGCGGCATCAAGGTGAAGTTCGCGATCCATCCGGTGGCCGGGCGCATGCCCGGGCACATGAACGTGCTGCTGGCCGAAGCCGGCGTGCCCTACGATCTGATCGCCGACATGGACGACATCAACCCCGAGTTCCCCAACACCGACGTGGTGCTGGTGATCGGCGCCAACGATGTGGTCAACCCGGTCGCACGCACCGATCCGGCCAGCCCGATCTACGGCATGCCGATCCTGGACGTGGTCAACGCGCGCAACGTGGTGGTGATCAAGCGCGGCAAGGGCACCGGTTTTGCCGGTATCGAAAATGCGCTGTTCTACGCCGACAACGCCCGCATGCTGTACGGCGATGGCGCCGGCGCCGCCAGCGCGCTGGTCAGTGAATTGAAAGCGCTCGACGGCGGGCACTGAGGCCGCACCAGGAACGGCCGGCCGCTGGCCGGCTCCACGCGATGCCGGCACCGCCGACCGCCGGCCGGCCCCGCGCGACCCGGTAGTGCCGGCCGCTGGCCGGCTCCACGCGATGCATCAGCGACCGGGCACCGCCGGCCGCTGGCCGGCTCCACGCGACCCACGAAGTGAGCGCGTTTCTGTCCTGAGGTCATGAAGAGCCGGCCAGCGGCCGGCACTACCGGGGTCTATCCCATCGCCTGGCGCTGTAGCACGACCGCGATGCCGCTACCGCGCCACCCACCACCCGACCACCAGCCCAACCCCCAGCCACAGCCATTCGGCCGCGCCGTTGGCCAGACCGAGCAGGGTCCAGGCCATGAACGGGCCCATCCGCAACGCTGAATCCCACGGATTGAGCCCCATCGAGCCGCCCAGGTAGGCTGAGGCGATGCCCCAGTTGGCCGCCAGCGCCACCAGCACGGTGGCCAGCACGGTCACCGCCACGCGTGCCGGGCCGGCGCCGAACGTGCCCAGGCGCAGCATGAAGGCGATATCCAACGCCGCCAGCACTGCCATCCAGCCGGACTGGCGGCCGCTGAGCAGGGCGATGAACAACCAGGCCAACGTGGCCGTGACGACACCAAGCAGCAACATCGGGGGCCAGAGCCAGTGGCGGCTCCGGACAGGCACGGACGTGGGCGACATGCAATCTTCCTGTAAGTGCCCACAGGATACCGGCTTGCGGGGTGACCGGCGCGTGGGCGGCCACTGGGCTAAAATGGTCGCCTTGCGGGAATTGGCCGCGACCCCCATATCGATCCACATGTATTCCCGTAGCAGTGAACCTGTCCACTTCGAACGCGACTGCGAGGCCGTCATGGTCCCGCAGGGCGAAACGGTCACGCTGCCTGCCGGCAGCTATGGCTACATCACCCAGGCCCTGGGTGGCAGCTATACCGTGTTTGTCGAAGGCAATCTGTTCCGCATCGCCGGCAAGGATGGCGATGCCATCGGCAAGGAGGCGCCCCCGGCGCTGGAACTGCCCGCCGATGCCTCCGACGAGGAGGTCGAAAAACTGGTGTGGCAGCAGCTGCGCACCTGTTTCGACCCGGAAATTCCGTTCAACATCGTCGACCTGGGCCTGGTCTATGAAGTGGACCTCAAGCATCTGGATGATGGCCAGCGCGAGGTCGACATCAAGATGACCCTGACCGCGCCGGGCTGCGGCATGGGCGAGATCCTGGTGGACGATGTGCGCAGCAAGCTGGAAATGATTCCGACGGTGGCCGAGGCCGACGTCGAGCTGGTGTTCGACCCGCCGTGGGGCCGTCACATGATGTCCGAGGCCGCCCGGCTCGAAACCGGCATGCTGTAACCGCCTGCCGCCGCGCCTGCGGTGGAAGGCGTTCCCCGTAACCAGAACAGGAAATATCCGGTGTCCCAGTCTTCCGTGAGCTTCAACACCACCCGTTCCGCCACCCCGCGCAGCAGCGAGGAGCGTGATCGCATCCTGGCCGCACCCGGGTTTGGTCTGCACTTCACCGACCACATGGTGGAAGTGCGCTGGGACAAGGACACCGGTTGGCACGATGCCAGCGTGCGCCCGTACGGCCCGCTGCAGCTGGACCCGGCCGCTGCGGTACTGCATTACGGCCAGGAAATCTTCGAAGGCATCAAGGCCTACCGCCATGCCGACGGCTCGATCTGGACCTTCCGCCCCGATGCCAACGGCCGTCGCCTGCAGCGCTCGGCCCAGCGCCTGGCGCTGCCGGAACTGCCGGTGGAGATCTTCGTCGAATCGCTCAAGCAGATGATCGCCGTGGACGCCAGCTGGGTGCCGTCGGCCGACGAATCCAGCCTGTACTTCCGCCCCTTCATGATCGGCGATGAAGCCTTCCTCGGCGTGCGTGGCGCGCACAAGGCCGGTTACTACGTGATCGCCAGCCCGGCTGGCCCGTACTTCGCCAAGGGCGTGGCCCCGGTGTCGATCTGGCTGTCCACCGAGTACGCGCGTGCGGCCAAGGGCGGCACCGGCGCGGCCAAGTGCGGTGGCAACTATGCCGCCTCGCTGCTGCCGCAGCAGAAGGCGCAGGCGCAGGGCTGCTCGCAGGTGCTGTTCCTGGACCCGGTGGAAGGCAAGTACCTGGAAGAACTGGGCGGCATGAACGTGTTCCTGGTCTACAAGGACGGCACCCTGGTGACCCCGGCGCTGTCGGGCAGCATCCTGGAAGGCATCACCCGCGAGAGCATCCTGCAGCTCGCCCGCGACCGCGGCATGAAGGTTGAAGAGCGCAAGGTCACCATCGACGAGTGGAAGCAGGGCGTGGCCTCCGGCGACATCGCCGAAGTGTTCGCCTGCGGTACCGCCGCCGTGGTCACCCCGATCGGCCAGCTCAAGGGCGAAGGCTTCTCGGTGGGCGACATCACCGCGCCGGCCGGCGAAGTGACGATGTCGCTGCGCAAGGAACTGACCGACATCCAGTACGGCCGCCTGCCGGACCGTCATGGCTGGCTGGTGCGCCTGGACGCGTAAGCGTCACAGCGCCGATGCGACCCCGAAAACCCGCCTGGCCACAGGCGGGTTTTTTCATGCCCGCAGCAAGACGATCCCGCGCTCCGGGTAGTGCCGGCCGCTGGCCGGCTCCTCAAGACCCGACACCGCGCGCAGCTGGCCAACGGCCGGCGCTACCCCGGGGCGGATCGGCGCGTTGTCCAGCGGTGGCATCACCGCGCAGGCCCCGCCGCGCAAGGCTTGTCCGGGAATTGACGGCAAAGACAGCTGAAATGGACAGCGATTGACGCCTTCTGACCACTTCTACACGCCGGCGTTCCTTCACTTTCACAAACCCTCGACCCGGAAAGTCTCAGATCCGACATTTCATCTTCCTGAAGTGCGGCTGAAACATTGTTGAATGCGGATCGAGCCACTAGCGTCGCGATGGGCGGTTTGATTCAGGGGAACCGATCCAACAACCGGTTTCGATCCGCGCCATCGATTTCAGCAGCCCCCGGATCGGGACTGGATCTTCAGCCGCGCTCGCGGCATCCACAGTCTGAAAGGGAAATCCGATGTCTCATGATTCGCAACCCCGTTTGCGTCAACGTGCATTGGTTGTACTGGGCGCGTCCGTCCTCTCCACCCTGCTGCTGGCGGCCCCGGCGTTCGCCGGCGATGTGCAGCTCAGCGGCCTGTCATCGGCACCGAAGCACGATCAGTTCATCGTGAAGTTCAAGGACGGTGCCAGTCTGGTCGCCACGCCGACCGCGCTGGCCAGCTCGCTGAAAGCCGCTGCCGCCGCCGTGCCGGCTGCGCAGGGCCGCGCGCTGGGCGTGCAGAAATTGCGCCAGCTGGCCATCGGCCCGACGGTGGTCAAGGCCGACCGTCCGCTGGATGCGGCCGAAGCCGAGCTGCTGATGCGCCGCCTGGCCGCCGACCCGAACGTGGAATATGTCGAAGTGGATCAGTTGATGCACGCCACGCTGGTGCCCAACGACACCCGCCTGTCCGAGCAGTGGGGTTTTGGCACCAGCAACGCGTCGATCAACGTGCGCCCGGCCTGGGACAAGGCGACCGGCACCGGCGTGGTCGTGGCGGTGATCGATACCGGCATCACCAACCACCCCGATCTCAACGCCAACATCCTGCCCGGCTACGATTTCATCAGCGACGCGGCGATGGCGCGCGATGGCGGTGGCCGCGACAACAATCCCAACGATGAGGGCGACTGGTATGCCGCCAACGAGTGCGGTTCGGGCATCCCGGCCTCCAACTCGAGCTGGCACGGTACCCACGTGGCCGGCACCATCGCGGCGGTGACCAACAACAGCACCGGCGTGGCCGGTACCGCGTTCAATGCGAAGGTGGTGCCGGTGCGCGTGCTCGGCAAATGCGGTGGCTACACCTCCGACATCGCCGATGCGATCGTGTGGGCCTCCGGCGGCACCGTCAGCGGTGTGCCGGCCAATGCCAACCCGGCCGAAGTGATCAACATGTCGCTCGGCGGCAGCGGTACCTGCTCGACGACCTACCAGAACGCGATCAACGGTGCGGTTTCGCGCGGCACCACGGTGGTGGTGGCGGCCGGCAACAGCAACGCCAACGTGTCCACGTCGGTGCCGGCCAACTGCGCCAACGTGGTCGCGGTGGCCGCGACGACCTCGGCCGGCGCCCGCGCCAGCTTCTCCAACTACGGCACCGGCATCGATATTTCGGCCCCGGGCCAGGCGATCCTGTCCACGCTCAACAGCGGCACCACGGTGCCGGGCACGGCGTCCTACGCGTCCTACAACGGTACGTCGATGGCGGCGCCGCACGTGGCCGGCGTGGTCGCGCTGGTGCAGTCGGTGGCCCCGACCGCGCTCACGCCGGCGGCGATCGAGACGTTGCTGAAGAACACCGCACGGGCGTTGCCGGGCGCATGCAGCGGCGGTTGCGGTGCAGGCATCGTGGACGCGGACGCGGCGGTCACGGCGGCGCTGGGCGGAACCAATCCGAACCCGGGCACCGGGACAGTGCTCCAGAACAATGTGCCGGTCACCGGCCTGGGTGCTGCCAGTGGTGCGTCGCTGGCCTATACGGTGACGGTGCCGTCGGGCAGTTCGCAGCTGAAGGTGAGCATCGCCGGCGGTAGTGGTGATGCGGACCTGTACGTGCGTTCGGGCAGCGCGCCGACCGATACGGTCTACAACTGCCGCCCGTACCTGAGCGGCAACAACGAAACCTGCACGATCACTTCACCGGCGGCCGGTACCTGGCACGTGCGGGTGAAGGGCTATTCGACCTTCTCCGGGGTCACCCTGACCGCGCAGTACTGAGCCCAGATCCCTCTCCAATGGGCACGCCCCGGTTTCGGCCGGGGCGTTTTTTTTGGGATTGGTTTTTTTTTAGAAGCTAAAAGCCGAAGCTGAAGCAGGATCAAGATCAACGGCCGCGAGTTCGTGCCTGGTCTGGCTTGGGCGGGTACGGGTGGGTTGGCGGGACACGCCGCAAGTACGTCCGTGTAGGCTCGCATGCGCCATCCATGGCGCATGACGGTCCCGCCAACCCACCCGTACCCACCCTTTGACAGGGTGCTGGTGCGCAATGAAAGAGCGGAAGCGGGAAGCGGAAGCGGGAAGACGAAAGCGGCGGCGCCGGCGTTGTTTTGCCCGCATTGCTTTTCCACGGCTACCAGCCAAATGTCGAGGGTGGGGGTGTGTGAGGTTGCGGGACCGTCGTGCGCCATGGATGGCGCACGCGAGCCTCCACGGATGGATTTACGGCGTGTCCCGCAATCTCACACATCCCCGCCCAGCCCAGTACGCTCGAGGAGTGCGGCTTTTAGAAACCCCAGCCGATCAAGCTTCCTCGAACCGATTGGCGGCCACGTTCTTTCGCACGTGTTCGGGATTCCAGATGCGGCCGTTCATGGCGATGTACACGCCGCTTGCCAGCGACTGCACCGCGCCGATGGCGCAACCGATGTTGAACTCCGCGTCCGAACCCCGGAAGCGCGCCGGGCTCAATGCGCCGGTCATCACGATGGTCTTGTCGGCGATGGTCTTGAGCACCTGGCCGGTCTGCACCATCGAATCGGTCCCGTGCGTCACCAGCACGTGGCGGGTCGGCTGCGCGGCGATGGTGGCGCGGATCAGTTCGCGGTCGTCATCGGTGATGTGCAGCGAATCCTTGCGCAGGATCGGAATCACGTTGAAACGGAAGGTCACGCCCAGCTCGCGCAGGATCATCCCGATCTGCGGATCGCCGATCTGGTAGTCCGACTTGTCGTCGAAGTAGATCTTGTCGATCGTGCCACCGGTGGTGATGATCAGTAGTTCTTCCATTGCGGGCATCCTGGATAGCGGTCAGAACCGCGCGGGCACCCCGCGCCGGGATGCAGATGATACGACCGCCAGCGCCGCCTCGCAGCCGGGGCGACGCGCGCGTTCAGCGCTTGCCGAAGCGGCGGCGCAGGCCCGGCGTGCTCGCCACGCCGATCACCGCCAGCGCCAGCAGCAGTTCGGCCCAGGCCCAGCCGGCGGTTTCCCGGTGGCTCCAGGCGCTCATCACCCCGTGGCTGAACCAGAACAGCGCCAGCACGCCCGCCCAGAAGGCCGCCTTGCCGCGGCGCAGCCACACGCCCAGGGCCAGCAGCAGCGGCGGCAGGGTGAACACCAGCTGCGTGGCCAGCCAGTGCTTGTCGTGGGCGAACCACAGCGCATACACCGCCGCCAGCGCCACCAGCAGCAGCGCCAGCGTCGCGTCCTGCGTGCGGCCCTTCATGCCAGCCGCCGCGCGATGTCGGCCACGCGTCGGCCCAGCGCCCGGGCCAGGATCGCCTCATCCTCGCTTGGCACCGGATTGTCGTCGGCGCCGGCCACATGGCTGGCGCCGTAGGGCGTGCCGCCGGTGGTGGTGTGGCTCAACGCGGGCTCGGTGAACGGAATGCCGACGATCAGGCAGCCGTGGTGCAGCAGCGGCACCTGCATCGACAGCAGCGTCGATTCCTGGCCGCCATGCAGCGAGGCAGTGGAGGTGAACACCGCCGCTGGCTTGCCGGCCAGGGTGCCATTGACCCATTCGGCGCCCAGCCCATCCAGGAAATGCTTGACCGGCGCCGCCATGTTGCCGAAGCGGGTGGGGCTGCCCAGGATCAGGCCGTCGCATTCGGCAAGATCGCTGATCTCCACGTATGGCGCGCCGTCGTCGGGCACCGGCGGGCGGGCGGTCTGCGTCACCGCGGCCACCTGCGGCACCGTGCGCAGCCGCGCGCTCATGCCGGGCACCTCGCCGATGCCACGCGCGATCTGGCGGGCCAGCCGGGCCACCGAACCGCCGCGGCTGTAATACAGCACCAGGATTTCCGCCATCGCGCTTCACTCATCGGGACCAGCGGCCAGTATGGCGATGCGATGCAGTCCCGCACACCCCTCTTCGGGTACCCTTGCGCCGATGGAACCCCTCGATACCGTCAATCTCTGGATGGAGCGCCTGCGCGATCGCGCGCGTGCCGCCAGCTTCGGTCGCTTCCTGTGGCGACGCTTCCTGGATGACCGCCTGTTCCAGGCGGCCGCCTCGCTGGCCTACACCACGGTGTTCGCGCTGGTGCCGCTGGCCATCGTGGTGTTCGGCGTGCTCTCCGCCTTCCCGGTGTTCGACCGCTGGAGCGACCAGCTCAGCGACTACGTGTTCTCCAACTTCGTGCCCAACGCCGCCCGCGCCGCCGAAGGCTACCTGCGCCAGTTCTCGGCGAGTGCCGGGCAGCTCACCGCCGCCGGTTTCATCGCCCTGGTGGTGTCGCTGCTGATCACCCTCAACAGCGTCGAGCAGACCTTCAACCAGATCTGGCGGGTCAATTCCGGGCGTCCCAAGCTGACCCGCTTCCTGGTCTACTGGACCGTGCTGACCCTGGGCGCGATGCTCGCCGCCGCCTCGCTGGCGGTCTCGGCGCGGGTGTTCGCGCTGCCGTTGTTCGGCACCAGCGAAGGCCGCTGGCTGGCCAATTTCTCGCTGACCGTGGCGCCGTTCCTGATCGAGTTCGTGTGCATCATGCTGGTCTACCGGGTGGTGCCGCACCATGTGGTGAAGTGGCGCCATGCCATCCCCGGCGCGATCCTGGCCGCGGTCATGCTCGAGCTGGTGAAGTGGGGCATGGGCGCCTACCTGGGCAGCTTCCAGTCCTACCAGAAGCTCTATGGCACGGTCGCGTTCGTGCCGATCCTGCTGCTGTGGATCTACCTGTGCTGGGTCTCGGTGCTGCTGGGTGCGTCGCTGGCCTCCTCGATCGCCGCGTTCCGCTACCAGCCGGCCGACCTGCGCCTGCCCACCGGCTATGAGATCTACGGCCTGCTGCGGTTGATCGGGCGCTTCCAGCAGGCGCGTCGCGACGGCCGCAGCCTGGATGATGACGAGATCCTGCGGATGGAGCCGATGCTCACCGATTCGCTGCTGCAGACCATGCTCTGCGACCTGGAGGCAATCCGGGTGGTGCGCCGCGACGAACGCGGCGAATGGCTGCTGGCGCGCGACCTGGACAAGCTGACCCTGGCCGACCTGTACGAAACCACGCAGATGCGCATCCCGATCCGCGAGGCCTACCTGCCGTATCGCGACGACAGCCTGGGCCAGGCCTCGGTGCTGGCGCTGGACGCGCTGCGGCTGCCGCTGCGCGAACTGCTCAAGCGTCGCGTCAGCGACATCTATTCCATTCCCGGAGACACGTCCCCATGACCGTCAAGCCCCTGCTGCTGGCCATGAGCCTGCTGGCGCTGGCCGCCTGCAACAAGCCCACCGCGCAGCCCGATGCCGCCGCGCCCGCGCCCGCAACGCCGCCGGCGCCCGTCACCGCGCCAGCCGCACCGGCGACTGCCGAAACCGCCCCGACCGACCGCAAGACCGTCGAGCGTCCCACCCTGAAACTGCCGGCGCTCGATGGCAGCACCTACGACCTGGCCGCGCACCGCGGCAAGTGGGTGGTGGTGAACTTCTGGGCGACCTGGTGCGCGCCGTGCCGCAAGGAGATGCCGGAGTTGTCGGCCCTGCATGCGATGCGCAGCGAGATCGAAGTGGTCGGCCTGGCCTTCGAGGACATCGAGCCGGCGGAAATGAAGGCGTTTCTGGACAAGCGTCCGGTGACCTATCCCATCGTGATCGTGGATACGTACAACCCGCCGGAAGATTTCGCCATCCCGCGCGGGTTGCCGCTGACCTACCTGATCGCACCGGACGGCAAGGTCGCCAAGGAATTCCTCGGCCCGGTCACCGCGCACGACATCGAAACCCGGATCGCGCAGGGCAGCTGACGCCGCCCCGGCATCAATCGGCCAGCGGATACGGCTCGATCGGCTTCAACGCGTCGAAGTGTTCCTTGTGCAGCTTGCCCTTCAACGGCGGCAGGGCGAGCTCGGGTTCGTCCACGCGGGTGTCGGGCAGGCGGTCGAGCAGGTTGCGGATCAGCCCCAACCGGCCACGTTTCTGGTCATTGAAATCCACCAGCGTCCACGGCGCTTCCTCGCGATGGGTGGCGCGCAGCATCGCCTCGCGCGCTTCGGTGTACGCGCTGTACTTGCTGCGCGATTTCAGGTCCACCGGTGACAGCTTCCAGCCTTTGAGCGGGTCGACGTGGCGCTCGGCGAAGCGCTTTTCCTGCTGTGCCTGGTCCACGCTGAGCCAGTATTTGAACAGCAGGATGCCGTCGTCGATCAGCAGTTTCTCGAACACCGGCGTCTGCGCCAGGAAGGCGTGGTATTCGGGCTCGCTGCAGTAGCCCATCACGTGCTCGACGCCGGCGCGGTTGTACCAGCTGCGGTCCATGAGCACGATCTCGCCGCCGGCCGGCAGGTGCGACACATAGCGCTGGAAGTACCACTGCGTGCTCTCGCGGTCGGTGGGTTTGGGCAATGCCACCACCCGGCACTGGCGGGGATTGAGATGTTCGGCGATGGTCTGGATGGCGCCACCCTTGCCGGCGGTATCGCGGCCTTCGAACAGCACCAGCACGCGTTGGCCGGTGTGCTGGACCCAGCGCGCCATGGCGATGAGTTCCAGCTGCATCGGTTCCAGCAGGGCCTGGTAGTCCTTGCGTTTGAGCTTGCCCATCGCGTGCCTCGGTCGTTCACAGGAAAGCCCGAGCCTAGCGCAGCGGTGGGTCAGGGCGTGTGTGCGCCCTGCCAGCCACGTTCGCGCGCCATCGTCTCGACCGCGGCGCTGAAGTCGCTGGCGAAGCCGGCCATGTCGAACAGGCTGCCGTCGACGCGGCGCTGCGCCAGTTCCGTGCGCAGTGCCCGCAAGGCCGCCGGGTCGTTGCCGAGTGCGATGGCGGCGGCGACGAAGGCGCGGTCGTCGGCGACGTTCATGCGCTCCAGCCCCAGGTGGTGGTTGAGGCTGCCGGCCACGCGTGCGGCGAAGGTGGCACCGGGGCAGGTCAGCACCGGGCAGCCGGCCCACAGCGCGTCGGAGGCGGTGGTGTGGGCGTTGTAGGGGTGGGTGTCCAGGAACAGGTCGGCCAGCGCATAGCGGGCCAGGTACTCCGGATGCGGCAGCTTGGGCATGAACACCAGTCGCGCCGGATCCAGCTGCGCCTGGCGCGCGGCGCTGCGCAGGCGCGCATCGGCATTGCCGGGACCGGACAGCAGCCACAGCACGCTGCCGGGTACGCCGTGCAGCACCGCGAACAAACGCTGCACGCTGCGCGGATTGAGTTTGTAGCTGTTGTTGAAGCAGCACAGCACCACGCCGTGGGCCGGCAGCCCGCAGGCCTCGCGCGAGGGCGCCGGCTGCAGCACGCGGGTGTTGTCCGAGGGCTGGAACGCGCGCGGCAGGCGTCGCACGTTCTCGCTGAAGCCGGCATCCAGTGCGGGCGGCAGCACGAACGCATCGGCCAGCACGTGGTCCATCCAGGCTGCGCCGGAGGTACCGGGGTAGGCCAGCCAGTTCACCTGCACCGGTGCCGGACGCATCGCCAGCACCTGCGGGGTGCCGCCGCCGCCCCAGCCGCGCAGGTCGAACAGCACGTCGATGCCGGCTGCGCGGATGCGCTCGGCGATGCGCTGGTGCGGCAGTGCGCCGACCGCATGCAGCTGCGTGGCCGCAGCCTGCAGGCGCGCGCGGATGCGGCTGCCATCGTCGCCATTGAGCGCGAACAGGTGCAGCTCCAGCGTGCCCAGCGCGCGCAGCTGCTCGAACAGGGCGACGGTCAACAACCCGGTCGGATGCGCGCCGAAGCCGTTGGACAGGAAGCCCACGCGCAGGCGGCCGTGCGGGCGCACCGTGGCGGCGGGCAGCGGACGCACGCCGACGGCGAGGGCCGCGGCACGGTGCCGCGCGCAGGCCAGTTGTTCGGCCGCGCTGCCGTCTTCGCTGAGGAAGGCGAACGGCTCCACCGCCGCCTGGCCCTGCGCGACCGCGTGGCGGACCTGCGCCGACAGCCGCTCGATATCGCGCCAGTCGCACAGGCGGCGCTGCCAGTTGAGCAGTTGGGCGGTGATATAGGGTTCGCCGGGCAGCAGCGTGTGCGCATGGCGATACGCATCGGCGGCCGCTTCGGGCTGGCCGGCGTCTTCCAGCGCGTGGCCCAGCCACAACGCGATGCCCGGGTGCTGGGGCGCCAGGTCCGAGGCCTGGCGCAGCAGCGCGGCGGCTTCGGGGTGGCGGCCCTGCATCCAGCGCGCGCGGCCCAGCCGGGCCAGGGCTTCGGGATGCTCGCCGCGCAACTGCAGCGCACGCGTGGCGGCGTGTTCGCCGGCGGCGATATCGCCAGCCTCCAGTTCGGCATCGGCCAGCATCACCCAGGCGATGAAGTCGGTCGGCTGGCGTTGCACCGCCAGGCGCAGCTGCTGCCGATCCGGCGCCATGCTCAGGTGCCTGCCGCCAGCTGCGCCAGTTCGTCGGCCTGGTGTTCGTGGATCAGGCGCTCGACCAGCGTGTCCATTTCACCGGCGATGATGTTGGGCAGGTCGTACAGGGTCAGGCCTTCCACGCGGTGGTCGGTGATCCGGCCCTGCGGGAAACTGTAGGTGCGGATGCGCTGGCTGCGGTCGCCGCTGCCCACCTGCAGCCGACGGCTCTCGGCGGTGGCCGCGGCCTGCTTGCTGCGCTCGGCATCCAGCAGCTGCGCCTTGAGCCGCTTCATCGCCTTGTCGCGGTTGGCGTGCTGGCTGCGCTCGGTCTGGCATTCCACCACCACGCCAGATGGCACGTGGGTGATGCGGATCGCCGACTCGGTCTTGTTGACGTGCTGGCCACCGGCACCGGACGAGCGGAACGTATCCACTTTCAGGTCGGCCGGGTTGATCACGATCTCGTCGACCTCGTCGGCCTCGGGGATGATCGCCACGGTCGCGGCCGACGTATGGATGCGGCCCTGCGATTCGGTGGCCGGCACGCGCTGCACGCGGTGCGTGCCCGACTCGAACTTCAGCTTGGAATACGCGCCACGTCCGACCACGCGGGCCACCACTTCCTTGTAGCCGCCGTGTTCGCCGGGGCTGTCCGATTCGATCTCGACCTTCCAGCCCTGGCGTTCGGCATAGCGGGCATACATGCGGAACAGGTCACCGGCGAAGATCGCCGCTTCGTCGCCACCGGTACCGGCGCGCACTTCCAGGAACAGGTTGCCGTCGTCGCGCGGATCGCGCGGCACCAGCAGCAGCGCCAGGTCCCGGTCCAGCTGTTCCAGCTGTTGCTGGGCGGCGCTGATTTCTTCTTCGGCCAGTTCGCGCAGGTCCGGGTCGTTGCGCATCGCTTCGGCGGCGGCCAGGTCGGACAGGGCACGGGCCTCGTCGGCCAGCGCGGTGGCGATCGGCTGCAGCTGCGCGAATTCGCGCGAGAACGCGCGGAAGCGGTCGTTGTCGCTGACCACGGTCGGGTCGGCAAGCAGGCGTTCGAGTTCTTCGCGGCGTTCGGCCAGCGCTTCCAGCTTACGGCGCAGGGTCGGCGTCATCGGTCTTCACAGGAGGGTGTTGATAACCCGGCTTGGCCGGGAACAGGCGCTCGGCGGCGCGGGTCAACTCAGTATCGCCGGTCAGCGCGGCCGCGCGCAGCGCCGCCGTGGGCGGATGCAGCAGGCGGTTGGTCAGGCCGTGGGCCAGCAGTTCCAGCACTTCTTCCGGCGATTTGCCGTGGGCGAGCTGCTGGCGCGCCTTGTCCAGCATTTCCACGCGGGTCGCTTCGCCATAGGCGCGCAATTGCCGCAGGGGAGCTTGGTGGGCGTTGGCCTGCTGGGTCTCCACGAAGCGGGCGACCTGCAGTTCGATGATCGCCTCGGCTTCGGCGGCCGCTTCGCGGCGGCTGCGCCGGTTGTCCTCGACCGCGCGCTCCAGGTCGTCCACGGTGTACAGGAACGCATCCTGCAGGTCGCCCACGCCGGCCTCGATGTCACGCGGCACGGCCAGGTCGAACAGCAGCATCGGTTTGTGCTTGCGGGTCTTGAGCGCAGCGGCGACGTGCGCGCGTGCGATCACCGGCTCGCGCGCGGCGGTGGCCGAGAACACCACGTCGGCCTCGCCGAGGTGGCGCTCCAGTTCGCTCAGCGGCAGCGCCACGCCGCCGTGCCGGCTGGCCAGGTCCTGCGCATGGGCCAGCGTGCGGTTGGCCACCAGCAGGCGCCGCACCTTGCCTTCGCTGAGGTGGCGCGCGGCCAGTTCGATGGTTTCCCCGGCACCGACCAGCAGCACGGTGGAATCCTCCAGCCGCGCGAACGAGTTCTGCGCCAGGCGCACGGCGGTGGAGGCCACCGAGACCGGATTGGCGCCAACGCGTGTATCGGTGCGGGCACGCTTGGCCACCGAGAAGGTCTGCTGGAACAGCCGGTCCAGGCGCTGGCCGAGCAGGCCGTGGTCGCGCGCGGTCGCCCACGCGTCCTTGACCTGGCCCAGGATCTGCGGCTCGCCCAGCACCATCGAATCCAGCCCGGTGGCCACCCGGAACAGGTGGCGCACCGCATCGGCATCGGCGTGCTGGTAGAGGTAGCCGTGCAGCGCGCCGGCGTGGGATTCCAGCCAGTGCGCCAGCGCCTCGCCCGATTCGGCCACTGCGTACAACTCGGTGCGGTTGCAGGTGGACAGCAGCACGGCCTCGGCCACCTGCGGGGTATCGCGCAGCGACGCCAATGCCTGGGGCAGGGCGTCGCCGCCAAAGGACGCGCGTTCGCGCAGTTCCACCGGCGCGGTCTGGTGATTCAGTCCGAGCACCCACAGGGTCATTGTTCAGTTGCTTGCGATAAGCTGCTGGCCATTCAAGTCGTCATTTTAAGGCCAGAAGCCCCCGATGCCCGCATTGATTCGCATCTCCAGCGTTCTGCTGCTGTCCTTGTCCGCTGCCAGCGCCCTGGCGGCCCCGGCGGCGGCCCCCGCCACACCCCCGTCCGCCAAGGCCAGGGTGGCCGAAACCGCGCCGCTCACCCCGGTGATGGCCGGTGAGTTCGCGCTGCAGGCCGGCAAGCTCGCCGACGCCGCGCGCTGGTACCTGGAGGCGGCCGAGGCCGGCAGCGACGATGCCGGGCTGGCCGAGCGTGCCACCCGCATCGCCATGCTTGCCGACGACGACAAGCGCGCCGCCCGCGCGCTGACGTTGTGGGAAGCCCGTGCGCCGCGCTCGTTGTCCATGCGCAGCGCCGCCGCCGCGCTGGACATGCGCCAGAACGACGTGAAGGCCGCGCGCACCGAGCTCGGTGCGCTGCTCAAGGACCCGGACCCGCGTGGCTGGAAGTTCGCCATCGCCGCCCTGATCGGCGGCGGTCGCGATCCGGCCGTGCCGGCGCAGGTGCTGGGCGGCCTGGTCGATGACAACGCGATTCCCGACCAGCTCGAGGTCTGGCAGGAGCTGGGGCGGCTGGCGATGCGCATGGAGCGCCCGGACCTGGCCAAGCGCATGGTCGATGAGGTGGTCAAGCGCTTCCCCAATGAACCGCGCGTGGCGCTGTTGAACGCCAGCCAGCTGGCCCAGGCCGGCAAGCAGGACGAAGCGCTGGCGCTGCTGCACGGGGTGGAACCCCGGAGCCGCCAGGACCCGGAGCTGCGCAACGCGCTGGCCATCGCCTACGACAGCATGGGCGACGCCCGTTCGGCCGCGCGCGTGCTGGCCGTGGGCCCGCAGGATGTGCAGACCTGGGGCATGCGTGCCTCGCTGCTGGCCAAGCAGAAGGACGATGCCGCCCTGCTGGCCCTGTATACCGATCTGTCCAGGCAGGCGGCCAAGCCCGATCCGGCGCAGCGCCTGCTGCTGGGCAAGATCGCCGAGTATCTGAAGCGTCCGGCCGAGGCGGTGGACTGGTACCACAGCGTGCCCGGCGGCGATGCGCTGGACGAGGCGCGTCTGCGCGCGGCCAACGCCCAGTATGAAGCCGGTCGCCCGGAGAAGGCGTTCGCCGAGGTCCACGCGATCCAGTCCGATGCCAGCGTCGATGACGAAGCACGCCGTGATGCCTACCTGCTGGAGGCCGAGCTGCGCCAGCGTGGCGACGACCTGCCCGGCGAACTGGACGCGTTGGCCCGTGGGTTGGCTGCCTATCCGGACGAGGGCGCGCTGCTGTACGCGCGCGCCCTGGCCTGGGAGCGCCGCGACGACGTGCCACGCGCCGAAGCCGACCTGCGCAAGGTGCTGGTGACCGACCCGGAAAACGTGGCCGCGCTCAATGCACTCGGTTACACCCTTGCCGACCGCACCCCGCGCTACCAGGAGGCGCTGGAGCTGATCGACCGCGCCCGCGTGGCCGAGCCGGACAATGCGGCCATCGTCGACAGCTACGGCTGGGTGCTGTATCGCCTGGGCCGCAACGAAGAAGCCTTGGTGCAGCTGCGCCGGGCCTGGACCCTGGCCAAGGACCCGGAGATCGCCGCGCATGTGGGCGAAGTGCTGTGGGTGCTGGGGCGCAAGGATGAAGCGCGGCGTTTCTTCGATGAGGCGCGCAAGCTGGACCCTGACAACCGCGCCCTGCAGCGCGTGATCGAGAAGTACGGCGTATGAACCTGCAGTTGCTCAAGGCTGGCGCCGCGCTGGCACTGGTGGTGGCATTGTCCGGCTGCGTGTCGCTGGACGAGCGCAAGGCGCCGTCCGCGCCAGCGGTGGTGACCACCGTATCGGCGCAGGCACAGCAGGCCGAAGCCACCCGCGTGGCGGCGCTGCGGGCAAAGCCGCAGTGGTCGTTCCAGGGCCGGGTGGCGATCAACAAGGGGCGCAATGGCGGCAACGGCCGCATCGACTGGCAGCAGCAGGATCGCCGGTACGTGGTCGAGCTGAGTGCGCCGGTGACCCGCCAGAGCTGGAAGCTGACCGGTGACAGCCACCACGAAGGTGGCCGCCTGGAAGGTCTGGACGGCGGCCCGCGTGAAGGCGAGGACGCCCAGCAGGTGCTGCTGGAGGCGACCGGCTGGGACATCCCGGTCAATCAACTGCCGGACTGGGTGCGTGGCCTGGTGGCCGATGACACCGGCCCGGCCGAGCAGGTCGAGCGCGACGGCGATGGCCGTCCACGCCGCGTCGTGCAGATGGGCTGGCAGATCCAGTACCTGGACTGGTACCCGGCCGAAGGCGATCGCCCGGTGCTGCCGCGTCGGATCGAAGCGGTCAACGGCGACGCCAAAGTGCGCCTGGTGGTCGACGGCTGGGTGCTCGGCAGCCCATGAGCGGCCCGGACCTGAACGCGGGCTGGTCGCAGTGGCCAGCCCCAGCCAAGCTCAATCTGTTCCTGCACATCACCGGCCGCCGCGCCGACGGCTACCACCAGCTGCAGACGGTGTTCCGGCTGCTTGATTGGGGCGACCGGATCCGGCTGCGGGTACGGGAGGACGGCCGGGTCCGGCGGGATGGCGCGTCGGTGGCGGGGGTGGCCGAGGCCGATGACCTGGCCGTCCGCGCCGCGCTTCTTCTCAAGAATGCTGCCAATGTCGGCCAAGGTGCCGATATCGGTGTCGAAAAGCACATACCGGCCGGTGGCGGTTTCGGTGGCGGGTCGTCCGATGCCGCGACCGTGCTGGTGGCGTTGAACCGGCTCTGGAACGCCGGGCTGGAGGTGGATGCGCTGGCCGCGCTGGGTCTGCAGCTGGGGGCGGATGTGCCGGTCTTCGTGCGCGGGCACAACGCCTGGGCCGAGGGGGTGGGCGAGCAGCTCACGGCCATCACGCTGCCCCCGGCCTGGTTCGTGCTCGCCGATCCGGGGGTGCACGTGCCCACGCCCCGACTTTTCGCGGATCCGGATTTGACGCGGGACGCCCCAGTGGCGAAAATAGCGGACTTCGCTTCCGGGTCTTTGCTCGGGAATGCGTTCGAGCCGGTACTGCGCCGCCGCGAGCCCGCCGTAGAGGCAGTGCTGGCGACGTTGAGCAGGATCGGCCGGGCACGACTCACCGGGTCGGGAAGCGGTTGTTTCGTCGAGTTCGCCACGCGCGCTGCTGCAGAGCAGGGCCTGGCGCGGTTGCCGAAGGAACTGCGGGCATGGGTGGCTGCGGGCGTGGAGCGTTCGCCGTTGCTTGATGTACTCGAGCGTTATTGATTTTGATGCAGGGGCGTCGCCAAGAGGCCCAAGGCACCAGGTTTTGATCCTGGCATTCGGAGGTTCGAATCCTCCCGCCCCTGCCACTAGCGGATGTCAGCCGCGTTCCCATGCGCATGCCTGCGCGGGCACGGCCGATGTCTCGCGGTGTTGTCACCGCAGACACTCCAGGGTGCCGGCGGCCGAGTTCTCCAATCGCTCCCGCCCGAGACCGTCATGATGCAAGATCACCCCAACCTGCTGGTATTTTCCGGCAACGCCAACAAGCGCCTTGCGCAGAGCATCTGCAAGGAACTGGGGGTGCGACCGGGCAAGGCGTTGGTGTCGCGCTTCTCCGATGGTGAAGTGCAGGTCGAGATCGAAGAGAACGTCCGCAAGCAGGACGTGTTCGTGATCCAGCCGACCTGCGCGCCCAGCGCGGAAAACCTGATGGAGCTGCTGGTGCTGATCGATGCGCTCAAGCGCGCCTCGGTCAACAGCGTCACCGCGGTGGTGCCGTACTTCGGCTACTCGCGCCAGGATCGCCGCATGCGTTCCTCGCGCGTGCCGATCACCGCCAAGGTCGCCGCCAAGATGTTCAGCGCCGTCGGCGCCGACCGGGTACTGACGGTGGATCTGCATGCCGACCAGATCCAGGGCTTCTTCGACATGCCGGTGGACAACGTATATGCCTCGCCGCTGCTGCTCGCCGATATCTGGCGCGCCTACGGCACCGAAAACCTGATCGTGGTGTCCCCGGACGTGGGTGGCGTGGTGCGTGCCCGCGCCGTCGCCAAGCGCCTGGACGATGCCGACCTGGCGATCATCGACAAGCGCCGGCCGCGCGCCAACGTCTCCACCGTGATGAACATCATCGGTGACGTCGAAGGCAAGACCTGCGTGATGGTCGATGACATCGTCGACACCGCCGGCACCCTGTGTGCGGCTGCCGCAGCGCTGAAGGCGCGCGGCGCCCTCAAGGTGGCCGCGTACTGCACCCATGCCGTGCTCTCGGGCGCGGCGGTGGACAACATCAACAACTCCCAGCTCGATGAGCTGGTGGTGACCGACACCATCCCGCTGCGTGAAGAGGCGCGGGTGTGCAGCAAGATCCGCCAGCTCAGCGTGGCGGAAATGCTGGCCGAGACGATGCGCCGCATCGCCTTCGGCGAATCGGTCAGCTCGCTGTACGTGGATTGATTTTTTTTCCGGCCACCGGCAACGGTGGTCGGGTCCCGGGTACGTCTGGTCGCGGACGTGCCCTCAATCGCCAAGCCCTCGGGCAAGGCACCAACTGGTAGTCAATACAATGTCCAAGACCCATGAAATCAAGGTCACCGCTCGTGACGTGCAGGGCAAGGGTGCGAGCCGCCGCCTGCGTCACGCCGGCGTGATCCCGGCCGTCGTGTACGGCGGCGAAGCCTCGCCGATCAACATCAACCTGGACCACAACCAGATCTGGCTGGCCCAGCAGAACGAGTGGTTCTACTCGTCCATCCTGGACCTGAACCTGGACGGCCAGGTCACCAAGGTGCTGCTGCGTGACATGCAGCGCCACCCGTTCAAGCAGCTGATCATCCACCTGGATTTCCTGCGCGTGAACGAGAACGAGACCCTGACCGCCAACGTGCCGCTGCACTTCGTCAACGAAGACACCTCGCCGGCTGGCAAGGCTGCCGACGTCGTGGTCACCCACGAACTGAAGGAAGTGACCGTCACCTGCCTGCCGAAGGACCTGCCGGAGTCGATCGACGTCGACCTGGGCGAGCTGAAGGCTGGCGACGTGATCTACCTGTCGGACATCAAGCTGCCGAAGGGCGTTGAGATCCCGGCCCTGGCCCAGGGCAAGGACCATGACGATGCGATCGTCACCGCCAAGCACGGCAAGGAAGACGCTGCCGACGAAGCGCCGGCCGCCGAGTAAGTTGTTGCGGCGCCTGTCCTGCGGGGCAGGCGCCGTTTCTGTATGTGCCGACACAGGGCCGGTACCGACGAAGAAGAGTGATGACAGGATTGCGATTGATCGTTGGTCTGGGCAATCCCGGACCCGAGCACGCCCAGACCCGGCACAATGCCGGGTTTCGTTTCATTGATGCCCTGGTCGCACAGGCCGGCGCGCGCTGGAGCGTGGACAGCAAGCTGTTCGGCGAGACCGCCAAGGTCGACATCGCCGGGCAGGCGGTGTGGCTGCTCAAGCCTGCCACCTTCATGAATCTCAGTGGCAAGTCGGTCACGGCCGCGCAGCGTTTCTGGAAGATCGAGCCGGAAGAAACATTGCTGGCGCACGACGAACTGGACCTGCCGCCCGGCGTGGCACGGCTCAAGTTCGACGGCGGCCATGGCGGCCAGAACGGCCTGCGCGACACCATCCGCCTGCTGGGTCATGGCAGGTTTCACCGCCTGCGCATCGGCATCGGCCATCCCGGTCACAAGGACCGCGTGGTGCCGTGGGTGCTGGGACGCGCAAGCAAAGATGACGATGTGCTGATCGGCCACGCCATCGACGACGCGATCGACGTGTTGCCATTGGCAGTGCAGGGCGATTTCAGCGAAGCGATGAAGCGCCTGCACACCCCGAAATAACCACGGTGTACCGACCCACGGTCGGTACCTACCACCCCCAGAGGCTGTCAAAGATGGGTATCAAATGCGGCATCGTCGGTCTGCCCAACGTCGGCAAATCGACCCTGTTCAACGCGCTGACCAAGGCGGGCATCGCCGCGGCCAACTTCCCGTTCTGCACGATCGAACCGAACGTCGGCATCGTGCCGGTGCCGGATCCGCGCCTGAACGAGCTGGCCGCGATCATCAACCCGCAGAAGGTCATCCCGACCGCGGTGGAATTCGTGGACATCGCCGGCCTGGTTGCTGGTGCCGCCAGCGGTGAAGGCCTGGGCAACAAGTTCCTGGCCCACATCCGTGAAGTGGATGCGATCACCCACGTGGTGCGCTGCTTCGAGAACGCCGACGTCATCCACGTCAACAACAAGGTCGACCCGCTGTCGGACATCGATACCATCGATACCGAGCTGGCCCTGGCCGACCTGGACAGCGTCGAAAAGGCGCTGAACCGCGCCGAGCGCGCCGCCAAGGGCGGCGACAAGGAAGCGGCCGCGCGCAAGCCGGTGCTGGCCAAGCTGCAGGCTGCGCTGGCCGATGGCAAGGCCGGGCGTACCGCCGGCCTGGACGAGGAAGAAAAGGCCCTGGTCCGCGACCTGTTCCTGCTGACCCTCAAGCCGGTGATGTACATCGCCAACGTGCTTGAAGACGGCTTCGAGAACAACCCGCACCTGGACGCCGTGCGCGCCCGTGCCGCCGAGGAAGGCGCGCAGGTGGTGCCGGTTTCGGCCGCGATCGAAGAAGAGCTGTCGCAGCTGGACGACGAAGACCGCGACACCTTCCTGGCCGACCTGGGCCTGTCCGAGCCGGGCTTGAACCGCGTGATCTACGCCGCCTACCAGCTGCTGGGCCTGCAGACCTACTTCACCGCTGGCGTGAAGGAAGTCCGTGCGTGGACCGTGCGCAAGGGCGCCACCGCGCCGCAGGCCGCCGCGGTGATCCACACCGACTTCGAGAAGGGCTTCATCCGCGCTGAAACCATCGCTTACGACGACTTCATCAAGTACAAGGGCGAAGCCGGCGCCAAGGAAGCCGGTCGCCTGCGCCTGGAAGGCAAGGAATACCGCGTCCAGGAAGGCGACATCCTGCACTTCCGCTTCAACGTCTGATCGCATCGACGTGTGATGTCCGCAACGCCCCGCCTTGAGCGGGGCGTTTGCGTTGGTGCCGCGCGATCGCCCGCGCTGGATAAAAAATCACCACTGCGAAAAAAGCCCGGAATATGGGGCTCTGCAGCACTTGTCCACAACAAACACCCATCGCTCTCCACGGCCCATGTGGAAAACCCGGCCCGGCAGTGCCGCCCGTTGGCCGGCAACCACGCAATCCTCCACCGCAGGCGTAGTGGACAATTTTTGACCACGCGTGGAAAGCCTTGCCACGTACCGCTCACGCAGGGTTGTCCACAGCAAACCCCCATCGCTTTGCACGCGCGCTGTGGAAAACCGCGCCGAGCCCTGGACAAAAAAACGCCACGCCCCGAAAACGTTGGCGTGGCTGGCTTGCACCGACTTGTCCACATCAAACCCCCACGCCTTTCCCCGTCGGATGTGGAAAACCGGTGCGTGCGTCCGCTGTTGCGTGGCGCAGGCCAGCGGCCGCCATGGGCGTTGCCGTGTTGTGGCGCCCGCTTCCGGCCATACGACCGGAAGCAGGCGCGCCTTTTACCAGCTGTAGGAAACACCCAGCTGCGCGCTGGTATCGCGATAGCCCTGGCTGCCGGTCTGGTGGCCGAGCTGGCCCCAGCCGCGCCAGCCACCGGGCAGGTTCACCTGCACGCCAGCCTTGGCCTCGTAGATGTCATCGGGCAGGTCGCGGCGGAGCGACACGCCGTCAACCGCGATCGCCGACGCGTTGCCACCGGACCACCAGTTCACCGCGACGAAGGGATGTACATCGCCCTGCTTCGGGGTCAGTGCGCGGGTGTACAGGCGAGCACCCAGGCGCGTGCTGGTGCCACCGGCGCGCCGGCTCTCCACCGCGGTGCCATTGGCTTCGACCACGTCGTCGGCGTCGTAGCGGTTGTGGACCACCTGCAGCTGCGGTTCCAGGTACAGGCCGCGGTCGGCGGTGCGCTGCAGCGGCAGCACATAGCCCGCTTCCACCGAGCCACTCCAGTTGCGCGAACGGTAGCGTTCCTCGGCCAGCCCCTCGCCCTGCACGCGGTTGCGGAAGCGGCTGTACTGCACCCAGCTGTCCACATATGCGCCGCGTTGCATGTCCGCATCCTGCAACCAGGTGCCGTACACGCCCAGGCTGGTGCCGGTGACCACGCCGCGCGCGGCGTAGCTGGTCACCCGGGACATGGCATCACTGCTTGCCCGGCCATGACCACCCATCAGTCCGAGCTGCAGCTGGCCGCCCGCGTTGGCGGCCAGCTCATGTCCAATACCGACCATGACGCTGTCCACGCGGCTATCCACGCGGACCTGCTCGCCGGCGGCGTGCCGGTCCACGTTGCTGCTGCGCACGTTCGCCCAGGCCAGCGCGCCGGTGGCATCCGCGGCGTGGACACGGGTGCCCGGATCGCCGGCACGGTCGTGCAGGGTGTGCTGGAACATGCGCAGGGCGGCCGACTGGTTGGCCAGGTAGATGGCCGGCTCGGGGCGTTCGACCTGCGGACCGGGCTCCACCGGGTCGACCGGAAGGCCAGGATCCGGCGTGGCAGGGTCGACCGGATCGACCGGATCGACCGGATCGACCGGATCGACCGGATCCACAGGATCCACCGGGTCGACAGGATCAATCGGGTCGACAGGATCAACCGGCGCCACATATTCCGAGCGCAGGTACCAGTTGCCGTCATCCGGCGTACTCACCCCGCCCTTGTACAGGAAGTAGTCGTACGCACCGGCCACGGCACGCCCCTGCAGCGCGAACTGCGCATCGGACTGACCGGCAACGCTGATCAGGCGAATGCCCTCATCGGTCAGCGCCCCGGCGCCACCGGCATTGTCCACCCGCACGCTCGCGGTGCCGCTGCTGTTGCCCTGGATCACCAGCGCATCGCCCGCCGAGCCGTCATCGCCAAGCTGGCGATGCATCACCCACGTGCCGCCATTGCCGACGTAGTCGCCGGTGATGGTCAGGGTCTTGAAGTCACCCTGCGTGGGTGCAACGAACGCAATGGTGCCCGCGTGCTGCAGCGTACCCACGGTGGAGTCGCCGCGCAGGTTCCAGCGGCTGCTGTCATCCAGCGACAGCGACGCCACGTGGAAACCGCTGTCGCCGCGCAACGCGCCGGTCAGCACGCTGGCGTTGGCCAGCGTCATCTGCACGTTGGCCGTGGCGCTGTCCACCACCACATCGCCGGTCAGCTGGCTGTAGTCGGCATTGAACCGGACGTCCGAGGTGGCCACCGAGCTGCCATCGGTGAACACGGTATCGCTGACCCGCAGCAGGTGGCCCCCGTCCACGCTGCCGGCCTGGCGCGCGACCACTACGGCATTGCTGAAGCTGACATCGTGATTGCTGCCCTGCAGCCACACCGCCGGGCCGTCTTCGGTCTGCAGGCGGCTGCTGTTGAACCACAGCCGGTTCCAGTACGGACCGAACACGGTGAGATAAGCGCGGTATGCGCCGCTGTTGGCCCCCTCGGCGTGGATGTCCATGCTCTCGAAGGAGAGCTGGGCGGTGTTCATCTGCACGATGCCGAAGGACGCATCGCCAAGCACGCGTATGTTGCCGCCTTCGAGCTGCGCGCTCACCGTGCTGCCGCCCAGGAACACGCCGCCACCGCCGTTGCCGTAGGTGGTGATGTCCAGGTCGTTGGCGCGGATGCGCGAATAGGCCGTGGCCGGATTGCTGCCGGTGGCGCGCAGGCCGTACACGTTGTCGCCATGGGTATCGATGCTGCCACCGCGCAGGGTGGCGGTGCCGCCCTGGACTTCGATGCCATGCCCGTAGCCATTGGTGCCATAGGTGCTGATCGAGGTGTCGGTCAGGTCCACCTGCGACTCGACGCTGGTCAGCCACATGCCCGAATACCCATCGCGCACGGTGAAGTGCGCGCCGTTGGCGGTCAGTCTGCCCCAGTCGTTGACGTTGACGCCGTAGCCGCCGGTGGTGTCGAAGGTGCCACCGGTCACTTCAGCCGACGCATGGATGCCGGTGGTCCGGTTGCCGAGCAGGCGGATGCTGCCGCCGTTGGTGATGGCGCTGCCGCCAGTGATGCGCAGCAGACCGCCGTCGCTGATGTCGAAATAGCCGTTGACCACGTCCACATCGGTCAGCGACAGCACGCTGCCGGTACCGCTGGACGAGAGCCGCCCGCTGATGCCGCCGGTGCCCGGTCCGAAAGTGAGCTGCAGCGCTTCCATCGCCAGCAGCGCGCCGCCTGCCGCATACGCGGTGCTGTTGCCGCCGCTGTTGATCTCCGTACCGACCAGGTGCAGTTCGCTGCCGGCGCCGGTGGCGTACACCGCGTTGCCGCCGCTGTTGACGCGCCCACCGGTCATCCACACCTTGCCGCCGTCGCCGGCGGTAACCGTGCCGTAGCCGGAGCCGTTGCGATACGCGTCGATCACCAGATTGTTGGCGCGGATCACACTGCCCGCGCCACTGGCGTTCAGCGCATGGCCGACGCTGGCGGTGCCATCGCCGAGCTGGATGTGGCCGCCCTCGATCTGCACGCTGCCGCCGGCCAGGGCACCGATGCCGCTGCCATTGCCGGTGACCTGCAGGTCCAGGTCGGCGGCGTTCAACGTGGTGTCCGTGCCTCGCACGGTGACCGCGTAACCACTGCCGGTGTGCAGCACGCTGTCGCCGCTGGCCAGCTCGAAGGTTTCGCCGGCGTCGAGGACGATCGGACCCGTGTAGACCGCAGCACCCGCCGGCAGGGCTGCCAGCAATGCCGCGCCAAGGGCAATCCGCGTTGGCAGACCGGCGCGTGCTGCGCCGTGCGCGCCGGATGCAGTTCCCCGTCGCCGGGCAAGCTCGGACGCCACCCTGCAGCGTCCATTCACGGGATCCCGCACCAACCGGTAGATTCTGTTCATCCTGGTTCTTCTCGTCGCAAGGCAGCCGTCCGGCGTACGCCAGACGGATCTGCAGACCATGTCGATCGCCATCCGGCGACCACCGTTGCGGCGTCACCGGCACGGGCCGGCAACGCCGCATGGCGACAAGGCGCGGGGGAGGGGGGGCGATGACAGCGCCATCGCCACGACACGCCGAAGGCGTGCATGAGGAGCGTCCTTGAAGCCGTACCGGCGCGACCACTGCGCCGCCGGTACGCACAGACTAGGCAGTGGTCGCTGCCGGTGACATCAGGCGATCCTTAAACTGCGCCGGGCGCAGCAGCGCGGTTGAGCCGGCGGTCAGCCATGGCGCGGTGCCGGCGCGGGGCCTCCCGTGCCGGAGCGCCCGCGCGCGTGCTCAGTTGAACAGGTCCGAGGTCAGGCAGAAGGTGATCAGTTCCTGGTCGGTCTTGGCGCCCAGCTTGCGCATCGCGCTGACCTTCTGGGTGCTGACCGTCTTGCTGCTGCGGTTCAGGCGTCTGGCGATGTCGCCCACGCTCTGGCCGTTGGCGAACAACCGGATCACCTCGAACTCGCGCGGCGACAGCAGCGATGCCGACGACGCGTCACCGGCTTCGGGCAGGGCTTCCTCGCGCGGCAGGTCCGGGGAGCGGTACACGCGCTGGGCCAGCAACGCCGACAGGGCGACGTTGAGTTCCTTCAGGTCCCCGCTCTTGCGCACCACGCCGTTGGCACCGGCCCGGTACATCTCGGCGATGATCGACGGGTTGGAGACCATGGTCAGGATCAGCACCTGGGTATCGGGGAAGTTGCGCAGCAGGTAGGAGATCAACTTGATGCCATCGCCGAGGGTGTCGTCGCCGGGCATGTTGTAGTCGGAGATCACGATGTCCGGGGCCAGCGTCTGCATCAGCTCGACCAGCGCAGCAGGGCTTTGTGCCTGGCCGACCAGCTCCAGGCGCGGATCGCGGTCGATGACATCGCGGATGCCGGCCAGCACGATCGGGTGGTCATCGGCAATGACGATCTTGGTCTTCATGCGTGTTCTCGGCACCGGCAGGAGCAAAACTCAGGGGACATCGGTGGACTCCGGCGGCGAGCGCTCCAGCCGCACCAGCGCGCGTTCCAGCTCGATCAGGAAAGCCTCCGCTGCCGTGCTCCACGCCGCCACCGTCGCGCCGGCGGCGATTCTATCTTCGATCACCTGGGCGACGTCGACCAGGCGCTGCGCCGACACCATCACCAGGGCCCCGCGGAGGCGATGCAGCATCTGCCGCACCTCGTTGGCGTGGCCGCTTTCCATCGCCGCCGACAGGCCCTGCAGGTCGCTGCGCATGGTGGTCAGAAAAAGTTCACGCAGGTGGCCGGAGACGACAATCGTATCGACCGGCACATCGCCGACCGGTGAAAGGTCCGCTGGGGTCGCGGCCACCGGTTCGGTCACTCCGCTGAGCTGGCGGTATAGCGCCTGCAGCGAAATCGGCTTGACCAGGCAGCTGTCCATGCCGGCGATGCGGCAGCGCTCGCGCTCTTCCGGCGCGGCGTTGGCGGTGGCGCCGATGATCGGTACGCGTACACCGTCCGCGCGCAGCCGACGGGTGAGGGCATAGCCATCGATATGCGGCATGTTGACGTCGGTCAGCACCGCATCGAAGCGACGTTGTGCCCAGTAGCCCAGCGCTTCGTCGCCATCGCCGGCCACCACGGCATGGCAGCCGAGCTGTTCCAGCTGTTCGCGCAGGATCATCTGGTTGATCGGGTTGTCCTCGGCGACCAGCACGTGCAGACCGAGGCGACGGAACTGCGGCGCTGCCGCCGGCACCTGCCGGGGTGCATCCCCACCGGTGGCCATCAGCAGCGCATCCACCATCGCATCCAGGTTGTGCATGGACACCACCCAGCGCCCGTCGATCCGCTCCGGATGGTCGCCACCATCGGTCCTGGCCACCACGTGCGGCCCGGCCCAGCCGGGGTCCGGCTCGTCCAGCAGCACGTCCAGCAAGGGCGTGTGCGCGCTGAAGTTCTGCGCCGATTCGTTGTGGTAGACCTGTGCGGCCGCGCCGCGCTGGCGCAGGCGCTCGCACAGGTTGTCGGCCAGTTCGCGCGATGGCGAGCGCACGTAGACCGCCTCGTGCGCGCCGAAGCCCGGACGCTGTTCGGCAAGGTCGGGACTTTCGTCCAGCGGCAGGTCGAAGCTGAAACTGCTGCCCAGCCCGCTGTCGCTGACCACCCGCAGTTCGCCGCCCATCAACTGCACCAGGTGGGCGCTGATCGCCAGGCCCAGGCCGGTACCGCGCATCGCATCGGTACCGGGGTTGGCCTGGTAGAACGGCTCGAACAGCCGCGCCTGGTGCTCCTGCTGGATGCCGATGCCGGTGTCGGCCACCTGCCAGCTCAGCCGCGGCACTGCGCCTGCCGCGTCCACCGTACGCAGGCGCACGACGATACGGCCGGCGTCGGTGAACTTGATCGCGTTGCTGATCAGGTTGTTGAGCACCTGGCGGATGCGCGCGGCATCGCCGATCACCAGCGCCGGGACGTTGGCGTCGATGCATGCATACAGCTGCAGCCGCCTGCGCGTGGCCGAACCCGCATACGAGCGCAGCACCTCCTCGGTCAAGCCGGCCGGGCAGAACGCCACCGGCTCCAGTACCAACTGCCCGGCCTCGGCCTTGGACACGTCCAGGATGTCGCTGATCAACTGCATCAGCGTGGAGGAAGAGCGCTGGATGGTGCCCACGTATTCCTGCTGCCGGCTGTCCAGCGGGGTCAGTCCGAGCAGCTCCAGCGTACCCAGCACGCCGTACAGCGGCGTGCGGATCTCATGGCTCATCGTGGCCAGGAACAGGCTCTTGGCCCGGTTGGCCTGGTCGGCGGCCACGCGTGCCTGCTGCAGCACCAGTTCGGCTTCATGCTGGGCGGTGAGGTCGATGAACAGGCACAGCATCACCGGCTCGCCGCGGTAGCGCGCGGCGGTGACGGTTACCAGCAGATGGCGTCCGTCGGGCGTGGTGTAGGGCCGCGTGGCGGGGCGCTGGGTCTCCGCGTCGGTCCACGCATCGTCGCGCCACCCGCCATGCCAGCCGGGTGCGTCGGGATGCTCTCCCAGCCAGTTGCGTGCCAGGGCGTTCTCCAGGATCACCTGGCCGTCGCGCTGGCGCAGCAGACACAGACCGATGGGGGCCGCGTCCAGCACGGTGCGGCTGAACGCCTCGCTTTCCAGCAGGCGCTCATGGTTGGCGCGCAGCGGCACCAGCACCGCGCGCCGGTAGCCGCGCAGCACCAGTACGCCACCCAGCGCCAGCAGCAGCGCGGCGATCACGCTGCCGATCAGCGGCCCGCGGGGATGGCTGAGCACGCGCGCCCAGCGCACCTGGTAGATCGCCTGCCAGCCGTCACCGGTACGCATGCGGTAGACCAGGCCGTCGCCGGTGAAGCGTCGCTGCGCGCCCCGTTCGCCGTCCACCCGAGGTCCGTGGACCCGCCGTCCGTTCGGATCGATGAGCGTGAGCTGGTCGTAGATGGCCTCGCCGAGGATCTGGCGATGGTCGTCCAGCCGCGACACGTCCAGCAGGCATGCGATCGCCGGCATGGCACCGCCGTCCGCTTCGCCCCACGCGTTGATGTCCTGCGGAGCCTGCGCAATCGACAACACACGGGTGTTGCCATCGTCCATGCGGCGCTCGAACCAGCGCACGTCGCCGCGCTGCAGCGACACACTGGCCGCCACCTGGTGGATGTACTGCAGCACCGCCTGCAGCGACGCCGTCGATGGCCGCACCGGATCGATGTCGTCCACCGTGAGCGGCACCAGCAGGCCGGCCGTGCCGTCGCCGCTCACCAGCAGGCAGCGCGGCGAGGGATAGCGGGATTCGGCCCAGAATGCGCCATAGAAACCGGAGAAGCGCATGCCCAGCGTCGAGGCAGAGGCCGGCGGCGCAGCGCCATCGTGCAGCACCGAGAAGGGGATGTAAGCCTGCTCGGGAACAGCCGCGTCGGTGGCAGAGGCCGGCAGCGGGCGGCGCACCGTTCCCGGCGGACCGCCCGGCAGCGCCACCCGCTCGTGATCCTGGGCGCGCCAGCGGCGCATGAAACGCTCCTGTTCCTGCAACGCGCCGCTCAGGCGGCGGAAGTGGAACTCGATCTTGTCCTGTTCCTCGCGCAGCAGCTGCAGCGTGGTCGACAGCACCAGCCCCGCCTGGATCGTGGCCAGGATGATCACGCCGATCAACAGCGCATGCACGCGCAGCGAACGGCGGGCGAGCTGGCGGATGGGTGCAGCGTCGGGCATGGCCTTCCCTTGTGATGGTGGCGGCGAAGCGCTGGGTGCCGCGATGCCGCGTGCCTGCGATCGTCAACCGTTGTGACCCGATGCACAAGGGTGCGGGGCCGCACGGGATGGCGTAGTGAATGCAGGCGTGCAACGGCTCAGCGCGCGGCGAGGGTGCCTGGGTGGCCCAGTTCTGTGTGACGGTGCGCGGCCTTTTCCTGGTCCAGCAGTGCACCGAAGGTTTCGGCGGGAATCGCGCGCGAGATCAGGAAGCCCTGTACCTGGTTGCAGCCCAGCTTGCGCAGGGTGGCCAGCTCGGCGTCGGTCTCCACGCCTTCGGCGACGATGTTCAGGCCGAGCTTGCTGCCCAGCGCGATCACCGTGGCCAGTGCGCTGTGCAGCGCAGGATCGCGCGCGCAGCCGCGCACCAGTGCCCGGTCGATCTTGACCTCGGTGAAGGGCGTGCTGACCAGGTTGTGCACCGAACTGAGGCCCTGGCCGAAATCGTCCTGGGCCAGCCCGAAGCCCTTCATCCGCAATCGGCAGGCCCCGGCGTAGTAGTCGCTGACATGGTGGGTGGTGCTGCTCTCCATCAGCTCGAAGCACAGGTCTGCCGGGATCCCGCCATGCCTGAGGGTGAGGTCCAGCAGTTCGTCGGGCAGGCTGCTGCGCTCCAGCAGGTGCGGCGGCAGGTTGATCGAGACCGGGATGCGGAAGCCCTGTTCGCGCCAGCGCGCCTGCGCCTGCACGCTGGCCTTGAGGACATGCCGCAGCAGCGCCGGCTCCATCCCGTGCTGTTCGATCAGCGGCAGGAAACGACCGGCCTGCAGCGTGCCATGTTCGGGATGACGCCAGCGCACCAGTGCCTCGGCGGCAACCACCAGCCCCGAATCCAGCGATTTCTTCGGCTGGAACCAGGCGGTGATCTGGCCGTTGCCGATCGCCTCGCACAGGCGTTCGCGGCTGGCCACGATCGGCGCCTCGGTCGGCGCGCTTGCCGGGGCGGCCTCGGCACTGGCGTGTTCAAGCTGCGCCAGCAGTTCGCCGACATCGGCCGCGGACACCGGCTTGGGCAGGATGCCGAGTACGGTGATGCCCAGCGATTCGGCCATCAAGCGTGCCGAGGCCATCATCCGTTGCGAGGCCGAACTGACCAGCGCCAGCATTGGGCGGTGCTCCTGCGCGGCCAGGGCCTGGATGAACTGGATGCCGTCCACGCCCGGCATCATCAGGTCGGTCACGACCAGGTCGTAGCGGCGCCAGTTGCACATCTCCACCGCGTGGGCCGCATCGCCGCAGGTGTCGGTGGCGATGCCGGGCGCGGCATTGAACATGTTGGCCAGGAAGCCGCGCTGGAACGGCTGGTCTTCCAGGATCAGTACACGGTGGTCGCTCATGTCGGGGCTCCTGCGGTCAGTCCGCCCAGCGCGTGGCGGAGGGTGCCGATGTCGATCGGTTTCACCAGGTAGTCGGTCATGCCGCCGGCCAGGCAGCGACCGCGTTCTTCCGGCGTGGCATTGGCGGTGGCGCCGATCACCGGCATCGCGTGGCCCTGCTGGCGCAGGCGGCGTGCCAGCGCGTGGCCGCCAAGGCCGGGCATGTTGATGTCGGTGAGTACCACGTCGAACACCTCGGCCGTGCAGCAGGCCAGGGCCTCGTGTCCGTCGCAGGCGGTGACCACGCTGCAGCCCAGGGTTTCCAGCTGCTCCTTGAGGATCAGCCGATTGATCGGGTTGTCCTCGGCCACCAACACGTGCAGGCCGAGTGCGGCGCGCTGGACACGCGTTGTCGAAGCCACCGGTGCAGGGTTGCCGTGCTGGAGGCGGAACACCGCATCGGCGATCGCCCGGATGCTGAGCATGGTGACCGTCAGGTGCTCCGGTCGCGTCGGATCCTCGCAGACCGGATCGCCGGCATCGGCCAGGGCGACCACGCGCGGACCAGGCCATTCGATCGGCGTTGCATCGCGCGGATCGCTGTCCACCAGGATCGCACCCGGTTCCCGCGGCAGCGGCAGGTCCGCGCTGTAGCGGCGCGCGCTGGCCCCCCAGCGCTGCAGCCACTGGCACGCACTGTCGGCAAGTTCGGCCAGCGCGGCGCGCACATACACCGGCGGATGCGGCAGCAGCCGTGGACCCTCTCCAACCGTCCCTGCCTCGGTGCAGGCATCGGCGTCCACGCCCAGCGGCAGGATCACGGTGAAGCTGCTGCCCAGGCCGGGCTCGCTGACCAGGCGCATTTCACCGTTCATGAGCCGCACCAGGTGGTCGCTGATCGACAGCCCCAGCCCGGTGCCGTCGGCACGCCCGTGGCCGCTGGCCTGGCGGAACGGCTCGAACAGCCGTGCATGTTCGGCCGCGGCGATGCCGATGCCGGTGTCGGTGACCTGCCAGCTGACGGTCGCGGTGCCACCCTCGCACGCGAGCAGCTTGACGCGCAGCACGATGCGGCCACTGTCGGTGAACTTGATCGCGTTGCTGAGCAGATTGCCCAGCACCTGGCGGATGCGGTCGGCATCGCCGGTCACCTGCGCGGGCAGGCGTGGATCGGTGCAGACCACGATCTGCAGCTGCTTGCGCGCGGCGGCGGCCGCGTAGGCGCCCAGCGTGGTCTCGGCCAGTTCCAGCGGTGAGAACGTGGAACTGGCCAGGGTGAGCTGGCCCGACTCGATCTTGGAGACGTCCAGGATGTCGCTGATCAGCTGCAGCAGGACCGACGAGGAGTGCTGGATGGTTTTCAGGTACTGGGCCTGGCGCGGATCCAGCGTGGTGTTGCCGAGCAGTTCGAGCGTGCCCAGCACGCCATACAGCGGCGTGCGGATCTCGTGACTCATGGTCGCCACGAAGGCGCTCTTGGCCTGGCTGGCCTCGTCGGCCGCCTGCTTGGCCGCCGACAGCGCCGCCTGGATCTGACGGTGCCGGCTGATGTCGTTGAACACGCACAGCAGCACGTCGTCGCCGTGGTAACGCGTGGATGCGTACAGCACCTGCAGCTGACGTCCGTCGACCGTGGTGAAGTCGACCGCGCGCCGGCTGCGTCCGGGTTGCGGGTCAAGGTTGCCCGCGCGGCGCCACGCCCCGGTCCAGTCGCCTGCACCGGTGTCGCTGCCCAGCCAGTCGCGCGCCAGCTGGTTTTCCAGCATCACCCGCGCGTCCTGGCAGCGCAGCACGCACATGCCGACCGGCGCCATTTCGATCACGGTACTGCCGAAATCAACGCTCTCCAGCAACTGCAGGTGCTGGCGGTGGGCCGGCTGGATGAGCTGGCGGTCGATGCGCCGGATGAGCAGCCGCAGTGCCGCGATCGCGGCAAGGCATACCAGCAGCGACACCGCGATGTGCACGGCAAGGTCGCGCAGCAACAACGTCGTGGGCAGGTGATAGACCAGCCGCCAGCCGTCCTGGCCGATGCTCTTGACCAGGGCCAGCCCCCGCGGCAGCCCGCGCGCCCACACCGGGGCGAAGGCATCGACGCGCTGGTCGCGCAGCCATGCCGCGGGCGGATCGGTGGCCGACGGACTCGACACGATGGGCTCGCCACGCTGGTCGAGCAGCAGGAATTCGCCGATGCCACGGCCGTTGACCTTGCCCGCCACTGCCGTCGCATCCAGTGCCAACACCAGCCAATGAGCTGGATCGGGTCCGTCCTCGGCGGCGCGATACAAATAGATGGCGGTCCCCGGCCGATTCGAGGCCAGCCAGTACACCTCGGTCCCGGGCGTGGCGCGGGCCGCATGCGCGCGCAGCACCGTCGCGGTCAGCTCGGCCGGCGGCGGGGCCGCCGGCGTGCGCACGCCCTGCAGCCACTGGCGCGGTACCTGCGGATCGCTGCTTACGTGGATCAGGCGGGCGCCGAAGTCGGCCAGCGTGTGCTCGGCACGCGCCGACAGCAGCAGGCTGAGCGGGCGGCCATCGCGGCCTGGTCCCAGCGGCAGCCGCTGCACCTCGCTTTCCTCGGCCTCGTCCGGCCGCGCCGGGGTGGAGGCGGGCAGCGGCGATTCCACCACCGAGTCCACCAGGTAGTTCAACAGGGCTTCGCGATGGTCGAAATACACCTGCGCACGGTAAGCGGCAGCGTTCATGTCACGGCGATGCACCGACACGTCCTCGCCGAGCTGCGCCAGCAGGTAGAACCCGGCCGTGCCCAGCAGGCAGAACAGCACGCACAGTGACAACCAGCGCAGCAGCACGTTGGCCGCCACGACCGGGGCGTCGAGGGTGGAGCGTCGGGGCAGGAGACGATGCATGCGCGCATGCTAGGAAGCGCCGACGCCCGGGCACATCAGTCGATCCCTAAAACCGGGCGTGCGCGTCCCGCGTCATGGGTGCCGTTCAGCTGGATGAAAACAGACGGGCCCGCACACTGGCGGGCCCGTCCGGTACCGCGTGCAGCGCGCCGCTTACAGCGCGGTGCCGCCGAACTTGTGCGTGTACTGCAGGTTGAGCGTGCGGCCCACCGTATCGAACCAGGACACGTCGTAGTACGGATAGGGCGTGTAGGTCACGTCCCTGGGCGGCATCTTGTTGGCCACGTTGACCACCGTCAGCGACAGTCGCGAATGGTCGTCGAAGCGGTACTGCAGCGACACGTTGTAGCGGTAGGTGGCGCCGATCCACGGGCTGTCGCCGCTGTCCGGGTCGAAGCTCTGGTCGTAGCTGTCGTAGGTCGGCAACCGTCCCAGGCGCGAGCCGTACACGGTGGCCGACCAGGCATCCTTCTCCCAGGTGATGCTGGCGCTGGTCTTGGTGCGCGGGATGTCGAAGCCGCTGTTGACCGCGAACTGGTCTTCGACCACATCGCCCTCGAACTGCTGGAAGTCGTGCGTCTTCACCCAGGTGTGGTTGCCGCTCAGGATGAAGTCGCCCAGCCCGGTGCTCAGCCGGTAGCGCAGGCCCACGTCGATGCCACGCGTGGTTTCGCGGGCGATGTTGATCGGGTTGACGTGCACGCCGTACAGGCGGCCGTCGCTGGTGCGGGTGACCCGGCTGATCGCGTCCACGCAGGTCGGCGAATCGGCATCGGCGTTGCCCAGCCGGCACGCCGCTTCATCGCGCAGGATGGTACCCACGTCCATGTCCTGCACCTGGTTGCGCATGTCGATGTCGAACCAGTCCACCGACAGGTCCAGGCCGATCGCCGGCGACCAGACGAAGCCGGCGCTCCAGGACGTGCTGGTTTCCGGATCGAGCTTGCGGTTGCCCTCGCGGGTGCGGATCAGGTTTTCCTCGTACTCCGAGCAGTCCTCGGCCTGGTCCAGCTGGCAAGTGTAGTAGTCGTTGTTGCTGGTCTCGTCGTTGCCCGGGCCGGCATACACGTAGTGCAGGTCCGGCGCGCGGAACGCGGTGCCGTAGGAGCCGCGCACCAGCAGGGTGTCGATCGGGCGCCATTCGATGCCGCCGCTCCAGGTCGCCTTGCCGATGCTGTTGCCGGAATAGCGGTACTGGTCGTAGCGACCGGCCACGCTCACGTTGAGGGTGTCGTGCAGCGGCAGCCGCAGCTCGGCGGCGGTGGCCCAGCGGTTGCGGCTGCCGTGTCCGTCCGAATCCTTCCAGCTGTAGTAGTAATACCCGGTCGCCAGCGGATCGGGATTGAGCGCGTAGGACTGGTTGCCGAACTCGGCGGTGGCGGCGAAACCGGCCTTGCCGCCCGGCAGTTCGAACAGCGCGCCGTTGGTCAGGGTCAGCGCGGCGGTATCGGTGCGCGACTTGGGCGTGTAGGTCGTCTTCGCGGCGATCGAATCGTACTCGCTGCGGCTCAGCGGCCGGTACAGACGCGCCGGGTCGGCATTGAACACCGGGAACACGTTGTCATCGTCATCGGTGTACTCGCCCAGCTGCTCGCCCAGGAACAGCGTGTTGGCCTTGGCGGCGATGATCTGCGGCCAGCGGATCGAGGACTGGTACTGCGAATGGCTCAGCGACGCCTCGTAATCCCAGTTCGCGTCCAGGCTGCCCTTGAAGCCGGTGGTGACGCTGAAGGTCTTCTGGGTGCTGCGGATCATGCCGTTGCGCAGCCCGCCCATTTCCTCCGGCGAGAACTGCCGCTGCCAGAACTCGACCTGGTCGGTGGCCTGGTTGTAGAAGTAGCCGTCTTCGTTGCCGTCGGCGGCCATCCGGCCCCACTGGGTGACATCGCGCATCAGCGCGATGTCGTGGTAGCCCATCTGCACGTCGGCAAACCAGCTGGCGCCGTTGTCGAAGGCGTAGTTGAGCGAGGCATAGCCGTTGACGCCACGGCGCTTGCTCAGGATGGTGCCGTAACCGATCGAGGCGTCACTGCCGCAGTAGAAACCGTAGCGATCGCGCTCGGCGTACCGGGTGCTGCCGCGGTTCTGCCCGGCCAGCGCATCGCAGGTGGCCTGGCCCGGGTCCAGGTAATCATCGTTGTAGTCGGTGCGCAGGTAGGCACGGCGCGCGGCACGCGCACCCTCGGTCGGCGCATCCTGGGTGGAATCCTGCCGGCTGCGCTGATAGGCCCACAGCGGCGTCTGCGACTGCAGTTCCAGGCTGTACACCGCGCTGAAGCGGCCGGCATCGAAGCCGCTGGCCAGGCTGATGTCGAACGACTCGCCACCGCCTTCGGTAGTGGTGCCCATGCGTATGTCCACGGTGGTGCCATCCACGCGCTTCTTCAGGATGAAATTGACCACCCCGGCGATCGCATCCGAACCGTAGATCGCCGAGGCGCTACCGGTCAGCACTTCGATCCGCTCGATCATCCCGATCGGGATGTTGGAGACGTCGGTGAAATTGCTGCGGCCCTGGAAGGGCATCGGGAAGTCGGCGATGCGGCGGCCGTTGACCAGCACCAGCGTATGGTTCGGGCCCAGCCCGCGCAGGTCGACCTGCTGCGCACCCGGCGAGAAGTCGGCGCCGCTGGAGGACTGCTGGCTCTGGGTCTCACCGCCGTTCTGGGTCATCGAGCGCAGCACGTCGGGCACGCTGGTGAAGCCGCTGGCCTGGATCTGCTCGGCGGTGATCACCGTCACCGGTGCCGGGCCTTCCACCTGCGCACGCGGAATGCGCGAACCGGTGACCTGCACCGTATCCAGTTGCTGCACCCCGGGGGCGGGTGTCTGGGCACCCGCGGTCGCGGCCACACCCATCAACGCCAGCTGGATCGACCACGCCATCGCCTGTTTACGCATGAGAATTCTCGAGAAGAAAGTGTCGGCCTCGAGGGAGGCCTGTCCCCCATTCACATTTCGCGAATGGACGGCGCGCATTTAACGCCTTTTTTACGGGGTTGACCACTGCCATGTTCTCTGGCAAACAGTGGAAGCGCTTACACCCTCGATTTGTTCAGGGAGATCAACGTGCACAAGGCTCTCCGCCCCTTCGCACCCCTGCTCTGGCTGCTGTCGCTCGGCCTGGCTGCGCCGCTCCACGCGCAGTCCCTGCAGGACCCCGGCTACCGGTATTACGAGGTGGGCGACCTGGATGCGGCACCGGCCGTGCATACCGAGCCGGCCATGATGCTGATGGGCGGGGGAGAGTGGGTGCCCGAGGCGTTCCAGTGGTGGTTGCGGCGGGCCGGGCACGGCCGCGTGGTGATCCTGCGCGCCTCCGGGGCCGATGAGCTGCAGGAGCGGCTGTACCGCGATATCGGCGGGGCTGCCTCGGTGCAGACCCTGGCGTTCGACAGTCGCCGCGCCGCAGATGACCCGGCGGTGCTGCGGGTGGTCGCGGCTGCCGATGCGATCTTCATCGCCGGCGGCGACCAGTCGCGCTACATCCGCTTCTGGAAAGGCACCGCGCTCAATGCCGCACTCAACGCACATGTCCGTGCCGGGCGTCCGATCGCCGGCACCAGCGCCGGGCTGGCCATCCTCGGCGGCTACAGCTACGGCGCCCTGGACGGCGGCAGCGTCACCTCCGAACGCGCGCTGCACGACCCGATGGGCAGTGCGGTCACCCTGGACAACGACTTCCTGTCCCTGCCGTACCTGTCCAACGTCGTCACCGACACCCATTTCGGCAAGCGCGACCGGCTCGGCCGGCTGATCGTGTTCGTCGCCAGGGCCGCGCAGCAGGCCGGTCGCGACGACATGGTGGGCATCGGCGTGGATGAGGACACCGCGCTGTGCGTGGAGGCCGATGGGCGGGGGCGCGTGCTCAGCAATGACGATGGCTACGCCTGGCTGGTGATGCCCCGGCATACCGCCGAACGCCTGCGCGATGGCGAGCCACTGGATTTCCACGCGATCCCGGTCACCGGCGTGGGCAGCGGCAGCCTGCTGCACCTGGATCGCTTCGACGTGGATGACCCCGCCTTCCACCTCACCGCCGACATCCGCGACGGCGACCTGCTGCTGCGGTAGCGCATGCCGGTCGGTCGTGCGGCTGGGCCGGATCAGGCGCCTCCACCGGTCTGGCGCGGAACGGGTCTACCGGCACCGCGCATCTGCGGCGATGATGGCGCTTCCCAACCTGCCGGTGCCGCCGATGTCCCGTCCAACCGCGTTGCTGTTGTCGCTGTGCCTGTCGCTGCCGCTGGCGGCCATCGCCGCCGAGCCGGTGCTGGTTCTCCATGGCGGTGCCGGCGTGGAGCGCAAGGATCTGTCCCCGGCCGAGGAAAAAGCCGCGCGCGCAGCGCTCCGGCGGGCATTGCTGGAAGGCCACGCCGCGCTGGCTGCGGGCAAGCCGGCACTGGATGCGGTCACCGCGGCCATCACCGTGCTCGAGAACGATCCCACCTTCAATGCCGGCAAGGGCGCGGTGTTCACCCACGACGGCCGCAATGAACTGGACGCGTCGCTGATGGACGGCGCCACGCTCAAGGCCGGTGCGGTGGCCGGCGTGCAGCGGGTGCGCAATCCGATCCTGCTGGCCGAGGCGGTGATGCAGCATTCCCCGCACGTGATGATGGTCGGGCAGGGCGCCGAAACCTTCGCCGCCAGCCAGGGCATCGCCCTGGTCGATCCGTCCTACTTCCGCACCGAAAAGCGCTGGCAGCAGCTGCAGAAGGCACTCAGGGAGGAGGCCAGCGGCCAGGCCCATGCCGACGTCGAGACTGCGCGCCACTTCGGAACGGTCGGTGCGGTCGCGCTCGACGCACAGGGGCACCTGGCCGCAGGCACCTCTACCGGTGGCATGACCAACAAGCGCTATGGCCGTGTCGGCGACTCGCCGATCATCGGCGCCGGCACCTATGCCAACGAGACCTGCGCGGTGTCGGGGACCGGCTGGGGCGAGTTCTACATCCGCACCGTCGCTGCCTACGACATCTGCGCACGCATGCAGTACCTAAAGCAGAGCCCGGCCGAGGCCGGTCGCGCGGTGATCAACGCGCGCATTCCCGCGCTGGGCGGCGACGGCGGGGCGATCGTGTTGTCCGCCGACGGTCGCGTGGCCGCGCCGTTCAACACCCAGGGCATGTATCGCGGCTGGATCGGCGGCGACGGCGTGCCGCACGTGGCCATCTTTGCCGATGAAGCACTGCCGCTCCCCGGGCAATAGCCCGTCGTTGCAGGGCAATTTGCGATTGGTGTGAAAAAGTTCAAAAAGAGTGTTGACAGAACCCGTCTTCACCCCCAAAATTCACGGCTCTTCCACCCCACACCGAAAACGCTTCGGCGCCACGGGACAGGGTGGTAAGGAGGGATACCCAAGCGGCCAACGGGGGCAGACTGTAAATCTGCTGGCTTACGCCTTCGGTGGTTCGAATCCACCTCCCTCCACCAGTTTCATGTTGTGGCAAGAGCTTCCGATGCGGGAGTAGTTCAATGGTAGAACCTCAGCCTTCCAAGCTGATGGTGCGGGTTCGATCCCCGTCTCCCGCTCCATTGAATGAGTTTGAATATATTCAAATTCGTGCCATAATACAAAACTCGCTCACGTAGCTCAGTCGGTAGAGCACCTCCTTGGTAAGGAGGAGGTCGAAGGTTCGATTCCTTTCGTGAGCACCATCTAAGTGCTACCAATTCAGACGATTTCGAGATAAGCAGCCATGGCCAAGGGTAAGTTCGAGCGCACCAAGCCGCACGTCAACGTCGGCACCATCGGTCACG